>CAYSCH010000520.1:0-5378 GCA_964429355.1 uncultured Planctomycetaceae bacterium | reverse complement strand
GGGCCGAAGGCCTGGAAATAGCCAAGCCGAAAAAAAACCTGACGATCTCGAACCACTTGGCTTGTCCGCTCGTATCAAGGTTGTCGGATACGACAAGCACCTCCGACAGCCACCAGTCTCCCTCCCATCTGGTGGCTGTCATCCAAACCTCCCGTTGTGCAATCTCCCCCTAGCGGATGACGAGCTTCCCCCTTGCTCGCCATCCGCTTTCTTTTTTCTGGCTCCCCTATCGGATCCCTCCGGGCAACCGCCTGCATTCTCGCTCCGAGTTCTCGTGGATTTCCAGAATTCTTGACACGTGGGGACCGAATTGACAGACTACTACTGATCCTATGGCGAATGAGCCGGGGTCGACCAGCGGGAGGCCGGCAAATGGGCCAAATAGGTTGACTGGCCGGCCATTCCCCAGGCAAACATCAATAAGCTCTGCGGAAACAGCGATTTTTCCCCGCGGGGCGCCCCGGAACCATGTACGAAGGAGAGTTGCATGATGTCGAAGAGACTGTTCCGCCTTGTGGAGATCCTCGTTGCAGTCGCAATTCTTGCCCCCCTGGGCCACTTGCAGGCGGCCGATCCGCCGCAGGCCCCGGCGCTTTCCACCTTGATGCCTGTTGACGACCTTGTCGATCAAGTAGAGTTTTACGTACAAGAACTTGAGGAATGCCTGGAAGACGAGGCGGAATTTGACGATTCCGTGGACAAGGTCCAGCGGTGTGCCAATAGCCTCGCCGCGATCGCTCTGGCCATCGGACTCCACGATCAGGACAGTCCGCTGCGGAAGGCTACCCCTGTTCTGATCAAAGCTTGTCAGGAGTTGGCCGTGGCAAAGGATCATGCCACCGCCAAGGTGGGAGTTGCAGCCGTCAAATCGGCGCTGGCGGCCAACGGCGATCCTTCCAAGCTCAAGTGGGGCAAGGTGGCCAACCTCCGTTGCTTGATGCTCGAAGTTCCACTGATCAACACCCGCATGAAGACCTACATGCGCAGGTTCGAACGAGGGGCACCGTCCCTTGAGGGCAAATCGGCCGCGCTGGTTGCGATCAGTCAAGCCAGTCTGGCCAATGCCGACGAAACCGAAGCCCCCGACAAGGTCGCCGAGTGGTACAAGTACTGCACGGATATGCGGAGCGCTGCAGGGGCGCTGAACAAGGCAGCTCACGCCAAAAATGAAGAAGCTGCCAAAACCGCAATGGATGCTCTTCAGAAGAGTTGCGACGATTGCCACGCCGTTTTCCACAAGACGATGGAGTGACTTTCCCCAACCCATCAACGGTCCCTTCGGGGCATTCGAGATATTTGATCTGCGGAAACCGGGTTAAATATCGGGCCGTTTCGTTCGCAAGAGCTTCCACCCATTCCCTTTGCGCCAATTCTTCCGTATGCCCGACACGATGGTTTGCGACTCGATTTCTCCTCGGTGACGGTCGAAGAATAGGATCTAGCTAGGACTATCGCGGGGCCGGGCTGTAGCCAGATTTTTCGTCTGGGGACCGAGCGTCACGGTATCTTCGAACTCTTGGGCTGTGGGGACCGGCCTTCCCACAGCCTTGAGACACCGAAGATACTGCCTTTGTTTGCGCGATCTGCCCGGCCTTTCGTTTTTTCCTCGATTCGGTAACCGCTAGATCCCATTCTGTTTAACGCACCATGGCTTTAGATCTCAATCAGTGGTATCCGGGCAATTTGGCCTTTCCCGCTCCAAGGTCTGTCGATCCCGCCCTTGTTTTCGAGCGATTGCCGACCCTTAAATTCACGTATCCGCTGCCCTACGGGGCGATCGTTCATGACGATGGCGTTCAGTTTGTCGTCATGAGCCGTTCCGCGACAGCCATGCGGGTCCTGATTTACAACGACGTGAAAGACCCCGATCCCTACGAAATCATTGATTTTGACCGGGACCTGAATCGCTGGGGAGACATTTGGAGCGTCTTCGTGCCAGGGATGGTGCCCGGCCAGCTTTATCACTTCCAGGCGGACGGTCCTTGGGACCCGGATATCGGGCATCGATTTGATGGGCGAGCTCGGCTGATCGATCCCTATGCCAAGGCCCTCGCCGGATGCTTCCTCCCGGCCAACGACGGGATCATTCGGCCGCCCAAGTGTGTCGTGATTGACGACGAGTTCGACTGGAAAGGAGACCGCCACCTCCGCCGCGACCTGTCCGAAACGATCATCTATGAGACGCACGTACGCGGTTACACAAAATCTCGCTCGTCCGGCGTGAAACACCCCGGAACCTACCTGGGGTTGATCGAAAAGATCCCCTATTTGCGATCCCTGGGAATCACGGCCGTCGAATTGATGCCCGTTCATGAATTCCCCATCAATGACTGCATCGGCCAGACTCCCGAACGTCCCAATTACTGGGGCTACGACCCGATGGCATTCTTCGCGCCTCATCGCGGTTACGCGGTTAGCGAAGAACCGGGAGCCCAGGTGCGGGAGTTCAAAGAGATGGTGCTGGCCATGCACCAGGCCGGGATCGAAGTGATTCTCGACGTCGTGTTCAACCACACCTGCGAGGGCAATGAGCACGGTCCGACCATCAGCTTCAAAGGCCTGGAAAACCAGGTCTACTACATGCTGCTGGACGGCGGCAAGTACTACCGGAATTATTCTGGCTGCGGGAATACCGTAAATGGAAATCACCCTATTGTCCGCGAGATGATCTTCAATTGTCTCCGCCACTGGGTTCACAATTACCACATCGATGGCTTCCGTTTCGACCTCGCCTCCATCCTCAGCCGCGACCGGGCCGGCAATCTGGTGGCCAATCCACCGGTGATCGAGGCGATTGCCGAGGATCCCCTCCTGGCCGACACGAAGATTATCGCCGAGGCCTGGGATGCCGCAGGCGGATATCAGGTGGGAACCTTCGGCTGTCTGCGCTGGGCCGAGTGGAACGGCCGCTACCGCGACGACGTCCGTAAGTTCTGGCGTGGCGATCCCGGCATGACCGGCGCGCTGGCAACGAGGCTGGCCGGCTCCAGCGATCTGTACGAGCCGGGGGGACGCCGCCCGGTGAACAGCATCAATTTCGTCACGTCCCACGACGGCTTCACCATGAACGATCTGGTCAGCTACAACCAGAAGCACAACGAAGCGAACCTGGAAGAGAATCGCGACGGCGACAACAACAATGAAAGCTGCAACTACGGTTGCGAAGGCCCCACGCGGAAACGGGAAATCTGCGCCGTACGAAGCCGCCAGATGCGCAACTTCTTTGCCACTCTGCTTCTCAGTCAGGGTGTGCCCATGATTGTGGCAGGAGACGAATTCCGCCGCACTCAAGGGGGCAACAACAATGCCTATTGCCAGGACAATCCCATCTCCTGGCTGGACTGGCGATTCCATCGAAAGAACGAAGGACTCGTCCGGTTCGTGCGCGGCCTGATTGCGTTTCGAAGGTCCCAACGCAATGTGCGCCAGCCCAAATTCCTCACGGGCAGGCCGTTCTGTGAGGGGGGACTGCCTGATGTGAGCTGGTTCGCTGCCAACGGCGGGCCGGTCAACTGGGCAGACGAGAATCGCAACCTCATTTGTGTGCTCAGCGCCGTGCCACGCACTTCCGCAGCCACTGTGCCCAATTACCACCTTATGATCATGTGCCATGGCGGCCCACACGACCAGGAGTTTATCGTTCCCCCGGTAGTCCAGTACCTGCCTTGGCGCAAGTTCGTCGACACGGCCGCACGCGAGCCCAACGATATCTTTCCCGCCCTCGACGGGCCGGGACTGCCTGAGCCGGCCAGGTTCCTCCTTCCTGGTCACGCGATGCTCTGCTACGTAGCGCCCGATTGGACCTAAGGTCCCCTGCCATGATAACCTGCCGCGTTCCCACGGTCTTCTTTGCCGTCCTGTTGGCATCCACGACCGCGGGTGCAGACCGGTACGATCCCCTCGTTTTGCCGACCAGCGTTGCCGCAGAGCCTCTTGATCTCACCGTGCACGACCCGACGCGAGGTCGCGATGTACCGGTGCGAGTGTATCTTCCTGTCGCCAACCAGCCGGCTCCCGTGATTCTCGTCAGCCACGGCCTGGGCGGAACGCGAGCCGGCTCCGCCTACTTGGGTCAGCACTGGTCGGCTCGGGGCTATGTGGTCGTCTATCTCCAGCACCCCGGCAGTGACGATTCGGTCTGGAGAGATCAGCCGGAGGCCAGGCGGATGGACGCCATGAATCGGGCCATCTCGCTGCAAAACTTCATCCTCCGGGTGAAGGATGTGGTATGCGTGCTCGACCAGTTCGACGCCTGGAATCAAAAAGAAGACCACCGGCTTTTCCGGCGTCTGGATAGGCCCCGCGTCGGTATGTCCGGGCATTCTTTCGGTGCGGCGACCACGCAGGCCGTCAGCGGCCAGTCAGTGGGACTGGTCGGGCAGCGATACACCGACAGGCGTATCCGGGCTGCACTCGCCCTCAGTCCGAGCAACCCCCGGCGCGGTGATCCGGCTGCGGCGTTCGCGTCGGTCGAGATTCCCTGGATGCTGATGACAGGCACGAAGGACACTGCGCCGATCGGCAACATAGACGCGGCGTCGCGGCTCGATGTCTTTCCGAACTTGCCGGCAACGATCGACAAATTCGAACTCGTGCTGCACAACGCCGAACACTCGGCCTTCACCGATCGCGCCCTCCCGGGTGACCAAGAGAAACGCAATCCGAACCACCACCGCGCGATCCTGGCCCTCTCGACCGCGTTTTGGGACACCTATCTTCGAGACGATGCCGCCGCACGGCAATGGCTGCTCGGGGCCGGCCCGCGATCCGTGCTCGAAAAAGACGACCGTTGGCAACCGCAGACGGCTCGCGAGGATCGCTGAGAAACACAGCGCCGTGAAGGTCGCATGACTTGATACGGGGCGGGCGGGAATTGTCGGAATCGCTGCGGACTCTGAAATTAAAGGCGTCCCCAGATTGCCGAGCGAGGACAGGGCGATTCCCCCCCCAATCGCCGTGCGACCCAATCAATCGATGGGGTCACGACCGCCGGCAGGCGGCCCTCCGTCAACGGATGACACTTACCGCCGGCAGCGCCTCGCGCAGACGAGTCAGACCCTTCTCGGTGATCTGGGTTCGCGACACATCCAGTTCCGCAAGCGTCTTCAACCGGCCGAGATGCTCCACGCAAGCATCGCCGATCTGCGTCTGCTGAAGGCTCAATCAGGTGAGCGAGGGCGGGCCCGGCGGGGCAGGGGAGGGAGATGGAGCGCGAGGCTGGACGGCGGCGGAAATTAGACCTGTCCCGTCTAGCTCTTTCGTTTAGGAGAGGCCGCGGCGAAGGGGAGGGGCGGAATCGTAGAGGGCATCAAGCATCGCCACGGCCTGGTCGACCATGGCCTCGCCGGTGCCGACCTCCAACTTGCTGTGCCGGCCCA
>CAYSCH010000519.1:0-5397 GCA_964429355.1 uncultured Planctomycetaceae bacterium | reverse complement strand
GATCGCGCCACGGGCGGGTGGCTCACCGGCAGCGTTCTTGAAACTCTGTGGCGAACGCGACCAGGGTAAATTTTTCCCACTCAGACCCAGGGGGGCATTTTGACCGGAAGTCTCGAGGGCATCGATGATACTCTCAGAGGGCGCTGGTTCCCGTCACGGGCTCCGGGGAACCCTGGTGAGGTCATGTGCCCATTGTGCGGCGGCCCGTGAATCGACAAGATAACCAGTTGGGGCGCACGCTGCACCGTCAACGGCGCGCTGGGTATTAGCCCCGTCCTGTTTAACTGCCCTGGCAGTGTCGCCCTACCTTACTTGCGATCAGCCGTCGTGACGTGGTAGACTGCCGAGAAGACGGGTGGGAGTGCGGGCAGGAATCGCCCCCCCTTGGGAATGCCAGCTGCGGCGCACGCCGCGTGGATGGTGAACATCTCGTTCTTTTCGACATGAAAGGCGGGGCCATGTTTTCGTTGCTACGGAACAGTGTCGTGGCGGCTGCAATCGCTTGCCTGCTTGTCTCCGGCCAGGTCATGGCTCAGGAGCAGCCCGACGGCACCACCTCCACCACCTCGGGCGCCGGCATCGGCAAGGGAGCTGATTGGGGAACTGCCGCCGAGCAGCCGCCGGGACCGGATTGGTCCGGCCAGAGCGATATGATCGCGATTCCTGCCGGGCGTGCTGCCGGCGCGAGGATTACGCTAGGGCGTGTGGGGTGCCCCGCGCTGATCGACGGCAATAGCGTCTGGTATCTGAAACAAGGACGGAAGGTCTGCGAACTGGAAGGCAAGATGCCCTTCAGCAACATGCGGTCTCTTTCGGGCAACGGGCAGTACTTCGCCCTGATCAAGACCGAGGACGGCAACGAGCCGGCCAAGGTGATGGTTTGGAATGCCGTGACGGGCAAGCGTGTTCTGGAAGTACCCGCCGGAGAAGACCAGTATTTCACTCACATCCTGTTCACCCTCAATCGCTACCTTGCGGTCGGGATCCGGGCTGATGAGTTGGCGCTTCAGATATGGGATGTTGAGTCGGGTCAGCAGGTCAAGACTATCGAAATCCCTGACCGGACTTGCCAGGTAATGGAGTTTTCGCCTGATGGACGCTTTCTGGCCTGCGTCTGGGACGATGGTGTCGTCGTGCTCTCCTCGAAGTCGGGCCGTCAGGTGGCGGTGATGCAGGCGCCTCCGCCGGTTCCCGGAGTGCTGCAAGACGACGCGTCCGAGACCGATTCCCGGAGCCGTCGCCAATCGAGCCGCAAGACGTTCAACGCAGCCGCCCAAAACGAGATCCGCTGGGTCTACCACGAGCTCAAGACGCTCACATTTTCGCCTGGTGGGGAGGAACTGGTTGCCGTGACCGAGCGCCCCTCACCACGGCTGCTCTGCTGGGACAACCGCGGAAAGCTCGTGTTCGACCGCTTCATCAATATGACTGGTTTCGGAATCGATGTCGGCGTGCACTGGCTGCCGGGCGGACGGGGGTGGATTGTGAACGGGTATGTCATCGACCGCAAGGCAGGCCGCGTCGTGCTGGTCGCCGCGCCGCCGTTTGGAATCGATGCCCAGCCAGTTCCCCTGGATGAGAACCGGCTTCTCGGGTTTTTCGGCAGTCGCGACCAGATGACGACTTTTCACATCCCGTGGAAAGAGATCGACGAGGCGCTCGCCTATATGAATTCCGACAAACCGGCCATACTGCGGCCGGGGCAGGCAGTTTCGTTGCGAATGC
Source organism: uncultured Planctomycetaceae bacterium (assembly GCA_964429355.1). GTDB lineage: Bacteria > Planctomycetota > Planctomycetia > Pirellulales > Thermoguttaceae > JAAYAY01. Next base: position 3,672 of record CAYSCH010000519.1, on the reverse strand, counting down.
AACTGGAAGGGCTGCGAGGCGATCGCCAGAAGACCGAAACCGCCTTGGCCGAGGCCCTCGGCAAGCGGCTGGAACGGGAAGGCTTCAAGGTCATCCGTGACGCCCCCGTTGTCATGCAGATTGTCTTCACAGAGAAGGCAGGCGAGCGCCTGCCAATTATCGAAGGCGGGCGGTTTGGCTTCGGCGGGCACGACACGGGACAAAAGGCCACGGAGGCCCACGGCAGTCTGCTGTTGGAACTACTCCGCCGCGACCAAGAGCGGCCTTTCTGGTCAGAAGACCTCCAGTCGAGTTCGTCGCGGCTCCAGCTTTTCGAAGAGACCATCAACGACGCGACGCTCCGCGAAGATATGCTTCGTATGCTCGCCAGTCAGGTCGACGACATCGAGATTCCCTGCTTCGTGCCCGAGAGCGAAGAAGTGACGCCGCTGCCGATTTACCTCCATTAGCCGCGAAGGACGGAGCGGGAGGACGGAGGAATATGAGGGGGGCATTCCGAGCTGAAGGCTCGTGGGGATCGATGATACTCCCCGAGGGCGGTCGACGACTGTGCGAAGGGGTTTCATTTTCGAAACTCTCCACGTGCATGCAGGTGTGGTGGTGTGTCTGTGGGGAGAGGAACCGAGCGCGGGGCAAGCCCACGCGGCTATCAGGTGTGGTGGTGTGTCTGTGGGGAGAGGAACCAAGCGTGGGGCAAGCCCACGCGGCTATCACGTGTTGTGGTGTGTCTGTGGGGAGAGGAACCGAGCGCGGGGCAAGCCCACGCGGTTAAGGCCATTTAGAATCCCAGACCTGGGCCGTTGAGGGCGGCGGTTCCGAGCGTTCCGTCGGTGACGTCGAACATGGTGGGAAACCGTTTCGCCCACGGGGCATTCGCAGCTGGGCAGTACTGGCGGCCGTTGCCTTCGATGGCGGCCACGGTCGGAATTCGAGCAGAGAGCGAGGCTGAGTGGAGGAACGAGGCGCCGGGGCAGGTGAGGTCCTGCACGCAGAGAAACATGCGGTATTTCTGGGCGGCAGCGCCCATCAGCAGGGCCTCGGTATGTCCCTTGCATGCCTTGAGGGCTACGCCGGAATACCCCAGTTCTCGGCTGAGGAGCAGGCTTTCGAGATCGACGAGCGATTCATCGATTACGACCGGTTTGATCTTGGCCGCTTCGTGCATGCGATTGTCGGGATTGGCCTTCAGGTCGCGGTGAGTGGGCTGTTCGATGTACTGGAGACGGGCGAGTGCCCGGGGGGCCTGTTCCCGCACCTTGGCGAGAAAATCGAGCACATACTGGACGTTGGCGCATCTCTCATTGAAATCGGCCGAGTAGTACCAGGTGCTGCGGCCTCGGGCGGCCTGCGCCTCGGCGGCCACCCGTTCCACCGAGACGACTCGTTGGACGTCCCAGTCGAGGTTATCGCCGTTGAGTTTGATTTTCAGATGGGTCAATCCGTCGGCGGCAATCCATTCAGGAAGCGTTTCCGGCAGCCCGTCGTTGATCCGCTGGGAAATGTCCGTATCGGTCAACGGGTCGAGGGCGCCGACCAGGTGATAAAGGGGCATTGTCGGCTTGGGCACCCGCGAGGTGTAGCGATCGAGGTACTCGCCGGCGAAATCGCCGGTCAGGAAGCTGCCGATATCGCGATTGACGAATTGGGCCGAAAGGAGATTGTAAGAATTCTCTCCGAGTGTCTTGCCGTAGGCATCGTGGATGGCAGCTTCCAGGGGGCTGGCTGAGACAAGTTGGGCCAGCCGCGGCATGGACTGGATTCCCATCTGGGCGGTGACTTCGGCGGCCTGTGCGGGATAGTCGTTGGCGAGATCGTCTGTGATTTCGAGGGGATGCCCGATTCCACGGTAATGGTTGGCCTTCTCCGCAAGCCGCCGACCGAGCACGGTCATTGCCTGGAGGGATTGCTCGGCACTGGTCGTGGTGCTCGGCCAGGCCCAGATATTTCCGACCGGCATGGAGCCGAATCCCTTTCCGCGGCGGCCATCGCGAGTTTCCACTTCGGCGGTCACATGGAGGAGAACCACGTCGCTGACGACTCGCCCGCCGAACTTGATTGGAGTCCGGTAGTTGAATTGCTCGGTCTCCGACGAGACGTTGACGAGGCGGATATCCGTGGCTTTCGACACTGTGGTCTCCTTGCTGCCTGGCCGGTGGTCAAGGGATCCGAAACGGGTATGGTATCCGATTCGGTGGGAGGCAAACAAGCCGCTGTCAAGAAAAGCGAAGCGGAGCCGGCAATGAACGCCACGGCTCCGCTTGCGATGGATCGGATAGATGTCGACAGTGGTGGTCTAGACCAACTGTTTTCGTACGGCCCAGACCGCCGCCTGCGTACGATCGGAGACACCGATCTTCCGCAATATATGTTGTACGTGCTCCTTGACGGTTTCGTAGCTGATATGGAGAGCCTGTGCGATCTCCTTGTTTGTCAGGCCGTAGGCCAATTGGCGGAGGACTTCGCTCTCGCGCTGGGTGAGGGGCACCTCGACGTCGGCAGCCAGACGGGGTGTTGCCAGGGCTCCGGTCACGCGTCGCAACTCATCGCGAGTCCAAGCGCTCTCGCCGGTAGCGGCGGAACGAATCGCCGCCAGCAACTCATCGCGAGAACAACCTTTGAGGAGGTAGCCGTTGGCGCCCAAGGCCACGGAACGGGCGATGTAGGTGGGGTTGTCGAAAGTGGAGAGCATGAGCACCGGCATGTCGGGCTTGTCGAGCTTGATCCGCCCGAGGGCCGTCAGGCCGTCGCCCTTGGGCATGCGAATATCGAGCAGACAGACGTCCGGATTGCCTTCCAAGGCATATTTGACGGCATCTTCCCCTGTCCCTACCTCGGCGACGATCTCGATTTCTGTGCCGGCAAAAATCGTCTTCAGACCACTGCGGACAACTTCGTGGTCGTCAGCAATCAACAACCGAATCGTACTCATTCGATATCTCCGATCATGCGCTTGAGTCAGGGAAGAGCCGTGGTCCATCTGTCATCTGGCGGGGGTCTTGAGGATTCCCCAACAAGTTCCCCTCCAAATGACCATTATCCTTACCCTAAAGCTATCATAACAGAATTTCTCCAGGGGGGTAGCCCTCCAATCACATTTTGGGGAGCAGCCCTTTGCCGATGGTGCTCGCGTCCCCCTATTATGGGTAAATCTGGCGAAATCGCGCTCATACTTCGAGCGTAATTAGCTACTTAGGGGGGTGGCAACTGTTGTTGGTAGCCCGCCAGGGGCCCCCCAATATCTGGCGATTATCCGTGGTCCACTCCGCGTGCCTGCATTGCCATCAAGGCCGTGGAATGGGGAGGTGGCCCCTATGGATTCGTGCTGGAGACGATCCCTGTCGTGCTGTCGTTACCTTCGACGACACTACGTATGGGGAGTCCGCCCACGACCTGCACTAACGGCTGACAGACATCCGCAAGATGGGCGATGCCAAACAGGGAGATTTTTTGGGCGATTGGCCGGTACAGGGGGCCGGCCATGGCGGATGTGAGCGAGACCGAGAACGGAGACGCCCGGTGGGTCAGCGGGGATAGCCGTCGGGGTGGTTCTTGAGCCAGTTCCAGGCCGTGGCGACAATCGGGTCGATTTCGTTGCAGGCGGGTTTCCAGCCGAGTTCGAGTTCGATCTTGGTAGAGTCGGCGTAGAGTTCGGCGGGATCGCCGGGTCGGCGG
>CAYSCH010000518.1:789-5427 GCA_964429355.1 uncultured Planctomycetaceae bacterium | reverse complement strand
TCCCGCAATTTCGCCAGCAATTCTGGACCGTGAAACAGCAGGTGGTAGGTGTCGAGGAAATAAACGGCGTCGATCGGATCTTCGCCCAGCTTGGGATCGCCTTTCTCCGTCAGAACCGACGGAAGAGTCATACCTTCCGGCAACGGCGGGCGTTCATCTTTCTGAGTTGCCCACTCCTCGAGGATGATGTCGACGGCATCGCACGGCATCGCCTTCAGCATGGGGCCAATCAGCTTGCGACCTTCCCCCAGGGCAATCAGCGCCACGCGCCGGCAGGTCACGTCGGGAGAGGGAAGCAACGGTTTGACGGCTGCGGGCGAGAGCGGCAAGGCCAGATCCGGATCCCGGTCAGGGGCGTCCAGTCCGGCAGGCCGCTGGAAGATCAGGACAAATTGGTCCTTGCCCTTCAGATCTTCTTCAGCATATTCGACAAACAGGTAGCCCTGTTCGCGAGCCTCCCGGACCACCGTAGTTTCGGCAATCCAATAGTGCTTCTTGGCGCGCTCCTCACGCGGTACCCAGTCGGTCAACGTCCCCAGGTGCTGGTCCACAATCATCAGGTATCCACCCGGCTTCAGCGCTCGCCAGATCCCCTGCAACATTTCGCGCGGGTTGGAGAAGTGATGGTAGACTCGGTTCATGTAGGCCATGTCAACCGAACCGGCAGGCAAGGCCGGGTCGGTCGCTCCGCCCAGCACCGCCTTGACCGGCGATAGTGCACGCTTCTTGGCCTCCTCCCGGATTCCCTTCGTCTTGCCCTCTTCGATCTCCTCAGCTAGCACGGTGCCGCCCTCGCCGACGATCTCTGCAAAGATCCACGTATCACGGCCGTTGCCCGCTCCGATATCGGCGATCGTTGCCCCGGGGCCCACGCCAAGCCGCTTGGCGATCGTCTGCAACCCCTCCGCACGCTGTTGGGATTCCTCTCTCTCACGAGCCTTACGGTTCTCGGTCGACCGGTCCGTCTGTTGACCGACCGCAACGGCCGAAATGCAGAACAAAACCAGAATCTTCAAGAGCGGAGACCAGATGCGGTTGGCGGTCATCGTGCGGGGCCTTTCAGGAAAGTGAATTCTCGCCGGCGAGTCCATTCTGGTCCCTGCTGGCAGCAAATAACAGAGGGTCGCACAGATTGCCCCCCACTGTGAATCACGCACGAAATCGGACCGCGAGAAGGCCCCTCGCCGGCAGGCTGTCACCTTCTTTTCCCGCAACCTCATTCAGGAATGGCCGGAGCAGCCACCCGAGTTGTGGGCCTGGCAACTGGCCCCCGAATCACGGACGTTCCCTGCCAGCCACGCTTGAGCGACTTCGCGAACGTCGCCGCTGCAGCCTCGGATGACCCTGATCCCGTTACTTGCCAGGATGTTCACCGCCCCGCCCCCCATATTGCCGGCCAACATCACCGTCACCCCCATGCCGGCCAATTGCGGGACGATGTTCGACTTGCAACCGCAGCCCGCTGGAGGAGTCAGCACCTCTTCCGACACGATCTTGTTCTCGTCATCAATGGTAAAAATGGTGAAACACTGACAATGGCCGAAGTGCTCATCGACTTCCGTGCCGTTCGAAGGTAGAGCGATTCTCATGTTTCTCCTTGTTCTCTGCTGAGGGATACGTCTGCGCCCGAGTTGGGCCGCAGTCGCACGCGATTCCATGGGACGTAACCCGGTGCGAAGTTGTCGTTTACCAAGAATCCATGCATGCCAGGATAGCGGGCATTTTAGCAGGACTCACCTTTCCACGTCCAGTTCGCGCATGAAGATGAAGGCCAGGTGGCGAGGCCCTCTCCCTCGAAGTCGTTCAGCAGCACGGTCGCCATTCGACACAGCCCCGCGGGCCAATGGGCTTCCCTTTCCCGTTCTTCGGCTTTGTGGTAGACTGAGCCCGTTGGTTCGGCACATGATCCACCCTGCCGCACAAGCGCCCGTGGCGCAATTGGATAGCGCATCGGTCTTCGGAACCGAGGGTTACAGGTTCGAATCCTGTCGGGCGTACTCACAACGCCATAAGAATGAACAGCTTATGGCGTTTTTCTTTTGCGCGTTCCGTATCCAATGTTTGGGACGAGCGGGGTGTATCCAATTTAGGCATCTCAGCCTCCTCGTGGCTGCTCGTCCGGGTGGTTGCCGCTGTTCTTCAAGTGCCGCTTGAGACGTGAGCGATGGGCCTGTCCAGGAGCCGCCGGGGAGGCACGCTCAGGCAAACCCGCATTCTCCGCAGGCCGCTCCCGATCCCCGCTTCCTCTCCGGCCGCCTGCCCCCACCATCCCCGGCGTCACGTTGCCTGTGGAGGAGCCGGGCCCCGTCGCCGCCTTCAGCGAAGGGGGGCTTCCAGCTTTCCAGCATTCCAGTTTTCCAGGAATTGGAAACTTGGAAACTCTTCACCCCCGATCAACATCGCAAATGCGCCGTTGATCCCCGCCCATCCCTTCCGCCGCCCCGTCAAGTTCCACACCGCCGCAGCGTCTCTCCCTGGCCAGCCACGAAGCCGCCTCCGTTCGTCTTGACGTACAAGCTGTCGGTCACCGGCACGATCCCCAGGCGGTTAATGCGGCGGGTGGCACTCAAGCCGTTGAAGATCTGGAGATGCTGGTCGTACAGGTGCCTCGGCACCTCGACTCTTTGGTCCTCGCTTCCCACAAACCCGTTTAGCGACAGAGCGTAGCCGCCTTTCTGCTCGGCCAGCCAGGAGAAGAATGGCTGGAGGTCGAATTTGCCGTAGTAAAGCCGGGCGTTCTGGAAGGCGTAGGGCGGGTCGAGGTACAGGAAATCGCCCGGCCGGGAGTAGATCCGGCGGTAGTCCCGCCTGACAAACCGCACGTCGTGGGCGTTCAGCCGCTCATGCCAATCGTCGAGCATGAGTTTGATCTTCCACGGCGGCATGGCCGGTTTCCCCAGATGGAACGTCGAGCCGAATTTACCGTGCCGAGTGAAGCGGACGAATCCGATACGGCAGGTTCTCACAAGAAAGAAGAACTGGCACGGATCACCCGACTCGTTGAACTGGCGGCGGACCTCGTGATAGAACTCCTTGCCCCTGGCCTCCAGTTCGGCGAACATCGTCTCGTACCGTTCCAGCAGAGTCCTCGGGTCGGTCTGGATCAAGTTCCAGAGATCGATCAGTGGCCCGCAGACATCGCTGCACCGATACCGCTTCACCTGGATGTTGCTGTGCAGCAGTCGCCATGGCATAGTCGGCACGCTGCTTGGCCAGCCTTGCCCCAGAACCGATTGCTAAAGCAACGCTCATGACGCTTCAGTGGGCAACGGAAACCACTCGAAATTGGAGTCCGGATGTGCCTGCTGAGATGATGATGGGTCTTACTAAGGCGATCCTCGCTGCGGCGAACATCCTGATGCACTGGAGCGACGAACATTCCTTCGATAAGATAGTCGTGCAACTGTCGAGTTTTGATAGCCAGTCATGGGAGCAACGGTTGAACACCGATACCTTTGCCGTTCCCGATCTCATTGGTTCTTTTCGGGATCGCTTGCGGGAATTCGGCCAGGATGGATTATCGGAATAATTGTATGTTTCGATGTCACCCTCGTCAGAACCGGCAACTGGTTGAGGTTGAGACAGACGATGGATAGGGATAAGCCAACGAAAGCAATCCAGGAGGCGTTGGACCAATGACCGAGGCCGAGTGGTTGGCCTGCAACGATCCCAAGGCGATGCTGAAGTTCTTGGGGGACCGGGCCAGCGAGAGGAAACTGCGGCTGTTCGCCTGTGCCTGTTGCCGCCATGTCTGGCATCTGCTAATAGACGAACGCAGCCGCATAGCTGTTGAAGCAGCCGAACAGTTGTCGGACGGAAGATCTTCAGACCGTGACGCTCAGGTAGTGTTTGCATCGGCATGTAAAGCTTCACTTGAAGTTGGACGCATCCCCGATGCTTGGCCGGAAACGGCCATGAGACTTCTCCGCTCGCACCATCCCGACACGCTCTGGCGAGCCGCATTTATGGCCGGTTTTGCGGTGGGCGCTGGTGTGGGAGACGTTGACGCTCACATCCGGGGTGCCAGAGGTAATCTTGTTGAGGAGGTCGTGCAAACTCGGCTTCTTCGTGACATCTTCGGACCACTCCCATTTCGTTCTGTTAGCGTTGAGCCCCATTGGCAGATTCCCGAGGTCCAGCACCTCGCCCAAGCGATCTACGACGACCGGTCCTATGACCGCCTGCCGTACTTGGCAAATGCCTTGGAATACGTTGGATGTGACACCGCCGATATCCTCAATCACTGCCGCCTGCCGGGTCCGCATGTGCGAGGATGCTGGGCGATCGACCTTCTGCTTGGCAAGGAGTAGGGAATAGTCCGGGTAAGGTGGCACCACTATTGTCAACCGGCTTTGAGCAGCGGTTGGCTGATGAGGAGTCGTTGGAGATGATGTTGGGAACGGTGGAGAGGGCAGGAATCGTAGTGACTGGCATTGACCCTGCTCCCACAAAAGGATTGACCGTTTGGAGCGATGCGACCTCCAAATCACAGCATATTTCATCCGTTGATGCTGCCGATTGGATCTCGAAGGAAAGTGGACAACGAAAGAACTGGCTGATCTGCTGGGATTCGCCGCTATCATTCGACCCGTCAATCAGTTTCTCAGATCGACCCGCTGACAAGGTGGTCCGGGCTGC
>CAYSCH010000518.1:0-779 GCA_964429355.1 uncultured Planctomycetaceae bacterium | reverse complement strand
CGTGGCAAAATGGGTGACCGAAGGCAAAGTCGGCCAGAAAGCAGTCTCCGTTCGCCCGTTTTCTGGTTGTCCTCACTGGTCCCAGTCGTGTGAAGTGCTGGGACTGCCATTCTCAAGATCGGGTAAAAACCCATACCGGTTGGCTTCTACCAAGGAAGATGTCACGAACGGTGGCACTTGGGTTCTGGAGGTCCATCCAGCGGTTGCCCTCGCAGTCTGGTGGGCAGACCTTCAGAACGTTACGCACCCAATGCCACGATACAAAAACAATACTGAGGCATGTCGTCAAATCGCTATGACTCTTGGATTTCATGGACTCACTCAGCTTGACCAATTAGATGACGACATACTGGACTCGTATGTTGCATGGCGTCTTGGACGGCAGTTTCTTACAGGTGAGAGCATCTGGATCGGCAATCCACATATCGGCGGCTACGTGCTGCCCAAGATTGCAGAGGACAAATGGTCGCTGCAAACCAAGGTTCAGAAGTCCATTGACAAGTAATGACGTTGAATCTTGCCGTTTATTCACACGGTTTCATGCTCCGGTCGTGTAGCGTGGCTTCCAGTCCTCATACTGCCTCGCCAAGCTTTCCATTCCAGCAAACCGGTAGTCATATGGGCAGCGATGTTGAGCCGGGGGCTCCCCTACTCCGATTTCTGAAGTTCTCGCCGAACCTACCTACGCTCCCCGTGTCTTCCCATTCGACAGGAAAACTTCCCATGATCTGCTTTGCCTCCAGTTCGTCCAGTTTCGACTCATCATCCGCCCCAGGATG
>CAYSCH010000517.1:0-5454 GCA_964429355.1 uncultured Planctomycetaceae bacterium | reverse complement strand
TACCAAAACTCTCCCGCCCGGGGAATGTCTCATTTCCGACCACGCGCGGTATAATCCGCCACGACACGAACTTGCCGCCCATCGGCCTCTCCTTCGATGGGGTCGACCTCAATTCGAACCTCCCCAGGGTACCTTCCGCCGATCATCTCGGCGGTGAGCAGCCATTTCTCGCCGGAATACTCTCGATCCGCGGCCAACCTCGCAGCGGCACGGTCCACACCGGACTCCAGAATCCAGCGAGCTTGGGCCTGGCGTTCTTCCAGCCCGACCTCCCGGTACGCTTGCGCCGCGATGCGCACGATGCCGAGCATTACCGCCCCCGCAATGCTCACGCAGACGATGGCCACGACCAGGGCGGCACCTCGATGTTGGCGGGACGAAATTCTCGTTGCTGGGGACTGCATCACTCACCGCTCCGATCTGCCTGTGATGCATGCCGATTGGCAAAGCCCAGCAACGCCTCAACCTGAACGGGGCGGGCCCGCCCGGCCGACATCTCCGGCGCCTCCAACCGCAACATCGCCACGTCCGATCCCGCTCCAGGCTCCGTGATCACGGCCACCATCCCCGCGGGGAGCCGGTAGTCGTCTTGTATCTTGCCGCCACGACCGGCCTGGGATCTTCGCACGGTGCCGGGCGAGATTTCGTAGAGCACGACCGTATCCGGGGCAAGCGTGAACTTCCAGACGGCCGCGCCGACCGGTGCGGCCCCGGCCGTTTCCCGCTCCAAATGGTTTGCCCAGTGAACATCGTCGCGGAACTGATTGGCCAGACGTGCCATCCTGCGCCCGGCTTCGAAGCGCACGCGGACGTTGTCCTGGGTCTCCTTCAACAGATAGAGGACGCTCACGGCGATCATCAACATGGCCGTGCTGACGGTCAGAACGATCAACAATTCGATCAGCGAGAAGCCGCGGCGGAATCTCATTTCTGTTCCTCCGCCCGGTTCGGTGGATTGGGGGTGACGGCCACTTTCCGTTCCGGCAAGCCTTCGGCAAAACGCCAAGCCGTCAGCTTCTGTGTGCGCTGTTCTCCATCCCGTTGCTCTCTCCAATCCACGGTCACCCGGATCCGTTTGGCCGGAACGTCCGATTCGGGTTCGTCCACGGTCACATCGATCCGCGATCCGCGCAACATCGCCTGGCCTGCAACCGCCTGGGCGATTGGCGCGAGGCTCGCAGCGTTGAGATCCACCCAGGGAATTGCGCGGGCCCGTTCCATAGCGTTCGCGGCCATTTCGAGGGCGGCCCGCCGATTGGCGATCGCTTGTTGCTGAACGGCTGTCCGGGTCAGCATCTGGGCGCAGACAATCAGCAACACGGCAAGAATCGCCCCGGCCGCAACGACTTCGATCAACGTCGTACCACTTCGCCGGGCAGGCTCTGGTTGGGTCAGGCATCTCGTCGATCGCAAAACAATACCCTCACGATCAGATCAGCGACGAAATCAACTTGATAAGTGGAAGAAAATTGGCAATGAAAAAGAAGGCTACGAGCATGCCGTATCCCAAGAGGAGCACGACGAATGCCGTCTGAACGATGGCGGTGGCCCGCGATGCATAGCGCCGGCGGTTACTGTCGGCCAGTTCGCCCGACGCCCAGGCCAGGTTGCCTACCCGCTCGGCCGCCAGGAGCAATCCGGCGTCGGCCGGCGAAATCAGCCGGCGTTTCGCCAGGGATTCGCACCAGGCCCGCCCCTGTTGAATATCTGCGTGGGCCAACGCAAGCCGGCGCCGGATATTGCCCGCCGGGTACCAGTGGGCCAGGCCAGCCAAGGCTTCGGTGATCGGGCGTTTCGCGTCGACGAACATGGCCACCGTTTCCATGATTTCGGCGGTGTGTAACCGGCGCCGCAGCCAACCGAGGCCCCATATATCCCCCTCGCCCACACCCATGTAGCGGAATGTACTGGCAAGCCCCAGCCAGAAGACGAACAGGAAGAACGGTGCCCCGAGAAACCAGCAGTTCACCAGACCGTAGCTGATCTTGATCAACAGGATCGTCATGCTCGGCAGCTCAATGCCGAATTCCTCGAAGATCCTCTGCATGGCAGGGACGATCTTGAGCATTACGAATATCGTCACCTGGAGCATGATCGCCGACAGAAATAAGAGGTAGGTGATCTTTCCGAAGATCTGCGATTCGACGGTATCGTGGGCGTCGCTCCGATCGAGCATGGCACGCAACACTTTGGCCAGGTTACCTGAATCGTGTCCCATTCGCAGGGCCACCCGGATCTGCGGCGAAAACAGCCCACGGACCGAGTCGATCGAATCGGGCAACGTCAGGCCGGATTGGAGATGGGATGCCAGGTCCAGTGCTCGGCGGGCAATGTACCCGCGTCGTTCGGCCGCGAAGGCCAGCAGAACGGGAATCAGCGGAATCCGCCGTTCGACCGCAATTGCCATGGCCGCCAGGAGCGCGTAGCGCTGGGCACGGAATCGGCGAATCACGACCGCCGGCAATACGATCACCGCCACAATCGCCGGGATCACCCCAGCAAAGAGCAGCACCGCCAGGATCCCGGCCAGGATCAAGAGCCAAGCGGCCCGCCGCAGCACCTGGTGCACGACGTCGGATGTGTCGTTTTCGTCGTTCCCCAGAATGCGCACCGCCAGGAGGATCGCGAGGCCGAACACGACCACCCCGAGGAAGGCCATCACATGCGGTATTGCAGCCAGGAGGAGCATCGTGTCAGGTCAGACTACTAATCAGTTTGATCAAGGGAAGGAACATGGATATTGCCAGGAACCCCAAACCGGTTGCGATGACGACCACAAGGACCGGAGGCAGGACCGATTCCCAGAAGGTCGAATCGACCCCTGCCCGGTGGCGATACATGTCGGCCGCGGCGGCAAACCCCTCCGCCGGTTCTTGCGCTCGAAGCCCGCTGGCGATTACCGGGTGGATACTTGCGGGAAACTCACGGTAACGGGCCATGGATTGCGACAACCCCTCCCCACGCTCGATATCGGCGGCACAGGCCCGGCTGACTGCCGCCAAGTCGGACCAGCGAAGCCCATCGGCCGTCAGCCGCAAGGCCTCGACCATTGGGACCTGGCGATCGAGGAGCAGGTACATCAGCCGGGAGAAGTCCACCAGGCTCTGCCACCGCCAAAGGGGGCCGATGATGGGCAGGCGATAGCAGGCCCGCTGAACCTCGGGTGGTTTGGGGATGACCAACAACACCGCGAAGGCGAGCACGACAATGGCCAGAGCCGCCCCCGTGTTGACGACGCCAACCATGTCGAACCAAGTCATCAAGCGGATCGTCATCAGTGTCAGGCCCGGCAGATCTACGCCGAACTCCTCGAAAATGCGGGCGAACGGTTTGACAATATAGAAGTTGGCAAAAACGAACGCCACCAGGAGTAGAAAGAAGAGAATTGCCGGATAGGTGAGTGCCGCCAGGATCCGTCGCCGCAAATCGGCCTGCTCGTGATCCATGGCCACCAATTCCTCCAGCACATGGGCCACGCGCCCGGTGCGGAGGCCCGCGAGAATCAACCCCCGCAGGTGTTTGGGGATGTTCGTGCTTGCCACACTCAGGGCCGCGTCGAGGGATGTACCCCGGTCGAGTTCGCCAGCCATTCGCCGCATCGCCCTGGCCACAGAGCGGCGAGGAACCTCAGCCGCCACCGCCCGTAGCCCGGCGCTGAGCGGCAGATCCGACGATGTCAGTCCAACGATCGCCTCGACCAATTCCATCGTTTCGCCGCCAGAAAGCCGGGGGGCCGGTTCCTCCCCCAGCCCCTCGACGGCAGCGATGCCTTCGCCTTCGGACGGGCCCTCCCGCTTCGACTGGGCTTCGGAAGTTCGCTGCACAGCCAAGTCATCATCGACTACCAGAATCGCATCGCGAGGCTCTTCATGCTCGATACCGCCGACGAGCAGCATCACGTCTTCGGGCCGAACCGACAACCCCTGCTGCGACAGCCTGGCAACCGCCTGGCCGATGTCGTCGGCCTCGATCCGACCCGCAACCGGCCGGCCCTCGGCGTTCGTGGCGTTGTATTCAAACTCAGCCATCGCAAGCTACCAATCTGCAATCATCTTGAGCAGGGAAAGCCAGATCCCGAAGGTCAAACCGGTGTAGGCCACCGTCACGGTTCCGCCGATCAGCAAGGTCATCAGGGGCGCCATGTAAAGCTGGGCCGATGTGGCCAGCCGCTGGGCTCGCCGCTGGTAGACATCGGCCGCATGCCGCAGCGCCGATCTCAGCGTACCCCGGTCGTGCCCGCTCCGCAGCAGCCACTCGAGCACGGGGCTGAAGCCGGGAGTCTGCCCTGCAGCGTCTCCGAGCCTTTCGCCTCGCTCGATGGAGCAGGCGATTTTTTCAGCTCCCCGCCGAGTCTCTGGCGTACCGGTCGCGTCGGCCGCCAGGCGAATTGCCATTGGGAGCGGCAGGTTGTGTTCGATCAGGACTCCGAGCATCTCGGCAAAGGCGCCTTGACGGTAGGACCGGATCATCGGCCCCAGCCAGGGCAACCAGGCAAACATCCTCCTGGTCGAAGCGGGCTGCAGAAGCGAAGCCTGGTTCATGTAAATTGCCCAGCCTACGAACGCTGCCACGATCACCGGCGGCAAGTAGGGTCCCCAAATATGCACGTAGAAGCGAAGCGGCAAGATCGCTTCGAGGAAACGGGGCGCCAACCACGACTTGTCGTCAAACATGGTCAGAAAGGCGGGGCCGAGCCTGGCCATGAAAAAAACGAACAGATACCAGGCGATCAGGAACAAGAACAGTGGATAGATCAGCGAGGCGACGACCGTTCGCCGCGACTGGGCCAATCGCCGCGTGCTCCGGGCAACGGTTTCCAATGCCGCGGGCAAGCGGCCCGACTGGATACCTGCTTCCACCACAGCCAGGTAGACGGGCGGAAATTTCGCCCCACTTGCGGTCAGCGCTTCAGCGAACGACTTTCCCTGGCTCAGTTCGTCGCCCACCTGCCGGGCGATCCGCCCCGTCCGGCCGCCCAAGTCTCGAGCCAATTGCCGCAGCCCCGCGTCCAGCGGGACTCCCGCCCGAACCAGAGCCAGGATCTCGTCGTTGAGCGCAATCAACTCCGGCAGAGTAACGCTGCGCCCTGTGGTTGGTTGCGAATCTGCCACAAACCGGCTCCGCTTCGTCCATTGTGCCGTGATCGAGCCAACATCGGCCAGGTGGCAGGGAAGGAACGATGCACCGCCCGTCACCCCAACCAAGCCACGCCAGAAACCATTCCGCCGAACAGAAACAATCCGCCTATCGATTCTTTAGCGAATCTTGCCCTTCGCTGCAATAACCTGGCACCCGAAATTGCTCAAGATGGCTAAATGGGGGCCTTTCTCAGCACTTTTCGGTACTGCCGGCGGCAACCCGTATCGCAGGCCGGCCCGAAGTTGGGCCGTCAAGTCAGACACATGTCTATTTTCAGCAAGGGAAGTATCATCGAAACCACCAGAATACCAATAC
>CAYSCH010000516.1:0-5474 GCA_964429355.1 uncultured Planctomycetaceae bacterium | reverse complement strand
GGATGTGCACGGCCGGTGGTTTTGTTAGCGGCTCTAAAGCTCCCACCCATGCCGATACTCGCAACACAAAAGGCCGTTGGCCTCCGCATTGTTGACGATCCTCATCGCCACCGGATCGAACTCCAGGGTGTCGTCGAACTGGGTGGAAACATTGCCCAGCATCAGAAACTCGGTCAGGGCCGAAGCATAGTCAAAATTCGACCAGCCGAGCTTGCCCCCTCGGATCGCGGCGAACCAATCTTGCTCGGGACCGCGGGAATCATCCACGGTCTCCGGCCGGTCGCGCTGCAGCTCCCTGAACGGTTCTTCGGGCAAAAACCGGAACGACATGTTGTGTCCCGTCGTGTGGATCGCGCCCTTGGTACCCACGATCAGGGTGCCGGCAAACCGCCAGTTGTTCTTGTCCTTCGCGGGACCGCCTTGGATGGCCCGGTCCAGGATGGCCTCGATCCCCGGCGTCTGCCCGTTGTGCCACGTGATGCGAATTGGCGGCAACTCCGCCCGCGCGGGGATGTCCCAGTGAATCACTTCCCAGCGCGGGAACGACAGCCGATTCACCGATGAGCATTCCGCGTGGATGCGCAGGGTCGGCACCGGACTGCTGGCTTTCTCTCCCAACCACAGTTCTTGGACCTTGAGCGACATGAAGCCCAGGTTTGCCGAGTGCGAGGCCCAGTTTCCAAGCTGGCAGGTGCCGAATTCCCGCCACAGATGCCGCTGCATCCACTCCTTGTGGAACGGCCGGTCCGCCGCCGGCCCCAGCCACAGGTCCCAATCCAGCTCCTCGGGCACCGGCTCATCCCCCTTGGGCGGCTCGGTCCGGTCGGCCCCGCCGCCGCTGTTCCACACGTGGACTTCCTGGATGTTGCCCAGGGTACCGCTCTGAATCAGCTCAAGTGCTCGTCGGAACGCACCGCTGTAGGTGCCTTGGTTCCCCATCGCCGTGGCCACCTTCTGTTTCCGGGCCAGCTCCCGCAGCGCCCGCGATTCGTGGACCG
Source organism: uncultured Planctomycetaceae bacterium (assembly GCA_964429355.1). Classification (GTDB taxonomy): domain Bacteria; phylum Planctomycetota; class Planctomycetia; order Pirellulales; family Thermoguttaceae; genus JAAYAY01. Next base: position 4,476 of record CAYSCH010000516.1, on the reverse strand, counting down.
TGCGGGTCAGTGGCTTCTCGCAAAAGACGTGTTTGCCGGCCTTCATCGCCGTGGCCGAGACAACCGCATGGGAGTGGTCGGGCGTGGCAACGACCACCGCGTCGATCCCCTTCATCTCGTCCAGCATCTTGCGGAAGTCCTGGAACTGCTTCGGCCTGCTCTCCACCAGGCGATCGAATTCCGCGGCCGCACTGCGCTCCCAGCTATGTTCCGAACTGGCCCACTTCTTGCCGAACTCGTCCCAATGCCGGAACGCTTCGTCGATCTTTCTCGTATTCACGTCGCACACAGCGACGACATTCTCCATCCGCGGAATGGTGTCAACGAACCACGTGCCCCGTCCTCCGACGCCGATCAAGGCAACGTTGATCCGCTCGTTGGCGGAATAGCCGCGAACCAGACGGACGGGCAGAATCGTCAGGCCGGCGCCGAGGGCCGCCGACGAAACGAGAAACCGGCGGCGGGTAACACGCGGGGTCATGAGAATGCTCCTGTTTCTCAGGATTGGATTGTCTGGGAGCCACGATCACCATACCCGCCTGACCACCCCGATGCACTATCCCCCATCCACCGAGGGGCAAAGGCAACCGGAAGTTCCACCTGCCGTTCGGCTACCACGCCGAAGGCAACCGCACCGCCCGATTCGGCGACACCAACGCCAACGGCCTCCTCGACACGGGCGACACCTCGGTCACCGAGTACACCTGGGACCACCGCAACCGCCTCACCTCCGTCACCGAACGGGCCCCGGCCGGCGGCACGGTTGCCAGCCATGTCGAGTACGTCTACGATCCCTTCAACCGCCGCATCGCCAAGCTCCTCGACACCGACGGCGACACGATCGTCGACGAAGAGATCTACTACGTCAACGACGGCGCCCGCGAATCTCGCGACAATGCTGGCGACCACATAGTCCTCACGCTCGACGTCACGGGCGCCGTCACTCACCGCTACCTCCACGGCCCCCAGGTCGACCAGATCCTGGCTGACGAAGACGCCTCGGGCGACGTCCTCTGGCCGCTCACCGACAACCTGGGCACGGTCCGCGACCTGGCCGAGCACGACTCCGGCCTCGACGTCACGTCGATTGCCAACCACCTCGTTTACGATGCCTTCGGCAACGTCACCAGCGAGACGGACGCCGCCGTCGATCACATCTTCGGCTACACCGGCCGCGAGCACGACAACGAGTCGGGCCTCCAATTCAACCGCGCCCGCTACTACGACCCGGCCGTCGCCAAGTTCCTCAGCGAGGATCCGATCGGGTTCGAGGCGGGGGACGCGAACCTGTCGCGGTATGTGCAGAACTACGTGACGGCCACGACGGATCCGAGTGGGCTGGAGGAGAAGCAAGAGCAATGGGAGCGACAATGTCGCGAAGTGTTTGGCTCGCCAGGCTCGCAGGACCGGTTTGTAGAGAATCCCTTTGCGGAAACGTCAGCACAGATTGAAGAGCGCGAGAGAACGGAGGCTCTGTTGAACGCGGCTCAGGAAGAGTACGTCGAGATACTGACAGCCCGAGATCGATGCAAGCTCACATATGAGCGGGCCGTTCGCGATAAGGCCAATCCGCCTTGGCCAGGATATGTCGACCGCCGGCTCGACGCGACGCTCGACACATACAAACAATACAACGACGCTCCGTCGACGGATGAATTGCTCGAATATGGGAAGATCGCGTTTGGCAAGGCGATCCGTGAACGTGCACGAATCGAACTGGGAAAGAAGCTCGGTTCGTCTTTGGAGAGTGTTGACCCATCCGTGCTTCGCAGTGTTCCTGGAGCCATCGAACATGCCCGTCCCGTGCCCCATGTCGCTTCGTTGGGCGCGAGTGTTCCTGTCGACGTTGGAGCTGGAATCAGTGTCCAGGGGATCTTCCGCTGGCACGATTACTGGGTGCACACCCCCGATTATCAGCTCGAGACGATCGTGCCGGGCGGTTCCGATGCAGAGGCGGCCATCGAAAGCATCGTTTGGCGCCGAGAAGAGGCCGACTATTGGACAACCGGTAACCGTGTGTTTGGAACGCTGGGCGCGATCGGAAGTGCTGTTGAGGTTTCCGCCGGGGCAATTCTCATCGGAACACCTACCGGAGTCTCCCAGGTTGCCGGCGTTTTCCTGGTGGCCCACGGTGCCGATCAGGCCCAGCGATCTGTGAGGATGGTCGTCACCGGCCAGTCCGAGCGAAGCGGCCTGAGCTATCTGGCGGGCGGGGCAGCCGAGCTGTTGGGAGCCGACCCAAAGACGGCGGAGCTTATCGGCGAAGGCACAGACTTCACCGTAAATATCGGCGTCGGGATGGCATTTACCGTGAAAGGTCTTCCGCGTCTGCCCGGCCAGACGCGTGCGACGGGGATGGCACAAGGCAAATACGCCGCCGAAGGCTTTTCTGCAGAAGCCGTCGAAGCAAGAGCCATCGACGCCATGCCGATGGGGCGGGGGCACAATCCCGTTCAGTGGAACGAGGTCTTCGCTTCCCGGTTCGGCGCTGATAAGGTATCATCGAACGCAGCCCCAGGTGCATCTCCGACTCCTGCCTCGACAACGATCACCGCTGCCCCGAGGCAGTCTCAGATTGTCAAGTCTGGCGGAATGCGGACACTGGACCTTAGTGGGCAGTGGCGTAATGCGCACTTCAATCGTAGCGGTTTAGTTTACGTCGTACGTGACAAGACGACCGGGCAACTCTTGAAAGTCGGGCAGACAACCTCGGAGAAATTCATCGGGCGATTTGAGAAGTACGTGACTTCTAGTAACAAGACCGGTCGAGCGTTGGAGATCGATGCGTTCGAGGTGGAAATAAACCAGCGGGGGGCAATCGAAGGGCAGATCCGACGGCAACTTGGTGCCGAACCGGGTACGTTGCCCTGGGATAACTCTGGCGGGCGATTGGGACGGCCAGGTAGCGGCACACCTAGCACGCCGTCCGCGACTCAATGGCAGGTCGAGGAATTAGACTGATAGGAGAGGAATAGGGATGCAGAATCAGCTATACAAGCTTCAGGATGGTATCCCGTTTAGGGCCGGGCATCTGCGTGACGGGAATCAAGTTCTTTTGTCTCGGTTTGGTTCTGATGCTATCGATATCCGCTTTTCCAGGAACGGGGAGTTTCTCGGCTACGATCGCCACGCGGTTGGGCCGGAGACTGATGTACCTGATTCAGCAATTGACGCTGTTCTGAATCGTGTCGGCATAACGCCTGGCGTGATTCGCGTACGAGCATTTGTGCTGCCTGAGTACGGGATCGAGATTCGGGATATGCCTGAGTACCTGCAAGAATTCCTCGACGCATCTGAGGACTTTCCCGCAGAAAGAGCGAGTCACTTGAAAGAAGCTGTCGCAGATTGGGTTCGTAGCGGGAGCTTCGTGCTTGTCTGGGGTGAAGATTATGAGATAAACGCGGACGGAGAGGTAGAATCAACTTAACTTCCGAGTCGCGAATTTCCAGATACCATGAAAGGAGCGTCGAAACGGGGACGCAGCTAGTCTTGTCGATCGGCATGGTTCCTCGTTGCTTTCGGTCGACCTTCGCGGCGAAGAGTGTGCAGCAAACCGAGCCGCTTGGGCAGGTTGCCCTGCCGCTGCTCGTCGTCGTAAACCCGATTCCTGGCAATGGACGGATTCCTGGTCGATTCGTGGTCAGGGCTTGACTATCTATTGATGCATCGTTCAACCCGGAGTTGGAAACCAGGAACGCGGAGCCGACTCTTGCAGAACTCTCAACTCGAGGGCGAATCGTGACACTTGACGCCTCTGCCAACAGATTGTCACGCTGATTGACCGTGAGCACGCGGTGTGCCACCTCCCAGGGTTGCGTCGATGATCTTGGCTACTTCGAATTTCTGCCGTATGTCTCGTTTCTCGTTCCCTCTCGTGTTCTTCGTGGCCGTCATGATTCTCTCCTCCTGCGGAAGAAACGAATCACCCCCCCATCTCAAATCTCATCGCCCGCCCGTCCAACTCCGTCCTCTTCTGTCGAAGAAAGAGCACGCCGCACAAGCCGGCCCGCACAAGGAAGATCACACCTTCCCCAACGCCTCCATGAGCGGCCCGAGATGGGCCGCGTACTTCTTCCACCCCCCCACGGATGATCGGTAGATCGGCTGCCGCACCTGCCACTTGCTCGGTGTCTGCACCGCCCGCTGTGCCTCCGCAAACCTCAAGCACCGCTCGTCCCATTCCAGCCCGCAGAACTCGATCAGCCGCCGGCTCTCCGTCTCCTGGTTCGCCACCAGCTCTTCATACCGCACGTCCACCATCCGCAGCGGCAACACGCTCCTCCAGTACCCCATCAGCCGCTCGTACGCCCGGTAGTAACGGCCCACCCCCTCCATGTCACAGAACGTAAGCGTACACCAGAACCATATACGTGCCGCGGCCATGACGGGACCGCGGCACGCGGAAGGACCCCGGGTGTCCGGCGACAATTACTTTTCCCCTTCCCGTTGCCTCACCAGGAAATGTTACCATCAGCA
>CAYSCH010000515.1:0-5475 GCA_964429355.1 uncultured Planctomycetaceae bacterium | reverse complement strand
GGCGTAGCCCAGGCGGGAGAGACCGTCGAACCAGTAGCCGCCTCCTTCATAGGGCCAGGCGCCCTTGTACCAGAAGAGTCCTTCACCGGTCATCTTGTGGTCGGGAGCCCAGGCGCGTTTGAACTCATCGTCGTACTCGTCCATGTGTCCTGTGTAGCCATCGCGTGCCGCGAGGCACCAATCCCGAAGCCAGCCGGCCGGCTCCACGGCCCCGGGCGGCAGGGGAAGCAGGGCCGGTTGTGCTGCCGACTCAAAGGGCCGCGAGTAATTGGCCGGCTGCCGGGTTTCGGACTCGGCCGCTTCAGCAATCGGAGCCCATGCGAGGGCAACACCGACCAGGAACAGTCCCAGGAAGAGCCTTGTGTTGTAGCTCATGTTCGTACCCATCCCTTGATCTTGCCTTTTCACTGCAGGTGGGAAACTCGACTGTTTTGTGAGCTTCTCGTGGACCGCATGCCACGACGACTGGTGAACATCGCCGCCCATGGGAAACTCATCGGCCATCTGACGCTCTCTTGTAGGTGATCACCGCCGAGCCGGGCCGCTCGGAGATCGGTACGGCCAGGCCCTTCTCGAGCAGATCGCGTCCCGTGAGCGTCTGCGACTGGCCGGAATCGACGTTCGTCAATTCGTAACCCGCGGCGGGGTCGAGGCCGCGGAGGTTGAAACGGGCCACTTCATACAGGCTCTCCGCCCGGCGGAAGGCCTGAATCACGCCCTCGCCGGTTTCCGGCGCATCGAACTGCCAGGCCATCCAGGCACCCGGGTCGAGGCTGTAGGCGCTGAGCGGATAGTAGTCGCCGAAGTAATACGGGGCATAGTCCTTCCACTGCCCCAGCACGCGGCGAATCATGTCGTAGTCCAGATCCCGGCGGCGGACGTCGAAACAGGCGGTGAAGTGCGTGACCATGGTGCTGCGGAGCAGATAAGGGGAGATGGCGCCCGACCCGGTCCCCGTGCCCTGGAACGGCAGCCAGAACGACAGGCCATAGGTGTGTCCCTGGTTGCCAACCGGCTCCATGATGTAATCGCTTCGGAGGAGCGGCACCGCCCGCCGCATCGTTTCCAGGTCGTTGCGCCGGCCCCCGGAGGCACACGAGTCGATGAGCATGCCCGGATGGCGCCGGCGGAGTTCGTCCCAGTAGGCGAGGTAGCCGGTCACATGGTGGTTCTCCGTGATTCCCTGGCGGTCCTCGGCATCGTTCTTCCGCCAGGAATCGAGCGGGTCCATGTTGAAGTCCTGGCGATAGAGGTCGATACCCTGCTCGGTGATGAGCTTGTCGACGTGCTCGATGAGCCAGCGGAGAGCATCGGGGTTTCCGAGGTTCAGGAGCCCGCCGTCCTTGCCCCCCAGGATCCATTGGGGGTGATTCTCCGTCAGCCAGGTGCCGCTGTGCACCCGTTCGGGCTCAAACCACACGATCGACCTGACGCCCTTGGCCCGCGCGTGATCGGTGATCGGCCGCAAACCGCCCGGAAAGCGGTCGGTGTCGACCTCCCACGTGCCGGTCTTGGGCCAGCTTCCGTCGCACCGATACCAGCCCGCGTCCATCCACCAGTAATCCAGCGGTAGTTTCTCTTCGAGATACCGGTCGACAAACAGCTTCTGGCAGTCCGAGTCCGCGTGGATCATCTCGCCGAACTGGTGGGAGCTGCAGGCCGCCATCTGCACCGGGGGCAGTTGGCCGCCGGGCCTGGGGAGATTGTGGGCGAGCATCCACCGCCGCCAGACGTTCTGGGCGTTGATCCAGTCTCCGTCCCAGAACTGGATGACCAGCAGCGGCGTACGGATCTCTTCCCCGGCGTGGAGCTTGAGATGGGTTCGTTCCTGTCCGGCTCGAATCCGGAGCTGGCCGTTCGGATCGGCCGTGAACTCGGCTGCCCATTGCCCCGGCCACCCGACGGCCACGATCACGCCGGCGCCTGGCCAGGCGACATTGAAATAGGGCCAGTCGCTGTTGCTCGGCCGCCCGCCCGCGGCCGTAACCCGCTTCGATGTGCCCGGTTTGAGCGCTGTCTCCAGCGGCTGGAAGTCGTTGGGCTGGCACGGGCTGCCGACGTTATGGTGCAGCACCGGTTCGCCACCGGCCATGCGATCGAAGGGGGCGTCGAGCGCGAGGATATCTTCCAGGATCGGAGTGTCGCCGGTTCCGTTGTTCTTGAAGAAAACGGTCCATTCGACCGTGGGGAAGTCGTGATACTCAATGGCTACGCAGCGAACCTCCAGACCGGTTGGCTCGTCCACGTAGCGCAAGGTATGTTCGGTGCGTTGGGGGTCCAGCCTGCGGGTCGAACGATCTGGCTGCCACGCCAGCTCGGCGAGCGTCTTGCCGCCGAACTTGAATGAGAAGGGGGGCTGGGCCGATCTATCCGGCGAGTCGAACTTCGCCGCGGTCCATCCCGACGCTTCGCCGATCTCGGCAGGCGTCGGCACGGCAGCTTGGCCTGCCTGGTACATTGCCAGCCAGCAGAAAGACAGAAGGGCTCCTAAGGCTCCCAGTCGCCACCAGGCATCAAGCTGCGCTTGCACGTCGCGGATCTCCTTATGTTTCACAGGAACGAACATGCTGCAAACCCACCGAGTTCCTCCGCCGAATCTCACTCGAGGGGCGGACAACATGTTACCACAGGAGGTCGCAACCATTCCAGTGAATGGGAATAAGTTCTGGCGTTACGGCGGTTTCTGGAGTTTCGAGGCAAGGGAGCGGGGAGCAGGGAGGACTGGGGGCGCCCTGATTCTTCATGAGCTCGGTCGAAAAGGTGATTCGCAAGGGAGGGTGAACAAAGGCGTCCTCGCTTACGCGTTGGGTTTGGATCAAGCATACTGTCGCGGAGTGATCCTCGGTCACGGGTCGGACTGGTGCCGGGATGGAGGTAAACTTGAGAGTTCTGGCACGCATGCGATTGTGCTCCAAAACGACGATCGGGGTGAAGCCTGACTATGAGACCCCAGGATTAGGTATACGCCGAAACTCGGCAAGATAGAAGATAGAAGTCGGGAGGTGGGGGGCAGGGGAGACGCGGTCAGGACATGGGTGACAGGATCGCATGGGGTTCTGTGACGTGAACATATATCACGTAGTGGACGGGTGTGTTGTATCCGAAGAGGCGGCCAAATCCAAGGCAGAATTGGCCAACCCGCCAGAGAGGAGGGAAGGGATCTCGTGCAGGCGGGGTGCGGGGAGTCGTGTTGCGTGAGTGCATGAGAAGCAGGATAATCACCTCGTGCCCGGAGGCTCAGCCCAACGCGGCTGGCATACGCTAACCTCCTGCCAGGAAAGCAATTAGATGTGCCAGCACGCTTGTTGTCGCAACGTAGTCGAGGTAAATTGATGAGCTTGAGCAGTACCAGGCAACAGGAAGGACCTAGGCAACATGGATCGCCGGAAACGAGCCAAAAGCAGTAGAGAAGTTGGACTGGAACTGGATGCCAGGGCAGCCCAGAACCGGCTCCGCAGCCTCGGCTGCCCCGAACAGGCTGCCATCCTCGCCCGGTTCTTCAAGACCGGTCCCGGCCAATACGGCGAGGGTGACCGGTTCATCGGCGTCAAGGTGCCCGTCACCAGGAAGGTCGCCAAGGAGTTCAAGGGCCTGCCCGTGTCCGAGGTCGAGTGCCTGCTCCACTCGGAAATCCACGAGGAGCGGCTGTTGGCCCTCGTGATCTTGGTCGGCCAATTCGACAAGGGCGACGACAAAACCAGGAAATCGATCTACGACCTCTACCTCGCCAACACCCGGCACATCAACAATTGGGATATGGTAGACCTGTCGGCCCCGCAGATCGTCGGTGGCCACCTGGAAGCCAGGAGCCGCAAGCCGCTCGACCGGCTGGCGAGGTCGGCGAGCCTTTGGGAACGGCGGATCAGCATCCTGGCAACTCACTGGTTCATCCGTCACAGCGACTTCGGCGACACCATCAGGATCGCCGAGAAGCTGCTCGGGGACAAGGAGGACTTGATCCATAAGGCGGTGGGCTGGATGCTGAGGGAGGTTGGGAAGAGAGACGTGGGGGTGCTGGAGGAGTTCCTCGGCGAGCACTGCCGCGTGATGCCACGAACGATGCTGCGGTACGCCATTGAGCGGTTCCCAGAGGAGAAACGCCGGGAGTATCTGAACGGAGCGGGGACAGCCAAGCAACGTAGCAGCCAACGAAGGGCGCCATGAACCTTTCATTCGACGAAGGCAAGCTGTTCTATGACCTGTATGCGGCACTGCTATCGTTCGTAAACGGGAACCTTCAGGTCTCTGCAGAGCGGTTCTCGAATTCCGCCGAATACACGTCCACCCCGCCCCAGGCCCGAGTGGCGGTTCGGGATGCCCTTTTCGCCCACCGGGAACTGATCGACGAGTTCGTCAAGGAGAACCCGGCCAACTTGTCAGTTGACCAGTTGGAGATTGTGGCCTCCTGGAAACACGCCGTCGTCGGGAAGTTCTATGTCTTCCGCTACCTGGCCAAGTACACAGTCTTTCTCGCCAGCGGTAGCTCTCCGGAAAAAGCCTACGGTGTTCTCGGCCTGGCCGATCCGTTGGAGGAAGTCATCGGCCCCTATCTACCGAGGCTGGCCGAGACGGTACTGCTGCCCTTCAAGGGCAAGATCGTCTACGACGGGCTGGTCTCCGGGTACAACATCAGCTTTGGCGGCGGCATCAAGAGGATGCTCAACGAAGAGTACAAGCAGGCGAAGGAGGCGTTTGGAATCATCACGTCGTTGCCGTTCGAGGGCGAGGAGCCGACGCGAGCCGAAAAGGATGAGGACGAGGCCGTCATCGTGACGCATGATCGCTCCGGCAAGGCACATGAAACGAGAATCGGGGGCAAACGGCCTCGGAAGACGGTTGCTGGCCGGTCGAGAACAGCCACGGAAGTCCAGGCCATTTTGGCAACGCTGATCGAGATGACGGATTCCTTCTGCAAGGAATTTCTCAACGAGGAATACGCCGAGTTGTGCCGCAAGTTAGCGACGGCCCTGGCAAGGAAGCGTCCCTCGCCACTTCTCCAAGGACGGCTGGAAACTTGGGCCTGTGGGATCGTGCGTACCATCGGGTGGGTGAACTACCTGGATGACCGAAGTCAGAAGCCCCACCTGAAGCTGTCGTTCATCGATAAAGCCTTCGGTGTTGCCGAAAGCACTGGCCAGGGAAAGTCCAAGGCCATTCGGACGATGTTCAAGATTCGCAACTTCGATCCAAAGTGGACTCTACCGAGCAAGATGGACGAGAATCCGATGGTCTGGACACTGGAGGTCAACGGTTTCCTGATGGACATTCGCCACGCCCCACGGGAACTTCAGGAAGCGGCCTTTGCGAAAGGGCTGATCCCATATGTTCCCGCAGATCGGGCTGAGGCGAGCGAGGACCAGGAGTAGAAGCGGCCGCTTCGGGTCGGTGGATGTGACGGAAACTCCGGCAGACCTCGACGCGGGCTTCGTCGTGATCCACGCCGCCGCGTGCACGTTTCAAGTCTGGCCGGAATTC
>CAYSCH010000514.1:2695-5505 GCA_964429355.1 uncultured Planctomycetaceae bacterium | reverse complement strand
CGCTGGTCACGTTGCCCGCCGGATCGTAGCCGTACGAGGCCCGGTTGCCCAAGGCGTCGGTGATGCCCGTGATGTTGCCGGCCCGGTCCACGTCGATTTCAATACTGGGGCCGCTTCTCTGTGAGAAGAATCCCAGCCCGCCCGCGCGGTTCCACATGGGAGAGGCCGTCTCGAAGACGCCTCCGCCAAACATCGAACTGCTTGTTGTCGTGCTGGACAGGAGCGCATTCTGCCGCGACGGGTTGGAAACCCGTCCTACGGGAGTGGCCTTCTCAACGGCCGGATCTTCCGCGTCGAGAGCGACCGTGCCCGAATCCCCCTCCATGGCCATCATCATCATTCCGCCGGCCCCGGAGCCGCTCCCGCCGGAGAACATGTCGCCCACGTAGTCGACCGGGCCGCCTCCACCACCGCCGCCTGAACCGTAGCCGCCGCCGTAGTTGCTGGCGTTGCCCCAGCTACTGTAGCCCCCTTCGGTCACCGTCGTGTCGTACACATGGCTGCTCCAGGAGCCTTGCGAAGTGCTGGCCGAGCCATTGTCGACGACCCAGCCGGTGTCGAGGACGAGGTTGGGGCGCCAGTCCACCGACCACTTGCATGCACCGCAGTTTCTCGCATGCCCAGCGCGGTACAGTCATTTCACTACGATCAGTTATTGGGGGTCTTGATATTGCAGCAGGTAGCATAAGCTACCGTCCGGATCGCTCTCCGACGGCAAGTTTGCGTGATCATGGAGGCGGTTCTTGGTATCTGCCAGTGTCATTCGTTTCCTTACGGAAGAACTCGATACGGACCAAGAAGCCGTTCCCGATCTGACTGTTTTGCTCCTGAAATTGTGAAAAACTTGCATAGGTCCAAAATCGGTGTCTTGCTCGAAAGGAGCCAGCTCTCGCCGTCCGCAAACAGAACCAGATAACCATCGTTACATAGCAGTTGCCGTCTTGTTTCCTCGGATGGAGCAAGTTGCTCGATGCACAGATCGCCTGGTTCCATCCAATGAGTGTCGGACCGAGGAACTCGAACCACAATGACTAAATCCTTGGGCAGTTGCTTTAGACTTCGCGGCGTATCAAGTTCAAAGGCAGTCTCTGCCCCCGTGATTGCCTTGTAATACGTTGCATAGATTCCTTTCTTGCTCGGTTCGAGGTGGGGCGTCGGGGGTAAGAAATACGCTAACCCAACAGGTTCAATCCGCGCATTGCGAGAATCACTCCACGCCCTGTGAAAATCATACTCGAGAGGGCTCGTGACGTTTGCTGGTGACAAGCCGAGGTGTGCGAGCGATCGACACACTTCTAGACGCCAAGAGGATAGGTTACCACTTTTCGCATCTTTGGCTGTCGCTTGCGGCAAAGTGCCGTTGGCCTCGTCGTAGGACCGCAGACCTTCATAGATATTATGGAATAGCCCACGGGATACATAGGCTTCGTGCAGAGGTCCCGGAAGCCCTGGAATCCACACCGCGAGGTAGCATAGCAGCGCACCGATCAGAAGTACTGAGGCTGCCACGACGACAGATTTGCGGAAGACTACCCTTCGGGTGTGCTCACAAGACATCACCGTCTCCCAAAAATCTTGATCTTAGGCCCATTGTCCGGCGACAATTACTTTTCCCCTGGTGAGGCAACGGGATGGGAAAAAGTAATTGTCGCTCAACAGCCCACACCTTCGTTCCTGTGGATAGCCTCTCGATTTCCCGAAGTCCGGCTTGGGTGTGCTACATCTGACACCACCACCAAGAACTCGCCGCCGATGCTAACGCCGAAACCGGACCCAGAAAGTCACCTCGACTCGAGTTCGATAGCCGTGCGTTCGTCGGCTTCGGCGAGATCGACCAGCCCCTTCCGCCGGTAGGCTTCTGACCGTTCGCGATAGTAGACAGGTTCATTCGACTTCCGCTCGATCACCGCGTTGAAATCCGCAATGGCTTGATCCAATTCGCCCAGGTTGCCGAACGCACATCCACGCATGTAACGGGCACCTACGGCATAACTCCGCTGCGACAACGCCTCGGAGTATCGAGCGATGGCGATCGCGTAGTCTCCAGCGTCAAACGCCTCATCGCCGCGAGCCATCTCTCGGAAGGCAATCTGCGTTTCGCAGGGAGTGATTCGTTCGAGCCACTCGTCAAAGGGCAAGTCCGCTTCGTGCGCGATCGAGAACTCTCTGGCGTGCAGGCAAGCGTCAAGCAGGTCCCAGTCCACTTCATCGCGGAACTTGACAGACACGGGCAGCCCCCATCGAAAGAGGTTGAGCCCCATCACACGCCGGAGCGAAGTGTATGCTGTCTGTCGAACCTCGACGTCTTCTGCCTCGTCGGCGACGATTTCCGCAAGTATCCGGGCGGCCTCCGGATCCTTCGACCCTTTCCACGGCTCGTGGCCCACGCATCGAATCGCGGCCGTTCGCACATCGGGATCCGGATCATTTACCAGGCGAAGCACCGATTCTCTGGTGTCTTCGTCAACTGGTTTCCAGTGATTCTCTATCAGGTACAGTGCAGCTCGACGGACCGCCCCGTGCGCGTGCGAGAGGCGTTCTCGCGTGGCCTCCACACTGCCCAGCATCTCAGCGTCGTGGCCTTCGGCGGCATGCAGGATCTCAGTACGGTGGTGAGCTATCCTTTGCTCCCTCTCGTGACGCTTTTTCTGCCGCTCGGCTTCCTCGGCGGCTTTCTCGGCAAGCCAGCGCACTCTGAGCAGGCCAAATTTACGCGGTCCCTGCACTTCCGATGTCATTTCCCAAACCCAAATTTCTCTTGGTATAGTTCAATGGCGTCCTTACACTTCTTGAGCAACTGGTCGAGGTCC
>CAYSCH010000514.1:0-2685 GCA_964429355.1 uncultured Planctomycetaceae bacterium | reverse complement strand
ATATCTTCTTAGCGTCCCCGAGCTCCTCTGCCGCTTTCAACAACTCTTCAAGCCTCGGTTTCGCTCTTTGTAGCTCGTCATATGTTTCGAGATCTCGAGGCTCCCAACTATGATATTCGGGTTTCTCTGACCCCCCATGAGGGGCGCTGGTGAGCGCTGCCGCGGTACCAGCGACACCCACGTTGATCGCGGTTGCTATCTCACCCTGAATGGCTAGACTTCCACCGAGAGTGAATGTTCCTCCACCCGCTCCGCCCAATGCTAGACCGCCCCCTCCGCCCGGACCGAGCAATCCCGCCGCACCGAATAGAGGTACCGGAACATAGCCGGAGGTGATCGTCGTGACTCGCGGTTCCAACTCCCCCTCCCGCAATCGCTGCAACTCGCTTGGAGTGAAAAGTTCCTCGGGCTCGTAGTCGTGGAAGGGGTTCAAAAGCCCAAACCACCACTCCGCATCCGGGCTCCAAGGCCACTCCCACAATCCAGTTGGGTCCACTCGCATTGAGGAACAATTCCCCACATACCGATACAGATTCGCATCCGCTGCGGCAAAGCCCATCGGGTCCACGCTGATCCACGTCCCCGTCTCCGCATCGTACCACCGATTCAGATTGTTTTGCAGCCCCGTGTCGGAATCGAAGGGCCGGGCGGTGAAGCCGAAGAGGGTCGTGACCGTAGGATCGGTCTGCCCCGTGACCCGTCCGAAGGCATCGTAAACAATGTGGTTGACGACAGTTGTGACGTCCGTTTCGGCGTTGTAGACGCCCAGATCCCGAACCGTATTGAGGTGATCCGTCAGCGCCCACAGCACCTCGCTCGAACCATCCGCCTGCACCTGCTCGTCTGCCAGGATCTGGTCGACGGCCGGACCCCAGAGATAGCGGTTGGTGACCTCACCCTCCGCGTCGACCTGAAGGATGATCTGGTTGCCCTGATGGACGAAGTGAGTTTCGACTGCTTCTTTCGGTCCATCCCCGTCCGCATCCACCACCTTGCCGATCCAGCGATTCTGAGAATCGTAAACATACTCCACCGACTGCACGACCGGGCCACCATCACTCAGCCGCTCGACGACTGCCACCAGCCGGTTCCGCTGGTCCCACACATACTCGGTCACCTCGCCCGTGGCGAGGTCCGTCCGCTTGATCCGGTTGCCTTCGCCGTCATATTCACAGTTGTACGTCCCGTCCGAGAGCAGCCGGTTGTGGTCGCCCACCACGTAACCGCCGCCGGTCCGATTGCCGTTGGCGTCGTACGAGTAGGCTTCCCCATCCTGGTATTCGTAGCTCGCCCCCGTCAATTGCCCACGGGCATCATACGAGTAGTCCGCCACGCCGTCGGGCGACGTCATCTGCGTCAAGAACCCGGTGAAGGCCGCATCAAACGTCCAGACATGCTCCGGCAAGGGATTCACGCCCGCATCTGTCGTAGTCGAGCCCAGTATCGAGTCCAAGCCTAACCCGAAGCCGCCCAGCGGATTCGCCTCACTGTCCGCCGAGCTGACCTCCGCCAGTCCCCCGCCCTCGTAAGTCCAGGTGTACTCGGCCAGCGGATCGCCACTCGTCTGGAAGTGGACGAGACCCACCAGACGCCCGTAGGGGTCGTAGGTATACTCGCTCACGGCCACCATCTCGCTCGTGTCGAGCGACTCGTAGCGCACGATCCGTTCCATCGCGCCGCTATCAGCATAGGCGATCGTCACATACTTGTCCGCCACTTCACTGCCGCCCTGGCCAGTCTGGCGGATGCCCACAACTCGATCGAGCGTGTCGTACTCGTAGGTCGTGATGAAGTCCAGCGTCCCGTCGACCGTGGCCGCGACCGACACCGGCAGGTCATCATCTCGCGTGCCGTAGGCGGCAAGGGCCGCCGGCCGGTTCGAGCTACCGCTCGGATGAGATGGTTCGCTCCCGTTGGTCGCTTGCGCTATCGACGCCACTGCGCCTGCTGGGGTAGCGTAAGTCACGGTGAGCACCGTCACCGGGCCGTCGACGGCCGCAACCGTCTCGCTGATCACGCGGTCTTGCGAGTCATACGCGTAGGTGTAGGACGACCAGCCGTCGGCCACCGAAACGAGATTGCCCCCTTCGTCGTAGGTCCAGGTTATCGTGTTCTGCCGGTTCAAATCCCCGTCGGCGTCGGCCGCTGTGTCGTACCAGATTTCTTCCGTCATCCGGCCGGACTGGTCATACTCGTAGAACGTTACCCGCCCGTTGCGGTCCACTTCGCGAACCACATGCCCCGCCTCGTCATGGTCGTAATTGCGGCTGAGAGTTTCCCCGTCGACGACGATCGTCTCTTCCGCCAAGAGGCCGTCTTCGTCGTAGGCAAACTCCGTCTCGTTGTCCAGCGGATCGACGACCGCGGTCAAACGGCCTTCCCCATCGTAGTCAAACCGGGTCATGTCGCCGTTCGGGTCCGTCACGCTGGTCACGTTGCCCGCCGGATCGTAGCCGTACGAGGCCCGGTTGCCCAAGGCATCGGTGATGCCCGTGATGTTGCCGGCACGGTCCACGTCGATTTCAATGCTGGGGCCGCTTCTCTGTGAGAAGAATCCCAGCCCCCCTTGACGGTTCCACATGGGAGAGGCCGTCTCGAAGACGCCTCCGCCAAACATCGAACTGTCTGTTGTGTTGCACAGGGCTGCATCCTGCCGGGACACGTTCCAAACTTGTCCTGCCCGGG
>CAYSCH010000513.1:4640-5511 GCA_964429355.1 uncultured Planctomycetaceae bacterium | reverse complement strand
TCGAAATCAGGTGCCGGTTTACCGGTTGTGGGTTCGAGTCCCATGCCCTCCGCTTATCTAAGCCCTTATGGGGAATAATGTTAAGAATTGCCAAAGCCTCGTGATCGACGGGGCTTTGGCGTTTCTTGAAGTGCCGCGATCTGGAAGAGCCTCCGAAGGACGAACGCCGGTCCGACAAGGTGGTCGCAAGGTGCGGATGTCCGCCATGGAGGGAGACAGTCTCCACGTTGTCCAGTTCGACGGTTACTCGCGCAGGCAGCGGTCTGCCAGTGTGCGGGTTGACGTCAATCTCTAGTGCTCTGTCCAGTCCTCAAGGCGGTGTCCGGCGACAGTCACTTTTCCCCTTTGGTCATCGAGGCTGATCGCACACCGCGGTACGACTCCCGGCTAGGGGACGAGCATCTTGAGCGTTCCACTCGAAATCACCAGAATGGACTTTTCGAGGCTCAACGGATTCAGTAGCCGCAACGCATGTCAGGGAACCCTGAAATGGCAGCCGGCAAGATCGGTTTGATGCTGCTCGTCGAACGTGGGCCTGCGCACCCGGATATCTGGTTCGATTTTCTGCGCGGCCATGCCGACCGCTATCGTATTTTCACGCTCTGCAAGTATCCCGAACAGCTTTCCACCCCGTGGCTCCGTCCGACGCTGATCGCCGAGTACGTGAAGACTCATCACAGCGCCCACTTTCCCCACACGGGCCTGATGATCGGTCAGACGGCCCTGCTTCGCGCCGGCTTGGCCGATCTGGAGTGCGTCAAGTTCCTGTTCTTAAGCGAAACCTGCGTTCCTATCCGGCGATTCGAGTATTTCTACTCCGAGCTGACCAAAGACGATCGCAGTTGGATCGGCCATGGCCGATGGCCAGATC
>CAYSCH010000513.1:0-4630 GCA_964429355.1 uncultured Planctomycetaceae bacterium | reverse complement strand
ATCGTTATGCGATGCTCGCCCCTTGGACACCGATCCACCCCGATCAGTTCGGCACATCGGTGAACTGGCTGGCGCTGAATCGGCAACACGCAGGAATTCTCGTCGATATGGAGCCGACCTGGATGAAGCATTTCGAGAGCGTGCTCGCGGCGGACGAACACTATCCCGCAACGATGCTGGCGCTGAACGGTGTTGACTTTGCCGCCGAGTGCCACCCGCATGTACCAACTCACGTCGACTGGAATCGAGGCGGTCCCTACCACGGCCCCTACCGCTACGAACGATTGACAGAGGACGACGTTCAACAGCTCATCCGGGCTCCTTATCTTCTTGCCAGGAAGTTCCCGCCGGCAAGTGACATCGGCGACCATCTGGATCGAATCATGGCCGAGGGTGAGGAATATCAGGTGAGTAATCAGTCCGCCAGCCACGGAACGACATCGGGTGCGGGTTAAGGGCTGCATCAAGAGCCCGCCGCTGGATGGAGGTTTGCTTCGTTCGCGACGTCGGGGAAGAGGCAGTCCATGTCGGACATGCTCCGCATCTGGTCTTTCACAGCACCCCTCACAGCGGGTTACAGAAGTTCCCTGTACGCCGGGTATAATCAGGCCTGCACCAGCCGGGTCGTGAGCGGCACGGAGGGGACGACCGCAAGTTGGGGAATCTTGGGGATTGCATGCCATGACCGAAGATTCTGTGTGCCCCAGTGACGGCGAGCTTCATGGCTTTGTGAACGGCTCGCTCGCCGAAGATGCAGCGATCGCCATCCAGACGCATCTCGCCACTTGCGAAAAGTGCAGGTTCCGAGCGAATCAGGTTCGATCCGGCGGCAAGCATGCTTTGATCGAGCGTCCATCGCGATCCGCCTGGTCGAAAACGACCCTCGCAGGTGGCCGGCCGACTGGCGATCGAGCGACCGCCGAGGCTCTCGCCGATGTTCAGGTCATGCTTCAGCCGTCGTCCACCGCGGAGTATTTGGGACGGGTGGGAGTGTACGATATCGCCAGCGTCTTGGGGCGGGGCGGTATGGGGATCGTTTTCAGAGCCTTCGACACGGCGCTGCACCGCACGGTGGCGATTAAGGTGCTTTCGCCTCAGTTGGCAACCAGTCCCAGGGCTCGGCGGCGATTCCTGCGCGAAGCCAGGGCAGCCGCGGGCATCAATCACCCCAACGTGGTCACAATCCACTCGGTGGACGAACAGGGCGGCATGCCGTACCTCGTGATGGAGTATGTTTCCGGGCGTTCGCTTCGTGAGCGGCTCAAGATCTCTCCGCCACTTGCACCAATCTCGATCCTGCGAATCAGCGTCCAGATTGCCGACGGATTGGCGGCCGCCCATCGTCACGGGATCATCCATCGCGATATCAAGCCGGGTAATATCCTCCTGGAGGAGGGTGTCGAGCGAGTCAAGATTTCCGATTTTGGTCTTGCGCTGGTTGCCCTGGACTTGGCGCACCTGACCACGGCCGGCCAGACGGTCGGCACGCCGGGATACATGTCGCCGGAGCAAGTCACGGGCAAGTCGATCGACTCCCGAAACGACCTGTTCGGGCTCGGTTGTGTCATGTACGCCATGGTGACGGGATCTTCTCCGTTCTGCGGACGTCATCCGATGGAGATTGCGCACCGGATTGTCGAGTTCAAGCCGACGCCGCTCCACAAGAAAGTCCCGTCGGTGCCAAAGAGCTTCTCGGATGTCGTCAACCGACTGCTGGAAAAGGACCCGAATCGCCGCTATCAAACGGCGGAGGAAGTCGGCGATCTGCTTCAAAGGCAGCTTGCCGCCGCCCGAGGCGAAACATCGGACACGCTGCGAAAAGCAACTGTCATTTCCCGACGTCCGAAGGCGGCGCGGTGGACTGGTACGGTGGCGGCTGTCTGCGGGGTTCTTCTGGCCGTGGCGGCCCTGGCTATGTTCCTTCTGCCAGATGGCAGTGACCGGCAATGGCCCGCGATTACGCCACCGGCGAAACCCGAGGAAAGAACCGTCGCCGAACGCGTCGGCGGCGTGCTCACTGTGGGACAATCGGGCGAGGCGAAGTATCGCAGCATCACCGCGGCGCTCGATCGGGCGGCCGCAGGGGCCATCATCCGAGTTCTCGACGCCGCCGAGTATCGGGAAGCGATCCGGCTGACGGATCCCGTGCACAACAACGTTACGCTCGAATCACTACAGGGCGCCTTGCTCGTGCCGCCGTCGGGGGCGGACGCGGCCCTCACCATCCTCGCCGTTACCGGTGTGACCGTCCGTGGATTTCGGATTCAACTGGAGAAACAGCAATTCGCCGTCTACATCGAGGGGGAAGCCGAGGGGCTTCTGCTCGAACAACTCCAGTGCATGCAACCTGGCGACACGACATTCGCAAACATTTACGTCGCCCGTGGTGCACGCGGTTCTGCCGGGAACCCGATTCGCATCCGCGGCTGCGTGTTTGATTCCGCAGCGATGGGAATCGTTGTCCAGGGGGAGAAAGGCAAACCGGCGGCATTTGTCGAGATCCAGGACAACCGGTTTCGCGGCTTGGGGACACATGTTCTCATCATGGGGACCGTTCATGACGTCGCGGTGCAAGGCAACCTTTTCTTCGGTAAAGGCCTTGGGCTGAGTTTCGCCGAAGACGAACCATCCCGCGTCATTCGAATCGGGAACAATACGTTCTTCGATGCCCCGCAGTGGATTGGGATCAGCGGCGCCGAACTTGCCGACGATGTTGACATCTACAACAACCTGATCCTCGGCGGTCGCTCGATTGGAGAAATCGAGTGGCTTCGCGAGCTCGCCGCCCGTTGGTCTTTCCGCAACAATGTGTGGGAGAATCACCCTGGGATGGATGGCGCTGCGGCCTCGGTCGTGGCCGAAGTTGTCGAACAGGTCCAATTGACTTCAAGAATCACCGACGACGTCAATTACCTGCGGCCTGGGGCCGACTCAGCACTTGCCACCGCGGGTGCGGGGGGCGATTTGCCCGAATACGTCGGTGCTCTGCCTCCAGTGTCGAATAAGATGTAACCACTTTGGAGATGCTCCCATGATCCACAATTTGGGCCGCACCGCACAAGAGGAGCACGAGGAATGGACTCGCGCACGACTGCCGTACAGCGGCCGCCTGGCGGCGGGCCAGGTTGTCTCCGCCAGTCGGTTGGTGGAAGGCACGTCTGCCAGCCCCCTTTCTTCCCGTTCGACGTCTTCAGCCGATGAATTCGGCGTTGGCAGCACCGGCCGCCAGGCATCGCTCGCCAGGACGCCGCTTCGAGTGGTTCATGTCGGTCCATGCATGCTTCGCGGGGGTGCGGAACGGTGGTTGTCAGACCTTGTCAGGTTCCTTGATCCGGAGCGGGTCGAATTGGTCCGTGCTATCGCGACAAGGCCCGATCAAATCGATCTGGACCTGGTTTCTGGCCTGCGTTTTCCGGTTTCCGTCGGACAGGCTGATGTGGTACGGAGCGCGGCAAGCCAATGCGATGTCCTGCTGGCCTGGGGGCTCGAGCTCAACGATCTGCTCGGCGACGTTCGCCCCCCGCTGAGTATCTATCTGGCCCACGGCGACGGCGAGTGGACCAACCGGATGCTCCGCGGCAGCGACAAAGTCGTCGACCATGTTGTCGCGGTGAGCCGCCGGGTGGCGGATCGATGCTGCCAGGGCTTTCCTGCGACTGTCATTTGGAATGGCGTCGACTCGGCTCGCCTGGGTTGCACGCAGCCTCGCGAAACGACTCGCGCCGCCCTTGGCGTTGGTCCCGGAGACTTTCTGCTTGGTTACGTCGGCCGATTCTCTCCCGAGAAGAACGTGCATGTTCTTGTGGAGGCGGTTGCGGCCCTGCCCGCCCATTTCAAACTGCTGCTGGTAGGCTGGGGACCATTGCGAAACGACCTGATGGAACTTGCCAATCAACGTATTCCCGGCAGGTACGCCTTTGCCACGGCGTGGGATTATCTGGGCGATTACTACCGGGCGATGGATGCGATGGCGCTTGTTTCAGGCCAGGAGGGATTTCCGCTCGTGCTGTTGGAAGCCATGCACTGCGGATGTCCGACGATTGTCACGTCCGTAGGTTCCGCACCCGAAGTGATCCAGGATCGCATCAACGGCCTGATCGTTTCCGGCGACCCAGCCTCCGTTGCCGCTGCGGCGGAACTGCTCGTCCGACATCCAGCCTGGGCTCGGGCCCTCGGCGCGGAGGGGAGGACCTTTGCGGACCAGCACGGCCACGCCCGGCGCATGGCCCGTGATTACGAGAATCTCTTTCACCGACTCTGGAACGACAAGTATCCTCAGGGCCAGCCGGCCTGCGGATCCAGCCAGTAGGCCAGGGCGACAGGGGACGGGAATCGGGAGTCAGGAGTCAGGAGTCAGAGGGGCAGAGGTCAGGGGAGCGGGGGACAGAGGGCTGGATTAGGATTGCGCGTCGTAGTGCGCGGAGGCCGGCAACGATTACATTTGCCCCTGCACGGTGTTGTTCACGGCGGGCAAGCAGTTCTATCATGGTATCTGGAGCTTGCCGCCCGTTCGCTCAAGGGCAGCGGTTGACGAAAATGAAGGGTTCCATGGTAAGAGGCCCTCACAAAACCTACGAGTTTCCCACGGGCATGGATGTGCACAGCCGGTGGTTTTGTTAGCGGCTCTAAA
>CAYSCH010000512.1:0-5565 GCA_964429355.1 uncultured Planctomycetaceae bacterium | reverse complement strand
ATAGGATATTCCGCCGCAGTTGATCGATTCATAGGTTCGCGACGAGTCGCGCCCGCTCAGTTCCAGTTCAAGCCATTTGAGAAAGCAAGTATCGGCCTGGTAAGGATGCCCGTAGACGGTCGAACCGCCCAGGCCAAAAATGCGGAACTCTTGCTGCGGTTTCCTCGCGGCGAACTGTTGAGCGCCGAAGAACAGCAGACGGTGACGCGCCGTGTGGTAGGTCTGTTGCTCTTCGTCGAGTTCGAACAGGTTGGAGACGCCGAATCCAGCGGAATCCGTCTCCCCACCCGGCCCGCCAACCCCGAAGACCCTCAGTCCGCACTCCAACAGCACCAGGGGCAAGATGCCCAGCAGAATGGCTGCCACCGGGAACAAAACGCGTTTCGTGCGGTTACGATTATACCGGCTGGCCGGACTCCGACCGTTGCTGTGGACCGTCTCGGTGGCTGGCATTCGGGTTGGATCCTGACGCACGACTGGAAATTGCCGGTTGATGGTCCATAATCGAGAGTGGGCATGCTATCGCCTGCCCACCGAGCGGGGACGTGCGGAATCGCTCCTTCAGATAGTGTAGCTCGCCTCAAATGTGGAGAGTAGCATGACGGACGCAACGGACCTGGCCGGCCGTATTGCCGCGTTGGAGGGACGGCTGAAGGAAAAGGATTCTTCCCGGTTGACGCTCCGAGGGTTGCCGAGCGTGGCGGGGTTGCTTCTGGCTTTGATGTTCACGGTCAATCTCTGGGTCTTCTGGGGAATCGTCAGGGAGGAGCGAAAGAGCCGTCTGGAGCATCAGTTCTGGGTCGTCAGCCAGCCGGGTGCTACGGCCGAACAACGGCGCGACGCATTCACGGCGTTGGTCGTCGCAGGGAATCGGGAGTGGCGCAGTGCACGCCTGAGACACCTCAAGTTGCGGGGAGCCGACCTGGCCCTGACCAATCTCGAGATGATCGACCTTCTCGGCTCCGACTTGTCGGATGCGAATTTCAAGTCGGCCAACCTGCGGCGCGCGAATCTGGAATTGACCAAACTCGTCCGGACGGACCTCTCCCTTGCCGACCTTTCCGAGGCGTTTCTCCGCAAGGTCGACCTGACGGGTGCCGATGTGAGCCGTGCCGATCTGCGAACCGCTTCACTCGAGCAATCCGACCTGGTCGACGCGACCTTCGAACGGGCCAACATGACCGAGGCCAATCTTCTGCTGGCTGTCATGACCCGGGCCAATTTGAAACGGGCGAACCTGACCTGGGCCAATCTTGACGCGGCCGACTTGACCGGGGCCAACCTCGAGGAAGCCGATCTGGAAAACGCGTCGATCAAAGACGCCTTCTTCGGCAACTGCAACTGGTGGCGAGCCAAAGGCTTGCCCTCCGAGGTGATCGAACGCTTCGAGACCGAATTTGCGCCGGGGGAAGAATCTCCAAGTGCGCTGCGGGAAGACTATCAGAAATGGTTGGGTAACCAGTGAGGTGGTAAGGTTTGCCTGCCTCCTGGCAATTCGCGGGAGACTGGAGAAACAGTACCTGTTGTAGGGGAGCCTGCAACCTGGCGGACCGAGAAACCGACTGGTCCGAAGGTGGTTTCTGTGACATTCGTAACTGATGTTTTCCAAAGAGCTTAGGCGGAGTGGTGCCGGCAAGGAACAGGCAGAATTGCTGGCCAGAGCCCTGTTAATTTTCCTGGCCTACCTGTATTTCCATGTCGATCTATATTACGCAGGATGCCTGATATCTCGATTCTGACACCTTGCCGTCCTGTCACGGTGACATCTTCAGATAGTCCGAAAGAGAACCCGACTTCAACCCGTTTCTGCAGTCCGACTGGGCAGGAGCTCTATCGACCGGAACGGGGAAGAAGAACTGAAGTGTTACAGATTGTTGTGCGGCTCTCTTACTGAACCGGTGCCCCCAAGAAAACAGGCAGGAAGCCATGTACCGAACTTGTGGAGTCTTTCTCGTTGCGACGGTGTTTCTTTTTTCCGGTTGCGGCGAATCGAAGGAGGTCCAGCGACTGAGGGCCGACATCGCCAAACAGCAGCGGAAAGCCGCATCGGCTGAGGACGATGCGAATCGGGCGCGGGCCGAACTTCAGAAGCAGGTTGCCGAGGCCAAATCGTTGAGCGCCAAGGCCAAGGCCCAGGAAACCGAGGCGACCGCGGCAAAGAAGTCTGCCGAAGACGCCCTCGCCAAGGCGAAGGAGGAACGGGCGGCCGCCGAGCAGGCCCAAAAGGCGGCCGACGACGGAATGGCCGAATCCAGTCGCGTTTCGGAAGAGGCCAGGAAGATGCATGACGAGGCTCAAGCACTCAAGACTGAGGTCGAGAAGGCCAGGGCCGAGTCGCAGCAAGAGCTTGCGGCTGCGGAAAAAGCTCGGTCGGATGCTGCTGCCATGGTAGCCGACGCGGAGAAGAAACTGGCTGCTGTGGAGACAGCTCGTACAGAAGTGGAGAAGCAGCAGGCCGAACTGCAGCAAAAGCTGGCAGATGCCCAGGCAACCATCGAGAAATCGATCGCCGCGAAAGCCGAGGCCGACGAAGGCCGATCGAAGGCCGAGAATATCATCAACGAGGTGCAGCGCACGGCGGCTCAGGCGAAGGCCGATCGCGACGCAGCCGAGAAGGCCAAACAGGAAGCCCAGGAGACGCTCGACGCAGTTGTTGCCGAGAGGGAGGCGGCCCAGAAGGAGCAGCAAGCGGCTGGTACGGTCCTGGAAGCGACGAAGCTCGAGAAGGAAGCCGCAGCCGCGGCGGTCGAGGCAGCCCGGCTGGCTAAGCAGACTATCGCGCGCCAGAAGGCGGAGCTCGAGGACGAGCGGAAGCTCCTGGAAATCTGGCATGAGGAAGTCCGCCAGATGGAGATCACTGCGAAGGAACAAATCGCAACCGCCGAAGCAGCAAAAGCCGAAGCACAGCATGCCCAAACCGAGGCCGCCCGTCAGCAGGTGGCCCTTGCCGAACAGCAGACGATCGTCGAGGCGGCGCAGCAGGCGGCGCAGATCAGCCGCGATGCTGCCAACCAGGCATTGGCCCGGGCGGAAGCCGAGAAATCAGCGGCCGAAGCAGCTCGCGCGGCAAGCAGCAAGGCGGAAGACGAGGCAGCGAAGGAACGCGGCTACGTATTGGAGGTGATGGGGCAACTGCGTGACGCGAAGGCGGCGGCCGAGAAAGCCGAAAACGCTGCTGCGGAAGCCAGCAAGCGAGCCGCTGAAGAACGAGCTGCGGCCCTGGCGGCCCACCGTACGGCCCAAGCCGAGCAACAGAAGGTAGCCGGCATGATTGCAGAACTGGAAAAGCTGAAGGCCGAAGCTGAGAAGCTCGTGAAAGCAGCGGGCAAAACGGAACCATCGAACAGCCCGCCCAAGCAGGACACGGCCCCGAAAGCTGATCCACCGAAGGAAGACGCCAAGGCCGAAGACGCAAACAAGGCTGGCAGCCAGCCCAAGGAGGACGCGGCACCGAAGGTCGAACCCAAGGCCGAAGACGCAAGCAAGGCCAACGGCCAATCCAAGCCCGATGCGGCGCCGGAATCTGAACCTCCGAAGGAAACCCCCAAGGCGGAAGACGCCAGCAAGGCGAGCAGCCAAGCCGAGCAGGAGTCGACACCCAAGGCCGAGCCACCCACGGCTGAACCGCCGAAAGCGGCTCCGCAGGCCGAAGTCGACGGGAACAAATAGGATCCTTCCGTCGCGAATCCTTGCGAGACAGCCGGTTCCCAAGCTTCGACTTGGGAACCGTTGTTTTGGGACCTCTGTTCTCGATCCCTGGCAAAGGCCTGGGAAACAGGTTCTCGGCAGCTTGGCGGTCAGCGAAAAAGAGGCCGCCGCTTCAGTTGCCGGGCTCCTTTTGTTGAATTGCGCTACGAAAGGCCGGGAATACGGGAACGGGCTTCCTCAACAGCCGCTGCCACGGCCTATCATGCGGCATCCTGGGTGGGTTCATCGGCGAAGTGGACCACAACCGTGGTGAGACGTCCTTCGCGTTCGATCAGAAGCTCCAGGGGGCCAGGGAATGTCGTGACCCATTGGGTGAACTGTCCGTCGTCGACGAAGTCGCGGCCTGCAATCTGGTAGATGCGGTCTCCTGGCCGCAGCCCGGCCCGGGCAGCGGCCGAACCGGGAAAGACCTGTTTGAGAAGCACTGTCCCGGGCTCCGCCGCGTCCAACTCCCAGGTAATTCCCAGGCGGAGCGGCTGCCCCTGAAGTTGAACGACCAGTTCGCGAGGCTCCTCGCTTTCGCGCTGCCTTACCAGTACCCGCACGGGGTTGACCGCTGAGAGAACGGCGCCCGCCAGATCCTCGCCGGAGTGAATGGCGTGGCCTGCAAGTTCCACAACACGGTCACCCGGGCGAATCCCCACCGTGTCGGCCGCCGAGCCGGGATCCACCGATGTGAGTTCGACCCCCACGCCGTCGGTCCGCTGCGGATCCCAGGCAACGCCGAAGCGTTGCGGAACGGCACCGACCCCTTCCGCAACCCGGGTTGACTTCGACGCAGACTCCTCGCGACAGGCAGGACGAAATTTGGGAGCGTCGTTATCGTCCGCCAGGTCGTAGATCGTGCCGAACAGCATTCGGACGATCCGTGTCATCCCCTCCGGGTCGATTCGATCGGCGTCGTCCGTTTCGCGATGGTACTGGTCGTGAACGCCGGTGTGGGGGAAGAGAACGGGGATTTGGTGCTCGACGAAGGGAAAGTGGTCGGCGTTGGCGACGAGCGTCCAGGAGAAATCGATCCGCAGGTCCGATTCGGCATTGTTGGTCGAGACAAGGCGGCGATATCCCTCGGCGGTGCGTGAGCCGAAGACGGCAAGTTGGCCGTCGCGCAGATGGCCGATCATATCGATATTGACGGCGGCGACGATCCCCTCGCGCCGAACCGTGGGATTGGCCATCCAGTGTTTGGAGCCGAAGAGCCCTTTCTCCTCGGCGTCCCAGAAGGCAAACAAGACCGTACGACGAGGAGGTTCCTGGAGAAAGGAGAAGGCTTCCGCCAGTTCGAGTACCGCCGAGGTTCCGCTGGCGTTGTCGTCGGCACCGTTGTGAATTTCGCCGACTCGGCCAAGGCTCGTCTTCTGAGTTCCTCGTCCTATGTGATCGTAGTGGGCGCAAATGACGACGGTTTCGCCCGAGTGTGCGGGATCACGACCCTCAAGTCGCGCCAGGACATTCCGGTATCCAGCCCCGAACGGCTGATAGAATCCGCCGTCGGGACCCGCCCCTTTCAGGCCCAGTTCTCTGAGCCGCTCCGCCAGATACTCGGCGGCGGCTTGTCCCCCTGCCGTTCCCGCCTCGCGTCCGGCCATGGCATCGTCGGCCAGCACCTCAACATGGGCCTGCAACTGGTCGGCCAGGATCGAGTTCATGGCCGCGGCCAGCGAGGCGTTTTTCTCGGCCGCCCCTGTGGTAACGACCTCACCAAGGAGAATCAGAACCGCAAGGGAAACGACATAAGGGGATCTTCGAAAGACTGGATTGGGCATGCGGGATCACTCGGGGGCTCAATAGGGGGGACGCGAGCAGGTACCGCCTCACCCTCGTTATACCTCACGCGGCCATCAATGAGACATCCTC
>CAYSCH010000511.1:0-5597 GCA_964429355.1 uncultured Planctomycetaceae bacterium | reverse complement strand
CATGATCGTACGCGACGAGGCGGCGGTCTTGGCGGAAACCATCGAAAGCGTCAGGGAAATTGCCGACGATCTTTTCGTTCTCGATACGGGCTCGGTGGACGATACGGTTCGCATTGCCCAAGATGCCGGCGCGCGGGTTGCGACCTTGCCTTGGGGCGACGATTTCGCGCGTGCCAGAAACTGCGCCATGGATCAGATTGAGAGCGATTGGATCCTCTGGCTCGACGCGGGGGAGACACTTACCGCCGAATCGAGGTCCTCCCTTCGCCAGTTCGTCGATACCCAAGCCGACGGGCGGCACCTATACATGCTGATGGTTGTGGTGCCCTCGGCGGATCCAGCTTCCTCGCCGGAGCAAACCGCGCGTCTGCGACTGCTGCCAAACGTCCCGGGCCTTCGATTTCGCGGACGTGTGCGGGAGGACCTGGAGAAGTCCGTCAACGAGCTCAATCTGTCGGTCGACATGGCACCGGGGAAGATCCACCGCCATCGTCGCGACAACCTTGCCGACCGGAAGATCAGAAGAGCCCAGCGAAATCTGCGAATCGTCGCCGCCGAGTGCCAGCATGTGGAGAAGCTTCCAGTCCGTCTGCTGCTGACGGCCGGAGAAGCATTCAGCGACCTCCAGGAACTCGACAAGGCACGCCAGGCCTTTCTTCAGGCCACGCAGCAGGCGAAACGTGGCTCGACCGAGATGCTCGATGCCTACTATGGCCTGCTGACGACGTTTGACGGCCTGGCCGAGTTCCAGGACCAGCAACTCAGCGTTGGCCTGGAGGCCCTGGAGATCTTTCCGCTCGACGCACAACTGCTGTGCGCCATGGGAAGCTATCTCCAGGTACAGAATCGCCTGGACCTTGCCGAGCGCTCCTTCGAAACGGCGGTCAAATACGGCCAGGTCGACCTGGAGACCTGGCACCTGGCGGAAATCGCCGAGATGGCGACAGTCTGTCTGGCCCTGACCCAACAACTCATGGGGCGGAACGACGAATCGCGAGAGGTGCTCCTGGACGCCCTGCAGAGATACCCCGATTCGATACGGGTCCGACGCCATCTGATCGATCTGGTTGTCAAGCTGGGCCGAGCCGATGAGGCTCTCGCACTGGTGCAGCCAATGACGAGAACATCCAACCGGCCGGATCCATGGCGAAATGCCGTGCTGGGGGCCTGCAAGGCTGCAGGCAAGGAATGGCTTCAGGCGCTCGGCTACCTGCAGAGCGCCTACTTCGGCGGGTGTCACGATCCCTTCTGCCTGCGATGGCTGGTGGTGACCCTGGTCTCGAACGGACAGATCGAGGCGGCCCGTCCGGTTCTCGACGAATGGATCCAACGGGAGCCCTCCAACGCGGAGGCTCTGGCCTACCTCGAACGAATGAAGTCGAAAGGTGCGGACGAGGATGGTCCCAGGTCCTACCGCCTGGATCGGCCAGCCGAGCACAGCGACGTGGCTCCCCTCGTGCTTCCCTTGGATGCCGCTTCTACCCCCGGTTCGTCGTCGAATCAGACCGGTCGGTAGGACAATTCCGATTGTCACATGGGAGCAGACGCGATTGCGGCACAAACCCTGCTCTTTGAGGGGGGGTATTCCGTTTGACTTGACGGTTATGCAACCTAGGATTTCTTCGGAATGGCAGCCCGAATCGATGGCTTCCATCCCCAAGATCAAGGCTTTCTCACCCCCGTGTTTCGGGCAAGGCCGCTCTTCCGAGCGGCCTTGCTCTTTTCTTTGCCAAACAACCTGCCCAAGGGTCCCATGCCGCTTCTGGCGGACCCTTTCGTGCTTTCCAGGCCCAGTCCCAGCCAGGGCTGCACGAATCGGCAAGCGATCTCTCGGGGGGGCAAGATCGGTTGACAAAACGCCTTCCGTCCAGTAACAACGATAAATTCGTCTGCAGCTTGTGCAGACAGGGCCCATCTGCCGCGGAGTTTTGTCGGTATCGACCGCCGCCTCACCCTCATGAGGCCCCAGACCCCGGTCGACATGTGGAGGAGCATTTATGGATTTCAACGTATTGTTGGCGGTTGCGTCACTACCCTCGGAATCGCAGCCAGGGGAACCGGAACCCGCCTTGACAGGTATTTGTGTCGCGGAGATGGAAGACGAAGATTTCGACGAGGACTTCGACGAGGATTTTGACGACGAGGATTTCGACGAGGAGGACGACGACGACGAGGACTCGGACACGGACGAGGATCTCGATGAGGACCTCGGCGACGACCTCGACGGTGAGGACGCCGATGAAGGAGACGTCGACGGGGACAGCGACTTCGAAGGCTTCGACGACGATGATGACGATGACGATGACGATGAAGAGGACGTTGACGAGGACGATGACGAGGGGGACGACTTCTGATCGTCGCTGAACGGCACCTACCGCCGTCCTGTGCGGCGCTGGGCAGGTTCGAAGCAGCCACTGCCATGAGAGACAACGGATGAAGGAACTTGCCGCACAGATTCAGGACGCCACGGATGCGATCCGCCAGCGCTGGTCGGGGACGCCCCGCGTAGGGATCATCCTCGGAACGGGGCTAGGTAGCCTGGCCGAGCAGATCGAGCCAAAAGTCGTGGTCGACTACGAGGAGATTCCGCATTTTCCCCGTTCCACGTCGATCAGCCACACGGGGCAGCTCGTTTGCGGGGAATTGCAGGGTGTCACGGTGGTGGCGATGGAGGGACGCTTCCACGCGTATGAAGGTTACTCCTACCGCCAGATCACGTTTCCCGTACGGGTGATGAAGGCCTTGGGGGCCGATCTCCTTATCGTGTCCAACGCATGTGGGGGAATGAATCCCCAGCATGCCAAGGGGGATATCCTCGTGATCGAGGATCACATCAACCTGATGAACGGGAATCCACTGACCGGCGTTAACGACGAGGGTCTGGGACCGCGGTTCCCGGACATGATCGCACCCTACGACCCGGAGTTGATCGACGCGGCGATGGAAATCGCCCGTCGGGAGAATTTCGCGGCTCACAAGGGCGTCTACGTGGCGGTGACAGGACCGAACCTCGAAACACGGGCCGAGTATCGTTTCCTTCGCAGCACGGGTGCGGATGTGGTGGGGATGTCCACCGTTCCCGAGGTGATTGTCGCCGTGCATGCGGGAATGCGGGTTCTCGGCCTGTCGATTATCACCGATCGGTGCCTGCCGGACGCTCTTCAGCCGGTTGACATCGACGATATTCTGGCTACTGCCGGGAAAGCCGAGCCCAATCTCAGAAAGATCGTGCTGGGCGTTCTCGAGCGCGAGGGGCGGTCGGCGGCCTCGTAGCAGCCGGTTGAAGGAGCGGGGCTACCCACCCGCCACGGGCGCCAGGATCAGGATCTCATCGTTGTCGCTGAGGACCACCGGCGGGTGTGACTTGACCGTTCCCACGTGCTTACCTGAAACACCGAGCAGGCACGACGGGGGGAATTGCCGCCCTTCGGAAAACCGGGTGGAGAGCAACTGCGGTGACCGAACGAAAAGAACTGCCACTGAACCCATCTGAATGGCCTTGCGTGATTCCCAGAGGAAATTGCGGTAAGGCGAATGGAAGCTCGATGGACCGGGACGCCGGCTGAAGCCGGGACTCCAACAACGCGGGGCAAGCCTACGCGGGTATCTATCCAGTTCTCCCGTCTTCGGGCCGCTTGAGGGATTCTACGGTGCGACAGGGGAGGGTCAAGTTTCGCCAGACGTGCCCCCTGGGCTTGCTGGACAGGTCTTTTCGGCTGCCAATTCGTCCGGATACCGCCCGGGGAGATCCTCTGCGTAGTATTCCTTGAGAACGGCTCGCCAATCATCGGGGTGGCGAACTTGCACAAAGGCGTCGCGAACCTGCTCTCGACACGGATGGAGCCGCGAGTATTTGATTCCGAACTTGCGCATCAGGGGGCAACAGTGCTTCGGGCCATACAACTCCTCGGCAAGGGAGTAGTGCTCGGCGATCACGTCGCGCTGCTCGAACAGGCTGGGAGGAGCCGGCAGCGGTTTTCCGGCCCTCAAGGCCCGAAACTGGGCGAAAATCCAGGGATTACCGATAGCGCCCCGTGCGATCGCCACTCCGTCGACCCCCGTTTTCTGGAGCATGTCGACGCAAGCCTGCGCGCTAAACAGGTCGCCGCTGCCCAAGAGCGTTCGATCGGGGGTGTAGTTCTTCAGTTCCCGCAAGAAGTCCCATGAAGCGCTGCCCTGATATCCCTGCCGCACTGTCCGGCCGTGCACGGTTACGGCCGCCACTCCCAACGAGAATACCCCGTCGTAGATTGCGAAGAAGCGGTCACGGCTTGCGGGCGAGTCGTCCATCGCACGCCGCATTTTGACGGTAACCGGAATCGGCGGGGGCACAACGTCGCGGACTCGCGCCACAATCTCCAGGGCGGTTGCCGGCTCGCTGAGCAGGTAGCCGCCCCGGCACCTGCCCAATACTTTCTTGACAGGGCAACCGAAGTTGATGTCGATGCAATCGAATCCGGCCTCGACCAGTCGCACGGCAGCCGCGGAGAACTGTTCCGGCTCGCTCCCCATGAGTTGGGCCCCCGCGGGGCGGTCGCCATCGTCGACACGGAGGAACCGCTTCGCCTTGCGGCCTTTGGTAACGTCGATGACGAACTTATCGAGCAGCACCTCGCAGATCGTGTAAGACGCTCCCAGGCGGCGAGAAATCCGGCGCATTGGCCAGTCGCTGTAGCCGCTGAGGGCAGCCAGGATGGCGGCAGAGTCCAGTGGGATCGGGCCGAGATGGAGCATTGGGGGATTGGACGCACGAGCGGGGGAAACGCGTTCTCCAGAATGAACGCCTGTATATAGAGAACTTTATCATACAGGTCGGGCGTGGAGATTCAAGGGACGGCCGGGGGCCACCAGCTCTCAAATCCGGGTTTCGCGCGGCGCCCGCGGCCGCTGCAGGCATCTGTCTGTACTGGTACAGGGCCGACTTGTAGACTTCTTCCGCTTCCGCTAAGGTCACAACGGTGCGATTCCGTTGGCCGCGTGGCTGGCGGCGCGGATCATTGTGCGGAGGCGATGCCAGGAAACCAGAGACCGAGGCTGTCATGACGGACCCACAATGGGAATTGCTGCTTCGCGTGTTCGACGGCGAGCTGCTCGAGCCAGCGCCTGTCGGCTTTATCATCGATAGCCCCTGGCTCCCAGGTTGGGCCGGCATCTCGATCCTCGACTACTATTCGAGCGAACGGTTGTGGATGGAGTCGAATCTCAAGGCGACACGGCAGTTTCCCGAGGTATTCTTCCTTCCCGGCTTCTGGTCCGAGTTTGGCATGTGTACGGAGCCGGCTTCGTTCGGCGCGAAGTGCATTTTTCCGGAGAACGAGTTTCCGTTCGCCGAGAGGATACTGGGAGACTTGGGTGATTGGACGCGGATCACCCAACCGAACTGCCGCGTCGACGGTCTCTGCCCGCTGGTGATCAAGCGGCTGCAGAACTGCCGCAAGGAGATCGAGGCCGAAGGACACAGAATTCGTTTTGCCGTCAGTCGCGGTCCGCTCAATATCGCGTCGTTTCTTGCCGGCCATACGGAGTTGTTGATAGGGGTCAAGACTGAACCGGAGGCCGCTGGGCGGCTGATCGACGTGGTGACCGACTACGTGATC
>CAYSCH010000510.1:0-5603 GCA_964429355.1 uncultured Planctomycetaceae bacterium | reverse complement strand
AATTCCACATCGGAGATTCATCCGGTCGGCATAGACGACTTCGCAATCGGCAATGTGGCAGACGACTTGCCGAGTGGACCACTTGCCGGGGATGGGTGCGGCGTCGAAATGGTCGTCGGACATTCCGGCAACGGCTTCGCGGAGTATTTCGGGACCAGAGAGGTATTCTTCGAGGAGAGTTGACTGGGACACTTCGGAGGGACCTTTACAGAATATGGGATTCCGGAAGGGCAAAGACGTGCACGACCAATAATTGCTTAGGTGCCAGTACGGCGTCGTGTGCGGACGGTCGCGGGCAGGGAATTATACCAGCCATGCCAATTTGCCGCCCCATCGTGACCGTCTCTCCGCGTCTGCGAAGAAACGCTGAATTCTATCTGTCAGTCACCGGTTCTTCGGCCGCATTCAGCGGGTCGAGGATGGTGAGCTTGTCGGCGGGGAAGGTGGCTGCCAGGTCCGGCAGGTCGTAAACACGAAGGGCGCCGTGAACGAGGTTGACGAACTGGTTCTTGGACTGCGGGGTGTGGACAACGTTGGACCAGGAGACGAGGCTGCTGGAGAGGGTTACGGAGGCGAAGAGCTGCGACTCGAGGGCGGCGGCGTGGAGGGCAGCCGGGCCGGTGCGACCAACACTCACAAGATGGACCGGGCCAGCGGCCGTGCCGGACTGGGCCGTGGATAGGTAACGGGCGCAGAGAAGGATCTCTTCCGCCCGCAGGCCCAGGAGCGAGGTACCGAGGAGGTAGGCGAGGGTGGCCTCTCGCCAGTCGGGGGGCAGATAGCTGCCGTAGGAGTGCTTGCCGGTGGGTGTTGTTTCGCCGATGCCGGACAGGTCGGGGGCAAGGACGGTGCGGCCCTGCCTGACGAGGTTTTCGATCGGGCCGTCGGGGGCGGCGTGGGCCTGTTTGCCGTCGGCATGGACGTAAAGGCAGGCGTCTTTCGCCGGAGCATCCGGGACAAAGAGCAGGGCAGGGAGGGGGACGGCCGATTCGGGTTGCAAGACGATTTTGTCGATGCGGTATCCGTTGCGTTGGATCTGGCCGACCTGGGTGACATGCGGATTAGGCAGGTCGGCCAGTTGGCGGATCCCGCTGATGCGACGGACCTCGGCCAGGGCTTTGGACTTGTCGGTTTGCTGCCAGAAGCGGAGCCGGTCCTGGGCGAGGCGGGAGTCGAGTTCCATGTTCAAATCGTAGACGCTGCGGGCGCCGTCCAGGAGCATGACTTCGCCGCGGGGCGTGCACCAGACGTCTTCATCTTTGGCAACGGGGAAGTCGCTTTCGGTGACGGCATCGTCGATGTGGAGGAGCCAGCGGCGCATCCAGCGTGCGGCGGCGATGCGCATGGGGGGAGGAAAGCCGTGATCGCCGGCCACCTCGACCATGTCGACCCGTTCGGGATAGCCCAGGTATCCGTAGCAGCGTTTGGCCTGGCGGAAACTGCTCCAGGCTCCGGTGATGTCGAAGTAGTCGCTGGTGGCGGTCATCATGAGGGTGGGTTTTGCCGCCCGCATGAGCACATAGTCGGCGTGGTCGAGCCCAAAGGCGACCTGGCCGAAGATGGTCTGTTCGGCATCCTGGGGACCGATCGTGTCGAGGAGCCGGCGAAAACTGGTGAGGTAGCAGCCCGGCGCGGCGGCCCGGATGCGGTCGTCGAGGGCCATGAGGTAGCTGGTCATGGTGCCGCCGCCGGAGATACCGGTGCAGCCGATTCGATCGGGATCGATCTCGGGGCGGCTGCAGAGATAGTCGATGGCCCGGATGCCGTCCCAGATTCGGTAGGTGGCCGTGTTGCGTCCGAGGAGAGTGGCGCCGACGCCGGCCATGTTGTGCCCCATGGTGCTGGCGGTGATGATCGGTTTGCCAGCCGCATCGAGGAGCTGGTGCCGTTCGCCCTGATCGATGGGATCGAAGCAGAGGGCGGCCATGCCGCTCTTGGCGACGAGGATGGGCGCCCGTTGGTAGAGGTCGCGGGCTTTGCCGTTGGCACTGTGGCCGCAGGGTACGAGCACGCCGGGGAAGGGGGGGTGGCCTTCGGGGAGATAGAGGATGGCGGTGACGAAGTGTTTGGGCTGGCTTTCGAAAATGACCTTCTCGACGCGGTAGCCGTCACGCTGCTCGCTGCCGGTGACCTGGGCGTTCAGCGGCGTGCGTTCGGGGAGCCCGCCGATCTGGTCGAGGAAGAACTGGCGCATCCGCTGCTGGTAGGCGGCGATCTGGTCGGGGGTCTGGAGTTTTTCGAATTCGGCGTCGCGGCGGTCTGTCGCAGCGTGGACCTTTTCCATGAGGCAGGCATGGAGCAACTCGCCGGGAGCGGTGCCGCCGGCCTCTCGAGTGAGAACGGACAGATCTTCGGCCGGTTCGGCGGCGTCCGCCGTAGACGGGCAAACCGCCGTGAGAACCGCCAGGAGCGAGCAGAGGGCGGATATCGGGCCGGTCTTCATGGCGGGGCCTCGGCAGCGGGAGGGGGCGACAGGATTTGTACGCAAGGCAGGGACAACCCGAGCGCGGGGCAAGCCCACGCGGCTATCTTCGTGTTGGCTACCTTTCTGCGAATCACGCAAGGCCATTTAGAACTCAACCTCTTCGTCCCAGCAGGTGCAGTCCGGGGATTTGGGATCGAGGGGCCTTTCGCATTCGGTGCACCAGAGGTGGCCGCACTGGTAGCAGCGGCCGACGAGGAGGTTGTCGATTTCAGGGTCGTTTTCGCAGTCGCCGGTCTCGGAGCTGTTGCACTTGGGGCAGTCGCCCACGAAGATCCGGTTCACGAAGTCGTCGGCCGAGCCGCTATCGGCCACCAAGGCTTCGAGATCGCCAAGCACGTCGGCAGGCATCTGGTCGAGGATGTGCTTGACGGCTTCGATTTCATCGGGAGAGGGTTCGTCGTCAACGGCCGCTTCGCAGAAGGGGCAGGCCTTCGCGCCTTTGGGAAGTTTCTTGAGGCAGTTCCAGCAGTTCATCGCGAGGGGCTCCTAACTACGTTCGGGTTCGCCAATCAGCCAGATGCAATTCTACATTCCGCCGTCCGTGAAAGGTGTTGATGACGGGGCGGAATGCGACGTCGAGCGGTCCGCCGGCGCCGGCCAGTTCGTCGGCCCATTCACCTCCGCCGAAGGCGACGGCCCGGAGGGTGACGTTGTGCTGGGTGAGCTTGAGGGCGAGATGATTTCCGCCCGAGCCGATCGTTCGCGGCGGCTCGGCGAGGGACACGCCGCTGGCGCACAGCAGCGGCCGCAAGTTGGATTGGCCGAAGGGACCGAGTTGCTCGATCTGGTCCACGACTTTCAGGGTGAACGCGCTCAAGGGGGCTTCGGCGTCGATGTTGAGTTCGGCGACGCGGAGTTCTTCGGTGATCTCCTGTTCCGCAACTTCGCAGAAGGCGTTTCGAAACTGTTCGACCTGGCGGTCGTCGATCGTCAGTCCGGCTGCGGCGGCATGGCCGCCGTGGGCGATCAAATAGTCGCTGCACTGGGCCAAAGCAGCATGGAGATGGAAACCGGGTACGCTCCGTGCGGAACCGGTGCCGGGTTTCACTCCGAGCTGGTCCTGGGCGATGAGCACGACGGGGCGGTGATATTTTTCGGCCAGACGGCCGGCGACGATGCCGATCACACCGGGATGCCAGCCGCGGTCGACGAGGACGAGAGCGGCATCTTCCTGGGGATTGAACTGTTCCTGGGCCTGCTTGTTGGCGGCGAGGTAGATGCTGCGTTCGAGTTTCTGGCGGCTGTCGTTCAGCCCGTGAATGTAGCGGGCCAACTCCTCGGCTCGGTCGGCCCGATCGGTGACCAGCAGTTCGATGGCCAGTTGGGCCTGGCCCAGTCGACCGGCCGCATTGAGTCGGGGGCCGAGGGTGAAGCCGATGTCTTCCGAGTCGAGAAAGGGCTTGGAGTCGAGCTCGGTGATCCGCATGAGGGCCTGGAGCCCCAGGCCCGGCTTGTCCTTCAGGCTGACCAGGCCGTGGCGAACCAGGACCCGGTTTTCGTCGACCAGGGGGACGACGTCGGCGACGGTTCCCATGGCGGCCAGGCCGACTGCGGAGACGAGGAAATCTCGCATTCGGGGACTGACGCGTTTGGCGCCCGACGCCTGCTGGCAGAGGGCCCAGGCCAGCTTGAGGGCGACTCCCGATCCGCTCAGTCCGGCAAAGGGGTAGTTGCGGCCGGGCAGGCTGGGATGCACGATTGCCTGGGCCAGAGGCAGCCGGCCGGCCGGCTCATGGTGGTCGGTGACGATCAGGTCGATGCCAAGCTCGCGGGCCGTTTCGGCTTCAGCGACGCTGGTGATTCCGCAGTCGACGGTGACGAGGACCTGGGTACCGCGCTGGGCCAGGGAGCGGAGGGCCTCGTGGTTCATGCCGTAGCCTTCGTCGATCCGGCTGGGGACGTAGTAGTTGGCCTCGGTACCGAGCAGTCGCAGGCACTTCAGAAGAATGGCCGTGCCCGTCATGCCGTCGACATCGTAGTCGCCGTAGACGGTGATCCGGCGGCCAGCGCGGACGGCTTCATGCAACCGCTCCGCGGCCGCGCTGCAATCAGGGAGGAGGCAGGGGTCGCGAAGGTTGGAGAGCTTGGGATCGAGGAACTCGCGAGCGGCGCCGGCGTCGCGGATGCCGCGGCAGATGAGGAGTTGAGCCACGACTGCCGATACACCGGCCGTCTGCTGCAGGCGGGCGATGTGGTCGCCATCGTGGGGATGAATTCGCCATCGCTTCGGCATGGGAGAACCTCACAGGGGCCTGCATCCGAACCAGCCCATGGCTGAAGAGCCAATCCCAAAACGATTGCCGACCCAGCCATGTTCGCCCGCGGGAAGCGCTCTTTGCGACCGCTGACAGAGCTGTCGACCGAACGCACCCAGGCGCGTGGGAGAGTCCCAGGTTAAGTCAGGGCTCTTTGCGGACAGGATCGGACGGCGACGTCGCGTGGTCGAAAAGAGACGCTGACTACTCTACTTCTTCTTTTCGGAATGGAGCGTGTGCTGGCGAGTGCGGGGGCAGTACTTGGAGAGCTTGAGCTTCTCGCCGCCGGGCTTACGCCGAAGGGTGTAGTTGTATTCGCCGCAATCGTCGCAGACGAGGAAAACCGTTTCAACCTTCTTCTTTTTTCCGCCTTTGGCCATGCGAGAAGTCTCCGAGTCGCCAGATCACGTCAAGTTTCAAGAGGCCGACTCTTTTGAACAGTGGAGAGCCGCCTGATTTGTGCTGTGGAGGTTACCAATAGGATTTCGACAAATGCCGAATTTCGCATTCTACCAAATGCGGACGATTTGGAAATCCCGGTAGAAGTTTTCGGGGAGAAGGTTGGTGGCATGTCAAAACCACCCGAAATAGCTAGATCGGTATGGGGATCGGGAGGCGAGCTCCGTGGCGCAATTATCAGGTTTTTCTGGAAAGGGATGTAAACAGACCCAATGGTCCCCAAATCCCCCTCGAATGGCCGAAAAATACTGGTCCATTGAGCCGGAGGAGGTTAAATTGACAGTACGTCGAGTTCCTTTGGCGAATCGAGCCCGATTCTTCACGGCGGACCACGCGATGTCGGCGGGGCGGACGATCGTTGCGGTTTGCGGGCAGAATGCTCGGCGGTACCGATGGACACTCAT
>CAYSCH010000509.1:0-5628 GCA_964429355.1 uncultured Planctomycetaceae bacterium | reverse complement strand
GGGGGAGAGAGGGGGGGGGAAGAAGGAGGGGGGTCAGAGGTCAGAGGGGCAGAGGTCAGAAGTCAGAGGGTCAGAGGTCAGAGGTCAGAGGGTCAGAGGGTCAGAGGTCAGAGGTCAGAGGGTCAGAGGTCAGAAGTCAGAGGTCAGAGGTCAGAGGGTCAGAGGTCAGAAGTCAGAGGGTCAGAGGTCAGAGGGTCAAAGGTCAGAAGTCAGAGGGTCAAAGGTCAGAAGTCAGGGGGTGGGGGGGAGGAGGGTGAGGCGGAGGAGGTTCAGGGCGCGCTTGGCGCAGAGGGACTTGAGGATCGCGGGGTGGGAGGCGTAGGGGAAGGATTTGGTGGATAGGCCGTTGGGGGCGGACAGGGCGAGGTGGAAGGTTGCCGGTGATTCGGCCTGGGGATCGAACTGGGGGAAAGGGCCGACGGCCAGGGCGTAGTCGGTGCCGAACCGGGCACGGCAGGCGGTTGCCATGGCGGCAGCCACCTGCTGGCTGATCGGGCCGTGCTCGGCGAAGAGATCGGCGGGAATACCCAGGCTTTGCTCGGCGGCCGGGGCGCTGGTGACGACGAGCCCGCCGGCAAAGACCGCCTCGGACTCGGGCGTGGCGGTGAGCCAGTCGGCCACCAGGCCGCCGGTTCCCCACTCGACTGTGGACAGGGTCTTGCCGCACGACATCAGCAGCCGGCAGACGGCGTGCTGGAGTTCGTCGTCGCCCTCGCCGAAAACCAGGTCGCCGAGGCACTGGCGGATCGTGGCCGCGGTGGGCTCCATGGCGGCACAGCACTCCTCGTCGCTGGCGCCTTCGGCCGTGATGCGGAGGATGATCGTGGCGCCGCTGGCATTGATGCCGACCCGGGGCTGACGGCCGCGGCGGATCAGATCGGGGAGCATTTCTTCCACCTTGCTCTCGCCGGCTCCAAAGCACTTGATTTTGCGGTGGCGGACGACTCGGCGGCCGCCGCCGATGGCGTGCAAGGCCGTCAGGAGAGAGCCGAACCACATCTCGCGCATCTCGGCAGGCACGCCGGGAAGGGCGTAGACGTGGCAGTCGCCCTTGCCGGGTCGGGAGATCGCCATCTGGATTCCCGGTGCGGTACCGTTGGGGTTGTGGATCATCCGCGCGCCCTCGGGCAGAAGGGCCTGAACGTCGTTTGAGGAGGGCATGGGGTATTTGCGACGGGCGAAGATGTCGCGAACATGGGCCAGGGCCGCCGCGTCGATGAGCAGCCGGCGGCCGGTGGCGCCGGCGATGGCCTGACGGGTGAGGTCGTCGGCGGTGGGGCCGAGTCCGCCGGTGGCGATGATCACGTCGGCCCGGTCGATGGCCTGGCGGAAGACGTCGGTGATCGCCTGGAGTTCGTCACCGACGGTCGTGTGATAGAGGACGCGGATGCCGAGTTCCTCGAGTCGCTGGCTGAGCCACTGGGAGTTGGTGTCGAGGAGCTGGCCGGAGGTGATTTCGTCGCCGATGGCAAGGATTTCTGCGTGCATGGGGAGGAGTTAGTTGCCAATGTACCTGGCGTGGAGGGTGCGGGCGACGGCGACGTCGTCGGTTCCGGCGACGATGGCGCGGCCGTCGCGAAAGACGGTGATTTCGTAGCTGTCGACTCGCAGGCGGAGGAGGAAGGCATTGCGATTGATCTGGCCGACGCCTGCGAGCCGCTGGACCAGGTCGTCGAGGTCGACCGAACCGCCCGTATGGCTGAGTTGGACGGCGTTGCGGCCGCAGAGGACGGCGGAGTGGCCCGCCTGGCGGCCGTCGAGCCAGGGAAACTCGCCGTGGCGGCAGGCAGGGCAGTCGGCCTGGTCGCGGAGGCCACTGGTGTCGATGCGGCGGAACTGGCCGGTCCAGAGGTTGATCACCGCCAGGCCCGGCGAAACCGCGTCGAGGTTGCCGCTGAGGATCTTGATGGCCTCCATGGCTTCGATCGAGGCGATCACGCCGACGATGGGGGCGAGGATGCCGGCGGTGTCGCAGGTGGGGGTCGAGCCGGGCGGAGGGCAGTCCTCGATCAGGCAGCGCAGGCAGGGGGTGCGGCCGGGCAGGATGGTCATCGTCTGCCCTTCGGCGCCGAGACATCCGCCGTAGACCCAGGGAACCTGGTGCTTGATTGCGTAGTCGTTGAGCAGAAACCGGATCTGGAAATTGTCGGTGCCGTCGACGATCAGATCGACCCCTGCGGCCAGCCGGTGCAGGTTGGTGTGGTCGACATCGGCTACGATGGGCTGGATCTCGACCTGGGAATTGACGAGGCGGAGCTTTTCGGCCGCGGCGACGGCCTTGGGGAGCTGCCGCTGGACATCTTCTTCATCGAAGAGCACCTGGCGCTGGAGGTTCGTGGTCTCGACGAAGTCGCGATCGGCGATGCGAACATGCCCGACGCCAGCGCGGACCAGGGTGCCGGCCAGGACGCTGCCGAGGGCCCCGCAGCCGCAGACCAGGACCCGGCTCTGGGTAAGTTGCCGCTGCCCCTCTTCGCCAAAGGGGGCAAATCGCATCTGGCGGACGTAACGGGCAAGGTCGGTCATGGCAGGGGGGAGGGGAGCAGGGGACAGAGGTCAGAGGGCAGAGGTCAGAGGGTCAGAGGATGGGAGATCGGAGATGGGAGATCGGAGATGGGAGATCGGAGATGGGAGCAGGGAGCAGGGAGCAGGGAGCAGGGAGCAGGGAGCAGGGAGCAGGGGAGATCGGAGCGGGGAGCGGGGGTCATGGGAGTTGGAGCAAATCGCGGAGGAATGTTCCGGTGATGGATTGTTCGTTGTGGGCGATCATTTCGGGGGTACCCTTGGCGACGATGCGGCCGCCTTCTTCGGCGGCTCCGGGGCCCATGTCGATGATGTAGTCGGCGGCTCGCATCATCTGGAGGTTGTGTTCCACGACGATCAACGAGTGGCCCACCGCGAGCAGGGCGTCGAAGCAGTCCAGAAGCTGCACCACATCGGAATAATGGAGTCCGGTCGTGGGTTCGTCAAGCAGGAACAGGCACCGGCCCCGACGAGCGCTGGACATGTAGCCGGCCAGCTTGAGCCGCTGGGCCTCGCCTCCGGAGAGGGTGGC
This sequence comes from uncultured Planctomycetaceae bacterium, assembly GCA_964429355.1. Lineage (GTDB taxonomy): Bacteria > Planctomycetota > Planctomycetia > Pirellulales > Thermoguttaceae > JAAYAY01. Next base: position 2,573 of record CAYSCH010000509.1, on the reverse strand, counting down.
CGCCGGCTGGCCGAGGCGAATGTAGTCGAGCCCCACATCGATGAGCCGCTTGAGCTTGGCCTGGACCTTGGCCCGGCCGCGGAAGAAGGTGAAGGCCTCGCGAACGGTCATCTCGAGCACTTCGGCAATGTTGCGGCCCCGGTAGGTTACCTCGAGGATCTCGTCGCGGTAGCGGGTTCCCCGGCACTGGGTGCATTTCATGAACACGTCGGCGAGGAACTGCATGTCGATTTCCGTGTAGCCGTCGCCCTGGCAGGCGGAGCAGCGGCCGCCGTCGACATTGAAGCTGAAATGGCTCGACGTGTAGCCGCGAGTGCGAGCCTCCACCGTGCTGGCGAACACGGCTCGGATCTCGTCGAAGGCCTTCAGGTAGGTCACGGGGTTGGAACGGGGCGAGCGGCCGATGGGGCTCTGGTCGACCATGATCACGTCGTCGATCTGGCCGTCACCGAATACGTCGTCGTAGTCGTAAGGCTTCTCGGCATCTTTTCGCAACCGGCGGCAGAGGGCCGGATAGAGCGTACCCTGCACGAGAGTGCTCTTTCCCGATCCGCTGACGCCGGTCACCAGGCACAACACGCCGAGGGGAAACTCGATGGTGACGTTGTCGAGGTTGTTGCCCCGGGCGCCGGCAAGGCGGACCCAACCATGGTCCGGGGGCCTGCGACGGCCGCTGACGACGACCCCGCGGCGGCCGGCGAGGTAATCGCCCGTCAGGCTGTCGGGCGACTCCTCCATTTCCTTGGGCGTTCCCTGAAAGACGATCCGTCCGCCGCGTTCGCCCGCACCGGGACCGATCTCGACGACCTGATCGGCGGCCCGAATGATGGCATCTTCGTGTTCGACGACGACCACCGTGTTTCCCCGGTCGCGGAGGCCGGTGATGGCCGTGAGGAGCCGATTGATATCGCGGGCGTGGAGCCCGATCGAAGGCTCATCGAGAACGTAGAGCATGTTGACCAGGCTCGAGCCCAGGGCCGAAGTCAAGGCGACTCGGCGGATCTCGCCGCCGCTCAAGGTCCGCAGCGTGCGATCGAGGGTCAGGTAACCCAATCCGACCGTCTCCAGGTAGCCGAGCCGAGCGAGGACCTGATCGATCATCATGCGGCCGACCTTCCGCTCCCAATCGGAAAGCTGGAGCCTCTTGAAGAACTCTGCCGCGACGGAGATCTTCATGGCGGAGATCTCGGCGATGTTTTTCCCGCCGATTTGCGTGGCCAGCGCCTCGGGGCGCAAGCGGGAGCCGTGGCAACTGGGACAGGGGCGATAGCTCCGCCACCGGCTCAGGAAGACGCGAATGTGCATCTTGTACTTGCGCCGCTCGAGCCAGGCGAAGAACCCCTTGAGACCACCGAACTGGCGCTCGGGCACTCCTTCGGTGATCAGCTCCAAGTGCGCCGGCTCAAGCTGCGAGAAGGGCACGTCCAGCGGAAGGTGGTAATCGGCCGCAAGGGCCAGCAGCTCCTGCAGTTCGTGCTGGTAGGCCGGGCTGTTCCAGGGAGCGATCGCCCCATCGGCAATCGACTTGCCGGGCTCGGGCACGATCAGGTCCATGTCGATATCGATCGTGTTGCCGAACCCTTCGCACTCCGGGCAGGCGCCGAGGGGACTGTTGAAGCTGTAGAGCCGCGGTTCCGGATCGGGGTAATTCAGTTGGCAGTCGTCGCAGGCGAACTGGGAACTGAAGGCAATGCGTTTCCAGGGCCGATCGTCGACTGTCTCCAATTGTCCGGGCAGGCTATGGCTGGCTTCGCCAGACGCGTCGATGAGCACCGAGCAGTGGCCTTCTCCGTGGACGAAGGCCGTTTCCAGCGAGTCGTGGATTCGGATCGAATCGGAACCGGAGACCAGGCGGTCAACAACAACCTCCACCGCACCGGTTCCAGCCGGCAGCACCTGGCCATCGGCAAGATGTACGGTATGAGCTTCAACCAGGAGCCGCACGAAGCCCTTTTCGCGGAGCGAAGCGGTCAAGTTCTCCGGTTCGTCGCCGGCCTCGTGGACCGCGGGAAAGGCAACCATGAACCGAAGGCCTGGGGGCAGGGCTTCCAGCTCGCGGACAACCGTCTGCGGCGAATCGCGGTGAACCTCACGGCCGCAGCGATTGCAGAAGACGTGGCCAATCTTGGCGTAGAGGAGGCGGAGGTAGTCGGCGGTCTCGGTGGCGGTGCCGATGGTCGATCGACTCGAGCGGTTGCCGTTCTTGCCGGTTACGGCAATCGCGGGGGGGATGCCGTCGATGTGCTCCGCCTCGGGCTTCTCCAGACGCTGGAGGAACTGGCGGGTGTAGGCCGAGAAGCTCTCGATATAGCGCCGCTGCCCCTCGGCATAGAGAGTATCGAGGGCGAGGCTGCTCTTGCCGCTGCCACTCAACCCGCAGAAAACGATCAGCTTCCGGTGGGGGATATCCAGATCGATTCCCTGAAGGTTGTGGACTTCGACGCCGCGAAGGGAAATATGCCCGTGAGAGGTCATTGGCAGAGGGTCAGAGGTCAGAGGGTCAGAGGTCAGAGGTCAGAGGTCAGAGGGTCAGAGGTCAGAGGGTCAGAGGTCAGAGGGTCAGAGGTCAGAGG
>CAYSCH010000508.1:0-5784 GCA_964429355.1 uncultured Planctomycetaceae bacterium | reverse complement strand
TTCCGTGAAGCGATCAGACCCGTCGGGTGTCTTCGTTTTTCCCTCAACCTCCGCGCCTCTGTGCGAGCCCTTCCAGACTTCACCGCAACGCCGCTCCCCGCTCCCGGATACCGCGAAATCGTCGCTCGTGTCCCTCGACGTCCCCTCTGACCTCTGACCCTCTGACTTCTGACCTCTGCTCCCTGCTCCTACCTAGTGTGAATTAGCTTCGGAGCATACCTAACTTGTGGGGGTCACAGTTACAATTCGTCTCAAATCTGTAAATGCGTTCACTATTAGGACTTGCGCAAACCTCTCTCGCCCGAGTGCCATTTCGGCGCACCAGCCCCATGCGGTACGAAATTGTGGCCTTTACCCCATGCAGACGCCGGTTCCGCGCTTCAGCGAGACCCCCTCCCCCGCTGCCTCCTTGACCCCGACGCGTAAGCGACAACGTCTTCGTCCTTCACCCTCGCTCGCCAGTCGCGTTTTCAATCCAGATTGTGAAGAATCGCCCTGCCCCCTGTCTCCCGACGCCTTTTCCGCAAATGACAACTGACAACGGTGCCCCAGCGCTGATTCCATCCGCTGCCAGAATCAGCGGTCAAACCACTGCTTGAGCGTGTGGACGGTCGCGGCGCGGCCCATCCGGGCGATGGACGTGGTCAGGGGGATTTCCTTGGGGCAAACCTTGACGCAGTTCTGGGCGTTGCCGCAGACCTGGATACCCCCTTCCGAGACCAGGGCGTCGAGCCGGTCCCGCGAGTTCATCTGGCCGATCGGATTGGTGTTGAAAAGGTCGACCTGGGCAATCGCCGCGGCCCCCATGAAGGAGCGGAAGAAGGCCTCCTCTTCGCGAGCCCGGAACTGTTCATCTGTCTCCCCCTCAAGGCGAGTCAGTTCGATCTTCAGATACTGGGGGCAGGCCTCCAGGCAGCACCCGCACGTCATGCACTTGCTCAAGACGTAGGCGATCTGTTGATTGTCCTGGGATTGGCGGGCTGCCTCGCCCATGTCGTAGTAGCTGTCGACCGGCAGCCAGGCCTTGACCTTCTTGAGCGTGGCAAAGATCCGCGAACGATCGACCATCAGATCGCGAATCACCGGAAATTTTGTCATTGGCCGCAGTTCGATTCTCTCAGGATCGTCCTCGAGCAACCGATCGACCAGGGCCGTGCAGGCTTGGCGGACCTTGCCGTTGATCACCATCGTGCAGGCGCCGCAGACCTCTTCGAGGCAGTTGCAGTCCCAGGCAACGGGCGCGACCGCCTTACCCTCGGCCGTCTTGCCCAGGGCCGCAATCTTCTGTAGCACACTGATCACATTCATGTCGGCTTCGTAGGGAACGGCGAAACTCTGCCAGTAGCTCGGCCCGCCAAGTCCGTCCTGCCGCAGGACTACGACTTTGAATTGCCGCGAAGAGGTCGTCTCATGCATGGATAGCTCCTCGACTCCGCTCTTTCCAGACCTCCTCGATTACCTCGCCGCCGACAACGCCGTAGAGGCGGGGCCTCGGTGGGATCAACGACGTGTCGACCTCTTCATAGGTCAGCACGGGCTCACCGTCCGGGTCGAGCGTCGCGATGGTCGACTTGAGCCATTTGGCGTTGTTCTCCTCGAACCGGTTACACCATGCTTCCGCTTGGCGACGCCGCTCGATCGGTTCTTGGGCGTCGATGTGAGGCATGGTGAATTCGGGCTTGAAGTGGGCGCCGCGGCACTCGTCGCGTGCCAAGGCCCCCTTGAGAATCGTCTTGGCCAGGGGAAACATGTCCTGGAGCGCCCGGGTGAACACGACGTTCTGATTCGTCCAGTTTCCGGTGTCGGAGAGGGAACACTTCTTGGCACGTTCCTGGAGTTCGTGCACCTTCGACAAAGCCCTCTCCAGGTCCGGGTTGTGACGCACGACCGTGGCGGTCTCGGTCATGATCCGGCCGAGCTCCTGGTGAATCTCGTACGGATTGTCGCCTTGGCTGTCGCGAGACAGGAGGGCCTTGTAGTCGGCCTGTTTGGCATGGGTAGCCCGATCGAAGAGCGACGAACTCCGCTCGGCGGCCAGGGGGCGGCCGTTGGACTTGATCCGGTTGGCCACGCCGGTGCCGGTTATGAGGCCCGAGAAGATGCAGGCGATGAGCGAGTTCGCACCCAGTCGGTTCGCGCCGTGATAGTGATAATCGCACTCGCCGATCGCATAGATCCCGGGAATATTCGTTTCGTGGTTTCGCGGCGAGCCCACTTGGAGCCGGCCTTCGGTCGTTCGCTCGTAGCCGCACCATAGCCCACCCATGGAATAGTGAACCGCCGGGAAGATCTTCATGGGTACTTCCCTCGGGTCGACGCCCTGGAACTTCTCGTAGATCTCCAGGATTCCCCCGAGCTTGCGATCCAGCTCGTCCTTGGCGAGGTGACTCACATCGAGGTACACGCACATGCGATCCTTCTCGACGCTGAGACCTTCCTTGGTGCAGACGTTGAATATCTCCCGCGTGGCGATGTCGCGCGGCACCAGATTGCCGTACTTGGGATAGCGCTGCTCGAGGAAGTAGTAGCGATCCGCTTCCGGAATCTGGGTTGGGTGCCGGGGATCCTGCGGAGTTCGCGACACCCAGACACGTCCCCCCTCGCCGCGTGCCGACTCGCTCATCAGGCGAAGCTTGTCGGCCCCGGGGATGGCCGTCGGATGAACCTGGATGAACTCGCCGTTGGCATAGTGCACTCCAGCCTGGAAGGTCCTGCTCGCCGCGCTTCCGGTACACGCCATCGACATCGTCGACCGGCCGTAGATCAATCCGCAGCCTCCCGAGGCGATAATCAGAACATCCGCCCGCAGCGCGCGGATTTCCATGCTCACCAGGTCCTGGACAACGCAGCCACAGCACTCGCCGGCGTCGTCGAGCACGGGCCCGAGATACTCCCAGAACTCGTGCTTGGTCACATGCCCGTGCTCCTCCCAGCGGCGCACCTGTTCGTCGAGTGCGTAAAGGAGCTGCTGGCCGGTCGTGGCGCCGGCAAAGGCCGTTCGGGCGTAAAGGGTGCCGCCGAACCGTCGCTGGTCACGAAAACCCTCTGGTGTCCGATTGAAGGTGACGCCGAGCCGGTCCATCAATTCGATGATCTTGGGAGCCCACTCGGCCATCTCGTGGACGGGGGGCTGATGCTGCAGAAAGTCGCCCCCGTAAACCGTGTCGTCAAAATGTTTCCACTCGTTGTCGCCCAACTGGCGAGTCAGGTTGTTGACGCTGTTGATGCCACCTTGGGCGCAACAACTGTGCGACCGTTTGACCGGAGTCAGACTGACCACGTCCACGTCGACCCCGAGCTGGGCGAGTTGCATGGTCGCCGACAGGCCGGCCAGCCCACCACCGACCACCACGACCTTGGGTTTCGTCATCAGATTCTGCCTTCTCTATTCGATTCAGTCCCACTCAAAGTGCCTTCGTATCCGAGGTCGAGATTGGTATGAGATCGCACTGGCGGTTCTCCCCCGACGACAGGTGTGGCCGAAAGGTCGGCCGTGCACATTCCGTACAGGGCGCCCATGCCTACAACCGCCAGGAGCAGTCCAACCAGCATGCAGGGAATGTTGGCCATTCGCTGGGCTCGCGGACTTGTCCAGATGCCCCAAGTGATCCCCATCGTCCAAAGCCCGTTGGCCAGGTGGTAGACGCAGGCCAACGTGCCAATTGCATAGAGAACGACGATGATCCAAGAGCTTTGAATCACCTCGGGGGCCGTCATTGCCGCCGTCGGATCGAACCGTGCGCCTCCTAGCGGACGGGCGATCGAGTCCACCCACCATTGCCAACGAAACCACCCATGCATCTGAAACACGTGCCAGAGGATGAATATCATGGCGATCACCCCGGTGGCCCGCTGCAAGGTGTAGCGGATATTACCCGCGTAGGGATACTGCGCCAGGTTCCGTTTGCCCCGGCACACAATCAGCATGCCCACGATTCCGTGAAACAGAATTGGCAGGAAGATCACCGTCCATTCAAGGACCAGAATCGTCGTCGGGCCCAGTCGATGGATCTGATCGGCTCGATGCTGGTAGGCGCTCACGCCATCGAGAATCGCCGCATTCGTCGCCAGATGGAAAGCAAGATACCCCCCAATTGGAATCAGACCGCTCAGGGAGTGGAGCCGTCGAACAAGAAACTCGTGGCGCCCAAAAATCGAAGCGCAATCGAAGAACTGCACGTCTGGCCTTTCGGGAGAATCATCGAGAGGTGGATGAACCACGCTCGCAGTTTGCTTGGGGCAATCTGGCGGGGGAGTCCGGAAAACAGGGAAGTATATCCATGCCCCCGCGGTTTCGGCAACTCACAGCCCTCCACCGCTGAACTCGCCCGTTTCGGTCGCGACGAAGCGACGGCCAACTCCTGGCGATTTCGGTCGCTGGCGAATTCGCCTGTTGGGCGGCTCGCCGTTGAAAGCCTGCCAAAATGGCACCGTGATTGGCACATTCTGACGAAGTCTCGGAGGAATCTGGCAGCCTATCTTGCCGTAGTCACAAACGGCAACGCGAATTAAACTACTATTGTGATGGAACTTGTGTCGCCTATTCAACGAGAGAGCCAGATTCACTCCAATTGGTATTCAACTTGCTCTCCAATTGGGGTTGGTGGTAGCCTCTTCTCAGGTCGCTTTTCCTGAGAATGCTGCCGAACGCTTCGGCCGATGGCCTGGAGCATTTCCCACGGAGTCTGTTGTGGCATGATGAGCGACGCCATATCGACCCCAGCACCCTCCATATTGATCACGGACGACGATCTCGCCTTCCGGGAGACGCTGCAGTTTGTGTTCGAACCGCACGGTTTTCGGACGTTAACGGCAGCGGACGGCGAAGAGGCCGTCCAGATCGTGCGCCGAGAGGAGGTTCATCTTGTGCTGCTCGACATGCACATGCCCAAATTGACGGGCTTGGAGACAATTCGGCTTCTGAAGCAGTTCAAGGCCCTGTTGCCGTGTATCCTCATGTCCGCCAATCTTGACGAGCGGATTGTCGAGCAGGCCCGTATTCTCAGCGCCTTTTCCGTCTTGGCGAAGCCGATTTCCCGCCGGGAGATCACCGGCGTGGTGCGCCTGGCCCTTGAACGGACCTACAACTGGCGCCTCGACCAGCTCTTTCCGCCTCGTCCGGCGACCGGACAATAGCCCCAGCTTCGCGGGACACTTCCTCAGCCGTGGTTTTCGCCGGTCTCTCGCGGCTGGCTCTCGGCTTCGCGGTCAGGCGTCTTGGAAGATGGAATACGTTTCGACGATCCCTCGGTGCCCGGCACGATCTTGGGACTTGGCGATGCCTCTTCGACGATCTGCTTCAATTCCTCGTAGTCGATCACCTCTTTGTCAATCAGTCGGGTGGCCAAGGCTACGAGGGCTTCGTTGCGAGCCTCGAGGATATGGCGGACGTGCTCGAGCGATTCGTCGAAGATCCGCCGGATCTCTTCGTCGATTTCCCGGGCGGTACGTTCGCTGTAGTAGCGATCGCGGGGCATTTCGGCGCCGCCTCCGAGGAAGATATTTCCCGGTGTTTCGCGATAGGCGACCCGCCCCAGACGGCTCATGCCGAACTCCATGACCATTCGCCGTGCGATCTCGGTGGCCCGCTCCAGGTCATTTTGGGCGCCGGTGGAAACGTCCTCGAAGATGATTTCCTCCGCAACGGTGCCCGCCAGCAGCACCTGGATACGGCTCTCCAGCTCGCTCTGGGTCATCAGGTAACGGTCCCCCTCGGGGCGCTGCATTGTATAGCCCAGAGCCGCCAGTCCCCGAGGAATGATCGACACTTTGTGGACGGGATCC
>CAYSCH010000507.1:0-5829 GCA_964429355.1 uncultured Planctomycetaceae bacterium | reverse complement strand
CACTTCGATCCGCCGGGAGTGATGACGGCCAGGTTACCGAGGATCAGAACCGACTCGGCATAGCCCCATTCGGGCGGGCTGCCGCCGAAATCGCTCATGTGCACCGACCATTTCTTCTGCATCGATTTCAGGTCGTAGCAGCCCACGAGGCCATGGCCCGAGACGAGGTAGAGCTTCCCGTCGTCGATCATGGGCGTCGATCGGCCACCGGGATAGTTCTTGGTCCAGGCCATATCGTGAGGAACCTGGGCGACCCGATTTCCGTCGCTGTCGAAAACGGAGATCACCAATCGTTCGTCGATCTTTCCGGTGGTGTAGACTTTGCCGCCGACCACAGCAACGGACGAGTAACCCGTACCGATTCCCTGGGCCCGCCACAGCAGCGGAGGTCCATCCTCGGGCCAATTCTTCAGCAGACCAGTATCAGGGGACTTCCCATCACGCGTGGGGCCCCGCCAGCCGGGCCAGTCGGCGGTTGCTACGGGTGTGGAAGCGGCGGCGGGGGCAGCGGCGGGCATTTCGGAAGATGAATCGGGTTCCGCCTCGGCCTTGGGCTCGGTCTGACGCTGGGCCCTTCTTCGCCGGGACATTTCCGCGATGATGTAGCCGCGATCCGACTTGCTGAGCCGATCCACGGACACGACCAGTTGCGAACCGTCGGTGCGCTGCAAATGCACCTTGTCGTCGGCAAAGGTGACCATGGCCGCCTCGATTGTGTATTGGCCGGATGCGTCGGTCCAGGTCCGGACCTTGCCGACTTCTCCCACAGAGTCCGGCTCAGCCGCCTGGAACCAATTGGAGACGACAACTAAGACGGCCACACACAGGATCAGCGCGGTCAGGCGGCGGGTCACAGCGAGAACTCCGATGACAGGCAAGCGGTGAGAGGAAATTCCATCTTGTCCCTATCATGAACCGGGAGAGGCGGGCGTTGCCACCCCCCCAAAGTGGAGTCGCGGGATACAATCACCGAAAAACGGTCGCTCAGGGGGTCGCAGAAACACCAGCGATGGAGACGGCCATTTGGAAATCCCCAGCAACCGACTTCGGTTTCTCAGGACGCGATCTCCATCGACCGTCCAATACCGGTCGGGTCCCTTTCTCTCGATCCATTCTGCCAGTCGATTGGGCGAGATCGGAAAGACGCTTCTCTGATTGTTCACGGCCCTTATTCCCTTCTGTAGTCGAACCGACTACAAATTGTGTACCGCCCTACTGTGACAGTTCTTGCGGGCCAATCGTCCAGTCACCCGCTTGAGGGGTGCAGCACGCGACTAATGAACTACTTCGCCCACGCCTTGCCCTTCCTTGATAACCCCTATTTTGCCGTCGCGACAGGGATTCCCGATTGGCTCACCGTGGTGGACCGCAAGGTCCGCATCCGCCGGAAGCACGTGGTACCGTTCCTTGTCGATTCGCAGCCTGAGGTGGCAGCCATAGCGGGTGGTGTGCTCCAGCATCTGCGCGACGATGCCCGATTTCACGCGACGCGAGCATTCGCCGAGCTGTCGATCGCACTGACGGTCATGGCTCGGGATGAGTTGGGGGCGGACGCGGGTTTTCGCCCGGCATTTCTGGGCCATTTGCTGGTCGAAGTTCTCCTGGATGCCGCTCTCATTGCCAGCCACCCGGCCCGTTTTGAGGGCTACTACCAGGCGTTGGGGGCGGTCGATCCGATGAGAATCGAAACGGCCGTCAACCGTATGGCGCCAAGGCCGACCGAGCGTCTGGCGTGGATGCTGGAGCGGTTTCGGACGACCCGCGTCTTGTCGGACTACGCCGAGGATGGCAAACTGTTCGTACGGTTGAACCAGGTCATGGGCCGGGTGGGGCTGAACCGGCTGCCGGAAACGTTCTGCCGCATCTTTCCGGAGGCGCGCCGTATTGTGGGATTGCGTCAGGAAGAGTTGCTCGACGGGATTCCCGTGGCCGATGGCGAGGCCCCATAGCACTTCAACCAGTGGATGTAGCGGGAAAGGTCGGCAGGCGCGAGAAGCGTGGTCGAGCGAAGACACGGCTCCGATGCGAGAGATCGGGTTGCCAGCCCAAGCCGTTCGGCCGGCCTTCCGATCAACGCGTGTGCGACCTCAGAAACGAATCAACCAACACGAGACTTCTTTCCAGGAGACAACGAGATGCAATTTGGATTCAACCTGTTGATGTGGACCGACACGCTCAACGACGCCGCTCTGCCGCACCTGGACAGGATGAAGAAAATCGGCTTCGACGTGGTGGAGGTACCCGTCTTCGATCTGGACAACATGGCCAACTACGAGAAGTGGAACAAGCGTTTCGATGAGCTTGGTCTGGTGCGGACGGGGACCGCGATACGTGGCCCAGCGGAGAACATGATCAGCAGCGATGCGGCGATTCGCAACGCGGGAATCGAGGCCAACAAGAAGAACCTGGATTGCTGCGCGGCCTTGGGGTGCAAGACGATGGCCGGCCCGTTCCACTCGGCTCTCGGCTGTTTCAGCGGCCAGGGCGCGACGCAGGACGAATGGAAATGGGGCGTGGACGGGATGCGGAAAGTGGCCGAACACGCCGAAAAGGTCGGCGTTACCTTGGGGCTCGAGTACGTCAACCGATTCGAGTGCTACTTCCTCAATACGGCGGCCGACGGCGCCCGTTTCGTCAAGGAAGTCGATCATCCGTCCTGCGGCATGATGTACGACACATTCCATGCCCATATTGAAGAGAAGAACATCCCCAGCGCCATCCGCAGCCTCAAGGATTGCCTGGTACACGTCCACATTTCCGAAAACGACCGCAGCACGCCGGGCAAAGGCAACGTGCGCTGGCCGGAGAACTTCGACACGCTCAAGGAAATCGGCTACGACGGGATCATGGTTGTCGAAGCGTTCGGAATGGCCCTGGAAAAGCTGATCGCCGCGACCAAGATCTGGCGGAAGATGTACGAAACGGAAGATCAGCTTGCGGCCGACGCACTGGCCTTCATGAAGGCCGAAGTTGCCAAACGTTGGTAGACTTCCGGCATGTCTCCAAATACTCTGGAGAGAGCGGCCGATCCTTGTTCCGCCTGAAGAATTGCCTCGTCCGGTAATGAACCAGCGGCATTCGGGCTGCGTATGGTATTTTGTTTCAGGTGAGAGTGGTCGTGGTGCGCGCCTTAGACCGCTCTTCCTTCCTCTCCGAGGGGCGGCGACGCCCCCTCGCTTGGGTGATTCCTCCTGCCTTTCCGACCAGGTAGCCGTCTACAATGCTCGAACTCCGCGAAGTCAAGAAGTCTTTCTCTCAACCCGATGGCACACCGATCCACGTGCTCGATATCGAGGAGTTTCGGGCGGAAGCCGGCGAGCAGATCGTGATCGTGGGCCACAGCGGCTGCGGCAAAACGACTCTTCTGCACGTGATCGCCGGGATCAGCCGCCCCGATTCGGGACGAGTGTTGATCGACGGCTGGGATACGGCGGTTCTTTCTGAGGCGGAACGCGACCAGTTTCGCGCGGCGAAGATTGGCTATGTCTTCCAGACCTTCAACCTGTTGCCGGCCTTTTCCGCAATCGAGAACGTCATGATTGGCATGACGTTCGCGGACGGGCATGCCGATCGCGACCGGGCCAAGATGTTGCTGGACCGGGTCGGGCTCGGGCATCGGCTGACCCACAAGCCGTCCCAGCTTTCCGTCGGCGAGCAGCAGCGTGTGGCCGTCGCGCGGGCCATGGCCAATCGGCCCAAGGTCCTTCTGGCGGACGAACCCACGGCCAACATCGACTCGAAAAACCAGCAGCACGTCATCGACATGCTGCGAGGTGCCTGCCAGCAGGAGGCGGTGACGCTCCTGCTGGTCACCCATTCGCCGGAAGTGGCCAGGCAGTTCGACCGGGTCGAACGTCTGGAGGAAATTAATCGTGCCCTGGCATCCAAGTCAGAATGAGGCAGCGGGGGCTCCACAGGATTAACTGTTCTTGATCGTCGCTCGGTAGAATCGCAATGAATCTCTGGAAAATCGCACTTCGCAGCGTTGAATATCGCCGCCTCGCATCGGGTCTGACCGCGCTGTCGATCGGCCTGGGCGTGGCTCTCGTGGTGGGCGTGATGGTGATCCACGGGGTCGTCTCCCAGACCTTCCGGCGCAGCGGAGAGGGTTACGACCTGATCGTCGGCGCCAAGGGCAGCCGCCTGGAGCTTGTGCTCAACACGGTCTACCACATTGGAAAGCCGGTGGGAACGCTTCCCCTTTCCTTTTACGAGGAATTCGAATCGGGACGATTCGCGGGAGATGTCGAACTGGCCGTTCCCTGCTGTGTGGGTGACAACTACCAGGGCTTCCGCGTTGTGGGCACGACCCCCGACATGTTCGACGAGCTCCCCTTCTCGCGGCGGCAGGTCGAGATCGAGGTCGAAGAACAAGGCACCGAGGAAGAGAAGGAAGAGGCCAGGCGACTCGAACAGGACAAGTTTGCCGACAGCAAACGGCTCTTTTCCCAGGGGGAGAATTTCGGTTGGGGCGACTTCTATAGCGCCGTGATCGGTTCCACCGTGGCACGAAAAACGGGATTGAAGGTTGGCGACAAATTCCGGCCAGGCCACGGTGTCGAAGCCGATCAGGGGAAGGAACACGACCAATTCACCGTGGTGGGAGTTCTGAAGCCAACCGGCACGGCGAACGATCGTGCGTTGTTCGTCAATATCGAAGGTTTCTGGCTGATCCATGAAGGAGGCCACTACGACAAGAATCTCGACGTTCTTCCCGGAGAGACTGCGGTTGCGGAATCCGCTGCCAGCCCGGAACCTCCGGAGGCTCCCGCCAGCGGTGCACACCCGGAAGGAGCCGGCCAGGGGGCCAACGAGGACCACGCGGCCCATGCAGCCGAGCCCCATGAACACGAGGACTCTGCCGACCCGGAGCAGGCGGACGCTGCCGCCGGCGGTCATGCCGTCGAAGGCGAAGCGGATGATCACGATCACGAACATGAAGGTGGGCGGCGGGTCACGGCCATCCTGATCCGGACTGACGACAAACGCATCGCACGGGCCATGGCATTGCCCAAGATCATCAACCAGGAAGGTGAGGCCCAGGCGGCCGCGCCTGCAGAAGAGGTCACTCGCTTGCTGGAGGGGATCGTGGGCAACATCCAGGCGGTGTTGCTGGTCTTTGCCATCATGATCGTGATCGTGGCCGGTATCGGCATGATGGTCAGTATCTATAATTCCATGAGCGAGCGACGCCATGAAATCGCCGTGATGCGGGCCCTCGGGGCGAGGCGAACCACGGTGATGCTCATCATTCTCTTGGAGTCGATCCTGCTCTCCCTGGGAGGCGGCATCCTCGGCCTCGTGCTCGGACACGGACTGATCGGCCTGCTGGCGCCGCAGATCATGGAACACACCGGGGTCGTGGTCCACGCTCTGCAGTTCCAGGCGATTGAACTTATCTTGATCCCGGGACTCATCCTCATGGCGTCGATCGTCGGCTATCTGCCCGCCGTGATCGCCTATCGGACGGAAGTGGCCGACTCGCTCTCGGAATAGTTTGGAGATGGAACATGGCCTCGGAATTCCGAGAACAACTCAAAGGTACGTACCACGACTACGAAAAAGACTACGGGCAGGATACGCCTGTCCTGTACCAGGCAATCAACCCTCTGTCGGTCGGCAGTGTTGTGGTGGGAGTGTTGTCGGCCCTGGCGTTCTTTCATTGGGGGTTTCTGTTCCTCCCGTTGATCGGCGTCATGCTGGGAGTCGCAGGACTGGTCAACCTGCTCCGCGCGGAAGGCGCTCGGGTCGGAGTTTACCTCTCGTGTGCGGGGATTTGTTTGTCGCTCTTGCTCGGTGGCGGATTGTATGGTCTCTCTGTCTACCGTT
>CAYSCH010000506.1:0-5847 GCA_964429355.1 uncultured Planctomycetaceae bacterium | reverse complement strand
GCTCAGGAGACTCGCCGCTGCGCATCCGCCGCGCAAACCGTCTCCGCCTTTCGATAGCCGCCGAGATCTCCTCGTCGCCGATTGCCACGGGTCGACTCCTGTTGTTGACACCTATTCTACCTTTTTCGAAGTCCGTTCGTCCACGCCATTTGAGCGGATTGGCCAGCAAGCTGTCTGGATCAACTTTTTTGGTCCTGTACGCCCCGGCCTGATGACCGGGGCCCGGCAGGGGAGTATGCTCATGGTACTTCACTCATCCGCAAGGCCGGTCGGCGAGTGAAGCCGTGGATCGTCACCGGTCCTGGAATTCGCCCTGCAACGAATTTCTCAAAGAGAGATCGAACCGATGCCTGCCTTGACCCTCCTGTTGGCCATCCTTGCTGCCGACCCTTCCTTGCCCGGGCCCCTGGTGTACGAGGCCGAGGATTACACCACCCCACGCTCCGCCTGGCAATCCGACCAGTCTTCCGATCGGCACTGGAATCTCTGGAGCACCGACAGCGACGCGGATCGCAAATGGTCGGGCGGCGTCGTGCTTCAATCGCCCGTTGCGAAAGCCGATCGGGCGAGCGCGGAGGAAGGAGCTCCCGTCCTCCACACGCGGATCACCGGCATCCCCAAGGGCCGTTACGAGGTCCAGATCAAGCTGGGGCGGACGCTGGCGATCTCCCGCGACGGCAACCAGTGGCAACGCGTCACCGACGGGGCCTCGGCCGTCGGCGTCGTCGAGGTTCGCGACGGGACCTTCGACCTCTGGGTTGACGACCGTTATGCCCACGAGCCGCCCGGCTTCGCCTACTACGATTGCCTGACCTTCATTCCCGTCCCCGAGCGGCCGGACCGCCCCAAGGTGGCGGGTTTCGCGAACAGCCGGATTTGCGAGCGCCTTGACCGGGGGCTCGTCGCGCGTCCTGCAGGCGAGGGCCGCATGCACCTGGGCTGGCGGCTCCTCGAGTCGGACCCCAAGTCGATTGGCTTTCATATCGACCGGCAAGGCGACGGCCCCCTCGAGCGATTGACGCCGGAGCCGATCACCAACACCACGGATTTCACCGACGCCACCGCCCGCCCGGGTTCGCGCTATCGCTATACCTTGCGCGCCGTGGTCGACGGAAAGGAAGTCGATCTTGCGACCGTTGACGCGACGGCGGGCGCGCAGGCCAACCCGGCGATCGTCTTCCAGCTCGATCCGGGAACCACGGTCCAGAAGATCGCTGTCGGCGACCTCGACGGCGACCAGCGGTACGACTACGTGATAAAAACGCCCCAGGACAATATCGATCCCGCCGCCAGTTACTGGAAGCCCAGTCCCGATACCTACCACCTGCAGGCGTACTCGGCCGATGGCCGCAAAATGTGGGACAAGGACCTCGGATGGGCCATCGAGCGGGGAATCTGGTACTCGCCGATGATCGTCTTCGACCTGGATGGCGACGGACGGGCGGAAATCACCCTGAAATCCGGCACCGGCGATCCTCGCGGGCCTGACGGACGGGTCGAGACGGGGCCGGAATACTTTTCGGTACTCGATGGACGGACCGGCAACGAATTGGCCCGGACCGATTGGCCGTCGCGCCAGATTCCGGGCGAGAAGTACAACTACAACCTCTCCAGCCGCAACCAGATCTGCGTCGCTTATCTCGACGGCAAGACCCCGTGCGTGGTCGTCAACCGCGGAACGTATTCGACGATCCGGCTGGTGGCGTACCAGTTCACTGGCGGACAGTTGCAGCAGCTTTGGGCCTGGGACAGCCGGGAAGAGGCCGACCGGGGCCGATACCGCGCCCAAGGAGCGCATATCATGCACGCCGCCGATATTGACGGCGATGGCCGCGACGAGATCATCTACGGTTCGGCCGTGGTCGACGACAACGGCAACGGCCTTTGGACCACCGAACTCGGGCACCCCGACTTCTGCTTCGTCGGCGAGATCGACCCCCTGCGCCCGGGGCTGGAGATCTTCTACGGCATCGAGCCGCCCCGACCCGACTCGACGTTGTGCCTGGCCGACGCGCAAAGCGGAAAAATCCTCTGGAAACTTGATGAGCCGACCACGCACGTCGGTACCGACGGTATGTGCTCCGACATCGACCCCCGGTTCCCCGGCTGCGAGTGCTATGCCGCCGACGTCGACCAGCAGCGTAAATTCCGCAAGGGCTGGCTCTATAGCGCCCAGGGACAGCTCATCAGCGACCAGCGCGACGGAACGATGTCGCTGCCCGTCTACTGGGACGCGGATCTCCAGCGCGAACTCATCCGCCGCAATGAAATCGTCGATTACCGGGGCCAGGAGCACGCCACCGCGATCGAAGGCCACGTGGTGGCGATCGCCGACGTCCTGGGCGACTGGCGTGAGGAGATCTTCACCAGCGTCCCCGGCGAACTGCGGATCTACACGACACCGATTCCGGCCGCCAACCGGCACACCGCCCTGATGCAGGACCCGATCTACCGGATCGACGTGGCCGTGGCCTTCATGGGTTACTATGCGCCGCCCATGCTCAGCCGGACGCTCGAGGCGCAGCCCTGAAAAATGAAAACGCACACTCTTTTCCTCGGTCATTTCCTGTGTGTTTTGCTTGGCGCACCCTGCGTCTGGGCGGGCAACAACGATCAACAGGCAGTCGCACCGCCCCAATGGACGATCAACGACGGCGCGCAAATCTGCTTCCAGCATCCGCTGCCTGCCATGCGGGTCAACGGAAAACCGAGCGGTCTGTATAACAATCCGGAAGTCGGGCTGCCGGGCGTCTTGACGACTCGAGATTCCGCGTTGGGCGAAATGATTCTGAAGCTGCGCAATACGATCAACAACGAACGCCGCCTGGTCTTCGTCGACGGCCGGGTTCTGATGTGCAACAACAACTGGATCCGGGACCACGTCCACAACATGAAAGGGTTCCGCCACTGGGAATACGACCTGCGTTCCTTCCTGGATTTTATCATCGATACGCAGCGGGCAGACGGCTGTTTCTACGAACTGGTCAAGCAGATGGACGACCGGCATTGGGCGATGGTCGACGAGGATTGCCGCGTTCTGTATCCGGAAGATAACGAGTCGCTCGTCCGGTTGGAGATTGAGGCCGACATTGAATACCTCGTCGTCGAAGGCGCGATGCATTGTTACCAGGTCACCGGAGACGACCAGTGGCTCCGGCGGGTTTTGCCGAAGCTCGAGAAAGGCATTGCCTACGCGACGTCGGACGCCAAACGCTGGGACCCGGCGCACGGGCTGGTCAAGCGGGGGTTCACGATCGACACGTGGGATTTCACCTACAGGCCGGGCGCGGGAACCAATCGCCGCATCAACGCCGAAACCCCCATGGGAATCATGCACGGCGACAACTCCGGAGTCTTCCAGGCTATGAATCAGTTGGCATGGATGAACGACCGGCTCGGCGCTTCCGAAAAGGCGACCGCATGGCGCAAGCGCGCAAGCGATCTGAAAGCCAACATGTTCAGTCATCTTTGGAACGGGAAGTTCTTCATCCATCAGCTTCCCTTGGACGGGGCCGGGTTGGACGACAAGGAAAACGTCCGCTTGTCGTTGTCGAACACCTACGACATGAACCGCGGCGTGACGACCGTCGAGCAATCGCGTTCCATTATCGAAGAGTACCTGGCGCGGCGCAAGACGACGAAAGCCTTCGCCGAATGGTTTTCGATCGACCCGCCCTACGAAAAGTTTGGCAGCTATTTGCCCGGAAAATACGTCAACGGCGCCATTTCTCCCTTCATGGCGGGCGAACTGGCCAAGGCGGCGTTCCGCAGCGGCTACGAATCCTACGGCTGGGACATCCTCTGCCGCTTTGAACAGATGACCAAACGCGATAACGCCATCTATTTCCTCTACTCGCCCGACGATGGCCAGTCGCAGGGCGGCGGACCCAGCGCATGGGGAGCGGCAGCTCTGCTGTCGGCCATTGATGAAGGGTTGGCCGGAATCCGCGATCTGGGCGTCGGGTACGACGTCATGGAATTCGCTCCTCGATTCCCGGTTACCGACTATACGGAACTGCGGTACTTCACCGGTTACGAGAAGACGGCCCGGTTTGTCGACGTTCGATACATCCTGACAGACGCCGGAATGCGATACCGGGTTCTATCGCCGGCCCAAGAGCTACGCGCGCATATTCTCCTGCCAACCGGCAAGGACTGCAAAAAAACCCTGGTCAACGGGCAGGAACAGACGTTTGTCCGTTCCGAGGTCGGCGAAAGCCGGTACGTTGATTTCGTCGTCAAGCCGAAGGGCAAAGCCGACATGGAACTTCTCTTCCAGGCACCCTGAATCGCCCGGGCGGCGTCGCGTGCCGGAAGACCAGACGCATTGACAGGGCATGAGTGCTTTGAGCCAAGGCCCACCGGCGGCGAAGTTGAACACCGCATGCCGTTTGGCTAGCATAGACGGCGCGTGGCCGCTCGTGCCTATCTGGCTCGTGTCCGGGTCAAAGTTCAAACCAGGAGGCGGATCATGAGTACCCTCACCCGACGCACTCTTGTACGCGCCGCCGCAGCCGGCGGATTCGGCGTCTTGACAAGCTGTTATGGGGCGGTCGGACGGGCCGGTCAAAACGCGAAAAACACGGCCGGCACGGTGCGCGCCGCCTCGGCATCGGTCAGGCTCACCGACGACAACATGGCGGAACTTCATGCCCGGCAGAAGATCTTCAGCCGCCCCTGGGAAGGGGAATTTCGGGCAAACGCCCTGATCCTCGATGCGGACGAGCGGATCTGCCTGGTCTCGCTCGATGTCTTGAACCCCGTGTTGCCCATGACGCGTTCGGCGGCGACGGGGATCGCCGCGGCCACGGGCATCCCGGAAGACAACATCCTGATCTGCGCCACGCACACCCATCGCGGCCTCTTCATGGGCGAAACCCCCGGAGAGTCGGGCGCGGAGTTCGTGCGCCGCTTGGAGGAGGGAAGCGTTCAGGCCGCCATCAAGGCGGCTTCGGCGCTCGATGCCGCTGGCCCTGGCGGCCAGGCGACCGTGCAATTCGGCCAGAGTCAGGAAGCCACGGTGGGACGCAACAGCCGCCTGCTGCTCAAGGATGGCTGTATCGGCTGGGACGGCTACGAGGAGCAGGACATTGTCCGCCCCACGGGGCCTTACGATCCCGACCTGTACGTCCTGGCCCTGCGGCGTGCGGTCGACAAATATGCCGGATTGGCGTTCAACCATTCGGTGCACAACATCGGCCACATCCGTCAAGACTGCCTGTCGCCCTGCTTCTACGGTCTGGCGGCGCTGGAGGTCGAGCGGCAGCACGGTGCCACGACTCTGTTTCTGCCCGGAGCGTTCGGCTCCTCGCACAACGTCACCTGCAAGAACAGCGGCGTCCCCGCAGAGGAGAGCGTCCGCCGTGTCGTCGATGCGATCGAAGAGGCGCTCTCGCGCCTCCGGCCGGCGCTGCCCGGCCCCGTCCGGGTGCTCAACCAACAGTTCACGTACCACATACGCCGCTTCGACGAGACGAAGGAGGCTGAGGCGGTGAAGTTGTACCTGGAGAAGTATGCGCCGCAACGCGCCGAGAGCCAAGGCGAATGGTTCCGCAAGATGCGCGAAGAACTGGCGCCGCAGCAGGGCGAGGCGCGCCAGACTCGTCTTCAGGTCATCCGGCTGGGCGACATCGTGTTCGTCGGCGTGCCGGGTGAGATGTTTGCCCGCCTGGGGCTGGAACTGCGGCGGCGATCACCGTTTCGCCACACGTGCATCATCGGCCTGGCCAACGAGAACATCGGCTACATTCCCGACCGCAAGGCCTACGCCGACGGCGGTTATCAGACCTGGATGGGCCGGCACAGCAAGTTGGAGGTCGGCACCGGCGAGGCCATGGTCGACCAGGC
>CAYSCH010000505.1:0-5870 GCA_964429355.1 uncultured Planctomycetaceae bacterium | reverse complement strand
TCGGGCAAAAGCGAAGGCCACCCGTCTTGAAAAAACATAGCGCTGTCATATTAGGAAGTTGTGTCGAAGCGTAAGTGTTTACCACCCTTTTTAGGTATGTGCCAAAACCTAGTGATGATGTGTATGCATCAGCCCTTCGCGGTCGAGAATTGGGGGGTGGCAAGGAGCGGGGAGCAAGGAGCGGGGAGCAGGGAGCAGGGAGCAGGAAATGACGAAATTCAAAGGCCGAAATCCGAAAGGGGGGGTGAAAGGGAGGGATGGGGAGTATGGGGAAAGGCTGTGGGACCGGTGGCGTTGGGAATGGAGGCATGGGATTCTCGTATGGGTACATATGTCTTCTCGTGGAATCTATACGCGTGTACAGAGTATAGCACAGAAGCCTGTGGGCGCATCCGTTTTTCTTGGCCACCCCCCAAGAGAAAGGAGACGGGGGACAGGAGACGGGAGACGGGAGTCAGGGGACAGGGGACAGAGGACGGGGGACAGGAGACGGGAGTCAGGAGACGGGGGAGCGGGAGTCGGGGGTCGGGGGACAGGGGACGGGGGTCAGGAGACGGGGGAAAGGGAGTCGGGGGGGGGGGGCGGGGGGGGGGGGGGAAAGGGGGGGGGGGGGGGGGGAGGGGGGGAGAGGGGGGGGGGGGGTCGGGAAAGGGGAGAGGGGGGACGGGGGATGGGAGTCAGGGGACAGATATTGCGTAGCGAACGTGTGCAAGAGGGCTCCCGATCAGAAGGCAGAATTGGCCACCCCGCCAAAGAGGAAGGGAACGACAGGCCGAGAGAAAGAGAGGGGGGCGGCTGAGCAGAGGAAACGGAAACGAGCATGTGCGGGCCGCGCGAGGCCGGCAGTCTCCGAACACGAACTCCTGTGCGGAGACTGATGATGAAACCGGCCGACTTCTCTCGAGGCGGGGTCAACTCGAAGCGAGGTCAACTCGGGCCTCGTGACCCGTGCGGCGGAGAAGCTGCATCAACTGGTGTGGCAAGCCGTGTGCGTCACGCGTTCCAGAATTTTCGCTCAGGGCGGCTGCGCAGGCCGTTGGCTTCAGCGTCGTCGATGAATTCCTCCTTGGCCGGATCCAGCCTGAGGCTGCGTTTGAGAATCCAGGCGAGTGCCGCCGCGTGGCATGCCACGTGCGAATGGCGCATCACGGACGAATTGCAGACGGTTGGTTTCCTGGTCTTCACGCAGTCGAAGAAGTTGCGGGCGTGAGCGGACACGTCGAGGCCGCGTACGCGGTCGGCCGAGGCGGGGATTGTGGCGGCCAGGGAGTCGGGTTGGATGACCATCTCGCCGGAGTCGCCGGTCTCGACGGAGCCTTTGTCTCCCTCGAACCGGACGGGGCATGTTCCCAGCCGAGTGATATAGTGGGGATCTCGATTGCCGAAGGGATCCTTGAGGAAATCGAAGATCAGTTGAACCCCGTTGGCATAGCGGCAGATGATCTTGTCATCGAGGGGCTCGTATTCGACGGGCATCGTGTCATCGGCCTGGTTGGCCCATTGGCAGAGATCGAGCGTGTGAGCGCCCCAATCGAGGAGTCGTGCCCCGGAGTCGAAATCCCAATAGCCCCGCCAGCCACCGCTGACGTAGCTCTCGTTGTACGGACGCCACGGCGCCGGGCCGAGCCACAGGTTCCAGTCGACCACCTTGGGGTCGGGGGTCGGTTGAGAAGGCAACCACTCCGTCAGGATCTGCGGGGTATAAATGCTGGCATAAAGCGTGTGAATGGTCCCGAGTTTTCCGGTGTGGACAAGGTCCACGGCCTGCTGGAAATTGGGGACGCTGCGGCGCTGCGTGCCCGCCTGGAAAATCCGGCTGGTGCGTTTGATCGTTTCGTCCAGCCGCTGGCACAGGTCGATGGTCAGGCCGCACGGCTTCTCACTGTAGATATCTTTTCCGGCCTCAGCGGCCAGCATGGAAGCGGAGGCATGCCAGCGATCGCCGGTAGCGATCAGGACCGCATCGATGTCCTTGCGATCGAGCAGTTCCCGCATGTCGCTGTAAAGGACGCAATCCTGGTTTTCGTAGCGTTTGTCGACGAGGCTCTTCCCGGCCTCGCGGCGGCTGGCCTGAACGTCGGCGATGGCCACGCATCGCACATCGCTCAATCCGAGGATCGCCGTCAGATCGTAGGTGCATCGCGGGCCGATGCCGATGACCCCGAGTTGTATGGTTTCGCTGGCCGGATCGGCGCCGTCTTTTCCGATTACGTGCGAGGGGATCAGGGAGGGGAGAGCCAATGCGGCACCGGCAAGTGCCGATTGATGCAGAAAAGTACGGCGCGTTGTGTGTTCTCTCATCTCAATCTTCCTTTTCCTGGAACGGGTCGTGCCGTCGGCAGACAGTGGTCCTCTGGCAAGGGGCTGTCCTCGGCGGTTGGATCGTGAAAATGGTTTGTCCAGAATTGTCAAATCAAAGAGGTCATGATAAGGGATTTCGTAGTGCCCATGCCAGAGTCGGCGCCAGTGTGCGTGAAAAACCGGATCGAGGTATTCCGACACGGGAGGCACGCTCAGATCGCAGCGATGGGCGTGTGGTATTTCCATGGGCGGGCTCTCGGTTCCCTACCGTATGCGGACCCGGATCCGGTACTTCTGCGGGCTTAGTCCCGTCTGCGACTTGAACACGTAGCTGAGGTATTCCCGGGATCCGAATCCGGAAGCGACGGCCACTTCGGGCACCGGCATGTCGGTTTCGGCAAGCAGGTGCTTGGCCCGTTCGAGGTGAACGCGGCGGATTTCGGCAGCGGGGGTGCGGCCGAGAACAGTTTGAAAGCGTCGTTCGAGGCGCGTTCGCGATACGGGTACCGCCCGAAGCACGTCGCGGACCTGGATCGGATCGGCGGCGTGGTGCCAGATGTAGGCCACAGCACTGGCCACGTCGGCGTCGTCGATAGCCAGTGTATCGGTGGATTGCCGCGTGACCACACCGGAAGGCTCGATCAGCACCGGCTCCGCCGGTGCCGGCTCGCCATGCATCAGCCGGTCCAAGAGGGCTGCCGCCTCGTAGCCGATCCGTTCGGACGTCAGGGCGATGCCCGACAGAGGTGGGTTGCACATATCGCAGAGCAGATCATCCTCGTCGGCAGCCAACACCGCCACCTGTTCCGGCACCAGCAACTCCGCATGACGGCAGGCCTGGATCACCTGGTGCCCGCACTTGGTGGTCCAGGTGAGCACCGCCAGCGGCTTGGGCAACCGCTCCAGCCAGCCGATCAGGTCGCGCTGCTGGATATGGGCAGCCGTTCGCGGTCCTTTCCGCCCACTGGGTCGGTAGACATCGCAGGAGTAACCGGCGTCGCCGAGCACCTTGGCAAAACCCCGCCGGTGGTAATCCGTGTACGACCACCACTCGATCCCGCAGTAGGCGAAGTTCCGGAAACCGCGATCGAGCAGATACTCGGCGGCCATTCGGGCCGAGGCCTGGAGGTCGGTCCGGATACCCGGGAGGTGAATCCCTTTGAGTTGGACGGCGGAAACGTTCACCACCGGCACACGGGCGGCGACAACGTGGCGGGCGGTGGCGTGGTCGGGAACCCTGGCGATGATCCCCTGGCCGCACCAACGAACCGGGAGCCGGAGCGCGGCTCTTTGGTCTCGAGCTTCGATCCAGATATCCCACGGCCCGTGCTTGCGAACATAACGGCCGATGCCACGTACCACGCGTCGCCCCCAACCGGTGGCCGTGTCGACCAGCACGGCCACATGGGGTGTCGTGTTCTTGCTCATTCGCGCCTCCGTTGATCAATCGCCGCGGTATGGCCCTAGGGTGCGTCTCGATGCACCGTGAGCCAAATGGGAATTATTGGTGCGTCGAGACGCACCCTACCTGCCGAGTATACACCACCGGGCTGCGGGCGCGACGTGATTTCTTACAGTTTTTACAATAGATCTCATTGACCGCTGACGGCGGATTGCGTAGTTATGGAGTCTGCCGTCGATTCGGTCCTTCCGGGGAGGCCATGCTCTGAAACGGCCGGTTCCCCGTTGCGTCCTCTCGGTGCCCGGGACGTGGATGGCCCGCAGATTGTCACGATAGAACAGGCAAACGCGATCATGACAAGACCCGTAACCCTCGTCTCCGGGCAGTGGTCGGATCTCACGCTCGAGGACATTGCCGAGAAGGCAGCCGGTTGGGGATACGATGGCCTGGAACTGGCCTGCCGCCGGCATTTTCTCGACGTGGATCGAGCTTGCGTCGACGGAGCGTATTGCCAGGAGCGACTCGACCTCTTGGATCGCCATCACTTGCGAGTTTGGGCGATCAGTGCCCATGCAGCCGGCCAACTGGTCTGCGATCCGAACGACGACTACCGGACCGATCCTCTCGCCCCCCCCGAGTGTGCGGGGGACGCGGAGAAGAAGCGCCGCTGGGCGGTAGAAGCCATGAAGAACACGGCCCGGGCGGCGAAGAACCTCGGCGTCGAGATCATCACCGGCTTCACGGGCTCACCGATATGGCACCTTCTCTACCGGTTTCCACCGGTTTTGGAGGAGACGATCGACGAGGGATTTGCATTTTTTGCCCGCATGTGGGACCCGATTCTCGACGTATTCGACGAGTGTGGCGTACGGTTCGCGTTCGAAGTCCACCCGACCGAGATCGCCTTCGATATCGTAACCGCCCGTCGCGCCCTGGCCGCGATCGGCCACCGCGAGAGTTTCGGCTTCAACTTCGATCCGAGCCACCTGGTGTGGCAGATGATCGACCCGGTGTGCTTTCTCAAGGAATTTTCGGATCGCATCTACCATGTGCACATGAAAGATGCGGCCTTGACCCTGGACGGCACCACGGGCATTCTCGGATCGTATCTGCGATTCGGGCACCCGGACCGCGGTTGGGACTTCCGCTCGCTGGGCCATGGCGACGTCGATTTTGAAGCGATCCTCCGCACGTTGAACCGGATCGGCTACCAGGGACCGCTCTCGGTCGAATGGGAAGATTCCGGTATGAATCGCGAGCATGGAGCCCGGGAAGCCTGCGAGTTTGTGAAGAAGCTGGATTTCCCTTCCTCGGCTTTGGCCTTCGATGCTGCGTTTACCCGAGAATGAAACGGTCAATATCACCTCAGATGTAGAGGCTCAAGGAGTATGTCTGGAACTTCGAAACCCGGAGCGGGGGGCGCGACCCGTCGCTGTTTCCTTCGGCAATCAGGCGGGATGTTGGCCGCCTCCGCGCTGGCCGGAACGTTCAGCGGGGCGAGGGCCGTCCACGCGGCGGGCGACGAGACGCTCAAGGTGGCCCTGATCGGCTGTGGGGGACGGGGAACGGGAGCCATCGTGCAAGCCCTGAGTACCAAGGGGCCGGTCAAGCTCTGGGCCATGGCCGACCTGTTCGAAGACAAGATCGCAACAAGCCTCGAGACGCTTGCCAAGACGGAACAAGGGCGTTACGACCGCCAGTCCCACGAGAGCCTCACCAACCAGATTGATGTGCCCGCGGAGCGCCGTTTTGTGGGTTTCGATGCCTACCAGAAGGCGATCGACTCGGGCGTGGACGTGGTGATTCTGACCAGCCAGCCCCATTTCCGGCCGATCCATTTCGAGTACGCCGTCGAGCAGGGCAAGCACGTCTTCATGGAGAAGCCGGTCGCCACCGATTCTCCGGGGATTCGCCGCGTGCTGGCCGCAGCGGCGGCGGCCAAGGAGAAAAACCTCAAGGTCGGCGTCGGTTTCCAGCGCCATCACGACGCGGTCTATACCGAGACCGTTGGACGTCTCCTGGACGGTGCGGTGGGCAAGATCAACCACTTGCGCTGCTACTGGAACTCCTCCGGCGCGCGGCAGCCGTTTGTGAAAGAGCCCGGCATGACCGAGATGTACTATCAACTGCGAAGCGCCTACTATTTCACCTGGCTCAGCGGCGACCA
>CAYSCH010000504.1:0-5876 GCA_964429355.1 uncultured Planctomycetaceae bacterium | reverse complement strand
GCGCTTTTCAGATGGAGGAGCCCGCGGCTATCGAGGAAGGCCCGACTTCCGTCGTCCCATGCGGCGACCGCCAGGCTGTAGCCAACGTTCCGGGGAGCCGGTGACGGGACGAAGGCGACGCGCCGCTGGGCGGGTTGGCTCAGGGTACCGCACCCCCGGAGACGTATCCGGCCGGCGCGCGAATCGTAGTCGATCGCCAAGTGGACGCCTTTTCGACTTGTGAGCGTCAGGATTCCTCGCTTGTCGACGCCGATGTGGGTGAAACGGTTTCGCAGATTGACCGGCTGGACCAGATCTTCGATGGGCTCGACAAGCTGATGGGGATCGCCGTAACGGGAGGCGACGGCCAGGGTTTCGACGTCCACAACGCAGCATTGGGTGGAACCGCTATTGCTCTGCCCAAGTGCGATTCGTCTTCCGCTGGCGGAGATCGCCAGCACCTGAACTCCGCCAGCCAGGCCATGCTTTACGGCCTGGAACTGCCCCGTGGCGGTGAGGAACAATCCGCCCCGTTCGGTAACTCCGATCGGTCCATCGAAGCCGTCTCGCTCGAACATGGCAATGAACTTCGTCTGGCCGGGCGTCTTTACGCTGGTGATCGGTTCGAAGCACAGCTTGCGGCCGTCGTGGGATGCTGCGTACCAGCAAGCGCCACGGTAGCCCTGGAAGAACCGCCCGCATCGCCAGGTCGTGCCAGGGGAGAGATCGGCAGTCTCGATCAACCGTCCGGTTGATTCCTCCAGGACGTCGATCTTGCTGCCGCTCCGGGAGAGGGCAAACATGGCACCGTTGTGCGAGAACACCACGTCGGCAGCCTGGACTGTCTCCAGGCGGCAGAGCTCGTACTGCAATCCTTCCGGGTCGATTCTGAGCAGGCAGAGTCCGCCAGGCCTGACCTGTCCGATGATTGCACGAGCGCAGCCCGAATGTTCACGATCGGACCACCAGATGAGCCTGCCGCTGGGCACGTTATCTGCAATCTGGATGGCGCCTCGATTGCGAGTTGTCCAGTACATGAGGCGGCGATCGCCTGTCAGGCTGAACACTCCACGTTCGCTCACGCGCCACGTTCGCTGCCGGTCAACGCTGTGCGACATACGCAAAGGGAAGGGCTGGATCGAGAGGATCGCTGGGAAGTCCTTCATACCCTCCCGCACGATCAGTTTCGGTGCAGATTGACTGCGCTCGGCGAAGAGATGGGCAAGATCCAGTTGCCCGACGCGAATGCATCTCTCACCGTGTCGCGACCGCTCCGTGAGACGAAACCGCCCGTTTCGATTGACGGTCGCCAGGACAAGCGGCACGATCTCCGACCCGCCGAGGGCTTGCCGAAACTCCCGGTCACCGGCAACATCTTCCGTCGTCACCAGGACGGGTTCCGCGGCCTGGTCGCATGCGGCAATCGCCTGCTGGAATGCCTCGAGGGCGCTGGCCGGATGCAGATCCGGTTCAAGTGCCGCCAGGTGTTCCACCAGTCCGGCTCGCGTGGTCAGATCGACGGGCTGGATGCCGTTTCGCTTGGCGCGATAGATCTGAAGCCGGGTGTGCCGGCCGCCGGTGGCCAATAGGGCGAGCGCCACGGCCGTGGCAAATACCCGCGGCACTCCCCATGAGCGAATCCCGGCCTCGAGGAGAACGGCTCGCTGGCTGGGCGGATTCTTCGGCGGCGATTCGCGGCGGAGATAGAGCGCTTCGTTGACGGCCACGCGAACGGCGAGTGTCATGTCGTCGTGGGCCAGCTCGCTGAGCAGCAGCCGGTCCAGGGAACCTCGGTTGGCAATGTCGGAGAATCCGCCGATCGGCAGTTCCTCCCGGTCGGCCAGTGGCCGCGGAAGCGTCACGACCGCCATGAGATGCGTGGCGAGCATGGCCAGCCCGCACAGTTCTTCGTCGTGCTGCAACTGGCTGAGAAGAAGCCGAACGCGTTGGGCAGGGGGCACTTCCACCTCGGCCGGCTCTGGAAGGTGGTCCAGGCCGGTTTGCAGGCGAAGTCGCAGCGTGGCCGGATCGAAGTGCTCAAGACCGAGGTCCAGGCAACGCAATTCTCCCAGAAGCTCGTCATGGCCACGCGTCTGCGGGATACGCCGCCGACCCAGATCTTCTTCCCCCAGGCCTTGATCGAGCTGGTCCACAATGGCCTCGGCCGTCTGGGGGGAAGTCCGATCTTCCAGACCTTCGAAAACGATCTCGCAGATGGTCGCCTTGGCTGAAAGCGGCCTTCGCAGCTCGGCATCGACGAGACTGACCCGGTCCAGATTGCCGAGTACTCTTCCGAGCACGGCACGGGCTTGCCAGCCGAACGGTCCGTCCACATTGGGTAAGGTACCGAGCATGCCCGTCATGATCCACGGCCCGGCGGTCAACTCCTGCCAGTTGTCGCGCATGGCGGCCAGGAGCAGGACCACGGAGCCAAACGGGGGCAGGCCTTGCGGTTCCAGTCGCCGCAGGATCGCGAGAACTTCGCCTCGGAAGGCAATCGTGGGGCCATCGACCCACTCGATCACATCCCCTCGATCTCTCCATCGCCAGAAGGAGCCCACGTAGGGTAGCAGGTAGTCACGCTCGTCACGCATGGGTTGCTCCTTCGAGTGACAGGCGAGCGGCCGACCGCGTGGCACGAACGAAATCATCGCCGCGCACACGGTCCCAGGTGCCGTCCTCGTGAAGCAGGGCAAGGTCGTGCCGTTCCAGTTGAAACAACTCCCGCAGGGCTTCCGGATCAACCTGGGGAAACCACGTCCAGCCGGCGGGTACGGCCAGTCCGTTATCTTCAACGAAGTGCCGGCCGGGCACGGGAGGCAGTGGGGTTCCTCGAATCAAGGCCTCTCCCCTTTCGCCGACGGCGAAGGCAAGGCGATCCAATCGTACCTGGGGGGCGGTACCTGCATACTCGACCCAGGCCTCGAGGGTTGCCAGCAGCAGATTGGCCTCCCGCACGGGGCCGCCGCGGGCAACCTGCAGCCGGACCTGACCGCCGATCCGGGCACCCAAGGCCGGCGGCTCGATCTCGATGGAAAGGGCGTCCCTCAAGGCAATCCACGCGCCGTCGGGTAAATACCCGCATGGCACAAGGCATCCGCTGAGAACGAGCTGGCGATCGGCGAGCACCTCGTAACGCGTGCCCGGCAGCGCACGAAGCTTCTTTTCCAGGTCTTCGTCCGCATCTCGTCCGCAGAGCCAGACCGATTCGCTCTGAAAGCATACTTCCAGTCCCAGCTTGCCCTGCAGTCGAGCCAGGCTGGTTGCGTCGGCACTCCGAAGGTGAACGGCCCAATTCGGGTTCATCAGGAGCCTCCGATCCGGCTGAGCAATATATGGACCTGCGAGACAAGAAAATCTCGCTTCTGACTATCCTCGACCCACTGGCAGCGCGACGCGAGAACACCGAGCTGGTCCCGCAGATAGGACCGTTCGCCGGGCGGCAACTCACACCCCTCAATCCGATCGGCAATTCTGGCCAGATCGCGAGCCAGATGCTCCGGATCGGGCAACTGGCTCCCGCGGCAACGCGGATGACTTGCAGCCTTCTCTTCGGTCTCGGCTTTCTGGAGGGCATCCGTGACGATCGTGTCGAGCACGCTCTGCTGTTCTTCCGTGTCCCAGATGTAACGCAGTACCCACAGGTCGGTGCGGTTGACGGCCAGACGCCCGCACAGCAGGGCGCTGGCGCCCATCAGACGCTGCAGTTTGGCGGCCCGTCGATCGGAGACGGAGATTCCCGCGTGGCGCAGCCGATGGACCAGTTCGACATAATCTGCGCGAACGGCCGTCACATCGACGTGTTGCAGCAGGCCGTGCAATTGTCGCACGCCCTCAACGCTCATCGTCGCACCATTTTCTCGGCATTCGAAATCGAGCTTCCAGCTCGCGGCAAGCACGTTTGGCAGTTCCTCGGGACTGACGTTGTCGCAACGAACCCGCAGCAGAAACCGGTCGAAGAGCGCCTCCAGGGCGTCGTCTTCCGGCAACCGGTTGCTGGCGCCGACGACCATGAGCGTGGGGAGAGGCCGGGTTTCGCGGCCCCGGCGGAACACGCGTTCGTTCAGTACCAGGAGCAGGCTGTTGAGAATGGCGCTGTTGGCGTTGAGCAGCTCGTCGAGGAACACGAAAGCCGCCTCGGGCAGCATGCCTTCCGTGTTTGTGACCAGGTCGCCCTCACGAAGTTTGCGGATGTCGAAGGGGCCGAAGATCTCGTTCGGCTCGGTGAAACGGGTCAAGAGGTAATCGAAAACCTGCCCTTCGATGCGGCGGGCCAGGTCCTGAACCAGGGCGCTCTTGGCCGTTCCCGGAGGGCCGAGAATGAACAGGTTCTCTCGGGCGACGAGGCTCACGCCAAGCAGGTCGATGACCTCATCCTTGCCGACGAAAGCCTGCTTCATCGGTTCGAGAACATTGTCTTTGAGTTTGCACCCAAGTTCGAGAGTGTCACGATGGAGGTTGTCGTTCATAGGGCGGACTCAGGGACGTCGTATGGTTTCAGTGCCCCATCGATCTTGGGGGCAAGGTCTGGGTACATGCCGAGGCTGGCCCGGACGGCCTGGCGAACCCGCCCGTCCGAGAGTCGCGAAATGTCGCCGGAGGCGATGATCCGATCCGTGTAGAGCTGCAGCAAGGCGCGGTCGCCGGCAAGTACGTCCACGACGACTTCGCCCACCTCCGGTATGCCCACGGAGGACAGTGGCCATTGGCGGGCCCATCGGAGCAGGTGCTGGACCAGGGGATCGCCTTCGGACGCGGAGACCGCGAATTTTGTCAGGTCGGGCAGGTATCGAAACACGAGATCGACCGAATAGTGAACCGCCGGCGTGACTGCGGCGCCCCAGGCAGCGGCCAGGTCCTTGTGCACCGCCTCGGCCGGCTGATCGCGGTAAACGGCGAACTGGCAGGCCAGAAAGAACCTGCTGGCTGCCCAGCGGCCGGCTGCTGCCTCGAACTGGGGGAGGCCCGACGGCAGGTCCAGCCGATACTGGCGCTCGAAACAGGCGAGCAGCTCGGCCACATCTTGATCGTCAGCCTCGGAGTCCGAGCCGATCTCAGGCACGACAACTCGGCCGTCTTCAAGCAGGTTTGTCAGAAATTGAAGGTACCCCATGCGTCTGCCACCTCACCCACCACAACCGGTTTCCCTCCCGTTTTTGAGCCGACAACGAGACGATCGCTCGCTATCGGCGGCAAGCTCAATACTCTCCGAGCATCTCATAGTCTACTTGAGTCCAAACCGTTCGGACAGGTTCACAGGGCGGCAGGGCCGGTGAGCGGGCACCGACCGAAGGTTGGTCGCGAGCTACCGCTCGGCTCAAGTGGCCTGCTACCGGCAAGTCGCGGATCTTCCGGCGATCGGGGGGGGTTCTGGAGCTGGCGGCAGAGGACATCGATAGGGGTGAATGCTACATTTCGGGCCGCGTGGGGCTGGTGCGCCGAAATGGCTCTTGGACAAGAGGGGTTTGCGTAAGCCATAGTAGTGAACGCCTTTACAGATTTGGGGCGAATCGTAACTGCGATCCCCACAAGTTAGGTATGCTCCGAAACTATTTCACACTAGGAAGGAGCGGGGAGCGGGGAGCAAGGAGCAGGGAGGGTCAGGAGTCAGGAGTCAGGAGTCAGGAGTCAGGGCTCGGGGCAAAAATGTGTTCTTGGTGGTGTGAAGGGGAGAGTTTTGGCACGCATGCTTATGTGATCCGAAAGTGGACTTGGGCGAGTGGGGAGGGCGTAAGTCATCTGGTCATGCGTGGTTAGGAAGTTGTGTTGAGACGCAAGTGTTTGTCACCCGTTTTAGGTATGTGCCAAAACCTCGGGCTGATAGGAATATATCAGGTGACGGGGGTCAGGGGTCGGGAGTCGGGAGTCAGGAGTCAGGAGTCGGGGGTCAGGGGTCA
>CAYSCH010000503.1:0-5880 GCA_964429355.1 uncultured Planctomycetaceae bacterium | reverse complement strand
ATTGAGATGATAGGCGGCAACGTTGGTCCAGATGTTGCGCACTTGTTGCTGGCCCGCTCCCCAGACTTCCTTTACGTCGTCGTGGAAGTCTTGCTCGATCGTGGCCCGGTCGGCGAACGCTTCCACAATCTCCGCTGCGCTCACTCGGGGATCGTTGGAGAAGAAGGGAAACCAATCGTGCTCCTCTTTGACGATCACGACGCGAATCACACCGCCGACAGGCCCGTAGGTCGCCAGGAAAGTCTTGTAGGTTTTGACAATCGTCTTGCCGTAAACCGTGCATTGCATCGTTTGCCAACCTTGCCGGTGTCCGGCTCGCTTGGCAAGACTGATCTTGTTCTTTCCGTACTTGGGGGGACGGCCTCGTCCGCGTCGCAGTGGACGAGGCAGGTCGCGCAACGCGGCGTCCTTGCGAAGTCGGCCGATGATCGTCGCGCCCATGGCAATGACTGGCTTCAAGAAGGGCTCCTTGGTATACCCACCATCGACAACCACCCACAACGTCTTTCCTGCTCGTTTCACCAGCGGCGTAATCCACTTCACCAAGCGGGCTGCCAATTCGAGCTTGGTCCGAAATCGCCAGCCACGTTTCCGCGGGATGCTGGGAATCGTCTTCTGGCGTACGTACAGCATGGCGCGCAATGGCAAAGCCAGCGGGCCCCACAACGGATGCCGCAGCGCGAGCGACATGGTGACCCAAATGTGTCCATACAGGTACTTCTGGTCGGCCGGCCCGGGCGTGGGATTGTGGTGGATGTCCGCCCCTTCGACCTTGGGTCCGTACCGCTTCGTGGGGGAGTCGTCGATCACCATCAGCAGTCGGTCGGGCAAGGGCAAGGTCCGCAGCAAGAGCAGAAAAAGTCGTGTGGCGACCGAACCGGCCTTGCGTCCAAGTGGGGCGAGGAAGTAGTAATAGTCTTGGTAGTCGTCGCTCACACCGACGGCCCGGAGCCAACTGCTGACAGTACGCCGTCCGGTGGCAAACAGGATGCCTATCAAAAGCACCGGCAGCCGCCATCGGTTGCGCGCGTGCAGCCCCGCCGCCAGCCAGTCGCTCCACTCCGACCATTCGCTCGGACACTGCCAATTTGCATCCACCATCGTTGGCTCTCCCATCACTTCCGTTCTGGAAAACGTCTTGTGATGGAAGAGCCTTTTTCATTGCAAGGTCAATTCTGAAACTTGAGCCGGACTACAGCCGTTTCGTCGGAAAGTGCAGCCAGGCTGGAAAGGGCGAGATGGTAACTTCTATCCCATATTGGTGCCGGATCCTCGTGCTGATTTCGTTGATCGCCTTCATTGTTGCCATCGACCGGCACCGCCATGGAGCAGAAGCGACAAAACCCAAGGAGTACGGCTTCGTGATTCTCACGGGAATCGTCGGCAGTCTTTTCGGACTGTTCAACGACCTTTTCACCTCATCCATTTCGCCCGACTACTTCATTTTCGGAAAAGGCCTCGCACCTGGTAACGGGTTCACCATGCGGGTGGCAATCCTGGCAGTGGAGGCCGGCTTCTCTGCCGGAGCGATTGCCGGCGCGATCTGCCTGTATGCCAGCACTCGGAAGGGTGCCTTGGCGATTCCCTTTCAGAAGCTTGTCAAGCTATTGTGGAAGCCCGTCGTCCTGGCGGTGGCAACAGCATTCACGCTGGCATTTTTCTTCCGGCAGCTTGATCCGCTCAACTTTTCCGAGGAGTTGGCAGAAGTATTGGATGCCCAGCAGATCCGTCGATTTCTTATGGTCTGGTGGATACACTTGGGACTGTATTTGAGCCTGTTGGTGAGCGTGCCGTGGATGGTCGTCGACATCACCAGGCTCAGGAGGCGCGCGGGGAGTGGCAAGGCGGGGCCGGAATGTGCCGACGGGAGATCGCGGGAGGTCGACTACTGATTGACCGGGTCTCGGCTTCAGGGACATCGCTTCATCGTGTTGCTTTTCCCTCATTCCCCTTGTCGTCCGGTTCTGTCCCGCCTTCCTGTGCCGTTCCCACCAGGGCCAGCTCACGCTCGAAACCGACCGTCATCCGGCAACAGCCGTCTTGCGTAGTCATCGAACGGATCGCGCCCGGCCGGATCGAGTCGGTGTCTATGAGCCGCTCCGGAATCACCAGCGTCCGTATCCGCTCCACGCCAGAGTCGGCCGGGGTTAACACGAGCCTTTCGAGACGGCCGCCCCTCACGGCCACCGTCACGACGAGATTGCCGTGGCAGGCCAGCTTGAATGAATAATCCTCCCATGAATCCGGAACCGCCGGGGCGATCAGAATCCGATCGCCTCGCGACTGCACCAGGATCTGGTTCAGGGCGTAAACCACGTTCCCCGAGGCGGTCGCGAACCAGGGGTGCATGGAGACTTGGGGCTCGTTGATCTCGAACATCTCCCCGAAGCAACCCGCCCCTTCCGCCGCCTTGTCCAGCAACTTGACCGGTTCCGTCCGGTCCCCCAGTGCGGCCAGCGCGGCCGCCATCCAACCCGCATACCATGCGCAGAGCGACTGGCCGACCGGGTACATGTTCCCCGACGCTTTGCCGTTGGCAACAAAGTGGTAGACGGCATTCCGCTGGCGAACATCGGTCTCGTCGAACAGAGGGTAGGGAAACAGTCCCCCGAGCGAAGCCACGCTCTCCTCCTGGCAGCCCGCGTAGGGAACGTACCTCTCGCCGTCGTGGGGCAGCGACTGCCGCAGCTTCGCGGCCGCGTGTTCCCAGTTGGCAGCCTCGGTGTCGTCCGTCTCGAGCAGCCGGGCCGCCTCGGCTGCCGCTTCCAGCGTGTAGATCGCCCCGCAGGACGTCATGAACGGGTTCTGCCTGGCCGGCCCCAGACGCTCCAGGTCCGTGCATTTGCCCACGAACATCCCCCCGTCCGACCCCTCGTAGATCATGTTGGCCAGAAAGAACCGGGCGCACTCCTTGATCACCGGGTAGCCCGTGTTCTTCAAATACTCGCGGTCGTCCGTGTAGAGATACTGGAACCAGGCCGACACCGCGATGTTGGACATGTGGAACACATGGTCCATCCAGAAACCTGGCGGTGCGCCTTCCGTCCCGTCTTCCAGCGATTCCCACGGAAATCGCGCACCGTAGATGCCCGGTTTGCCGTAGTGGCTCGCCCGGGAGAGCGCCTTCGGCAGCCCCGCAAGCCGGAATTCGGGACAGCGCCGGGCGATGTCCCCATGATTGCTGCTCACCAGCGCCTGGTAACAGAACATCTCGTCCCAGCCGAAGAACCTCCCCGCCCAGTGCGTAGGAAAGATGCCCACCGGAAATGACCACCGGGTCGCGCTGGCCCGCAGATGGTACTGCGCCGTAGCGTACGCCTTCTCCAGCGGCCCGTCGGGAATCCGCACGTACGACTCGTCCCAGTATTTGCCCCACTCCTGGCGATGCGAGGCCAGCAAACGATCGAAACCCTCCTGCCGGGCTCGGGCCTTCAACTGGGCCGCTCGGTCGCGGTAGTCGTCTCCGTCCAGCGAATCTGCCAACAACAGGTAAAACGTCATTTCGAAAGGCCCCGTGTCGAGCGGCACATCCGCCGATAACGTGGCCACTTGCCTATCGACTGCCGCCACCGCCGGCTTGTCGGAAAACACCGAAATGATGCCGTCCAACGGGCGATACCCGTCCACGTGGTACAGGAAATCCACACCCCCTGGCTCAACGCTCAGTTCGGACGAGCAGACCGTTCGCCGCGGAACACGGTTGTCGTTTCCCGGGGCGGTGAACTGGTACTTGAACGTCAGTCGCACAGAACGGACCTTGGGGTCCCCGGCCGAGATCCTCTTTTTCACCGCGATCAGGTCGTGTGCAAGCGGGACGAAGACGATCGTCTCGACCGTCAAGGCGTCGTCATACCCGTTGCGGCATGTCACCACCGCCTCTCTTGTGTTCAGCGTTTGAGTCCAGCGGGTTGGAGTCTTCCACACCCTACCGGCGACCGACAACTCCTGCTCGAAATGGCCCAGCGGCACCATTTCATCGTGTGCGGGTCCGTATCGGCGTCCCTCCCACCAGATGCCCGGCGTCATCTTCACGTAGCTGCGCTGCGATTGCCCTCCCTGGTAGTCGATCAACATGCATAGGCTTCCGTTGCTGACCATCGGCGGCACGTAGCCGGCAGGCACCGATTCTTCGCTGCCGCTCACCGTGCTCTCGAAACGGTCGGCGCCGGCCGAATAGGCCGGCAGCAGGATGGCTGCACACAGTCCGATGAACCAGGCACATCTCATATCTTGAAAGCTCATGAAGTTCTTCACAAACAATTGCGACTTGCCGGGGGCACGCCACCCCAGCTCCAACCGTAGCAGTAGCTCGCCTTGACCGGCGGCCCTGCCGACCCGGGAGTTAGCCCGTCAGGTTCCGGTTAGGAGCAGTATCCAGTTTTCGTGTTTTGCAGTCAATTTCCCATTCCCCTTTGCCCTCGGTCTGCTAAATGGCCTTGCGTGATTTCCAGAGGAACTTGCGACAAGGCGATTAGGAACTTGATGGGCCGGGACTGGCAGAGTTCGTAGGCAAAACACGGACGCAACCCGAGCGCGGGGCAAGCCCACGCGGCTATCATTGTAGCGACAGAGTGTTTTGATGAACGGAGGCTGAAGCCTGTACTCCAACCAGCGCGGGGCAAGCCCACGCGGCTATCTTCAGGACGACGATTTTTCCGCGGATCAGGCAAGGCCATTCAGGTTCCATCGTCCGAGCTTTCGTCAGTCAACGCTTGACAGGCGAGTTCCCGAGGGGGACCATAGTAGTCACCTGTCGGGGCACACTCGGGCGAGGAGTTTCGGCCCAGCCGTTTGTTCTGCAATCTGACTCGGCATTGTTCGAAAGAGCCAGGTCTCGGCTCCGCGGCAGTCGTTGTCCAGTGGTTGCTTTTGGCAGATAGCCAGGCCGTCTGGACTCTGCCCCGTGCAGCACATCTGAAAAACGAACCACACTTCATGGAAAGGGTGCACGTTCCATGTCTGAAATCAACCGCCGCAGTTTCCTCCAGCGTACTCCAACGGCGACGCTCGGCCTGGCCGGCGGCCTCACCATTCTGGCCAATCCGCGTTCTGCCCGGGCGACTCCGGCCAATGACAGGCTGGTGCTGGCTATGATCGGCGTCGGCGGAGGCCGAGGGCACTCGCTGGCCACGGGATTTCTCGAACGCGGTGATTGCAAGATTGCCTACATCTGCGACGTGAATCGTGCATTGCACGAACCGCGAGCCAAAGAGTACGCGGAGCGCCAAGGAGGCAAGCAGCCCAAGTGCCTCCAGGATTTTCGCGAGATGCTCGGAGACACCTCGGTCGACGCCGCGGTGATCGCCACCCCGCCACACTGGCACGCCCTGGCAACGATCCTCTGCTGCCAGGCCGGCAAGGACGTGTATTGCGAGAAGCCGCAGAGCCACAACTGCTGGGAAGGCCGGCAGGCGGTCGAGGCTGCCCGGAAGTACGACCGGATCGTGCAGATCGGCACACAGAACCGGAGCGGCCCGTACAATATTGCCGCCAAGCAGTACCTTGACGAAGGGAAGCTGGGCAAGGTGCACCTTTGCCGCGTGTTTGAGCAGACTTACGAGCCCGACTTCCAGTGGGGGCCCGACACCGACCCGCCGGAAACGCTCGACTGGGAAATGTGGAATGGCCCGGCACCGGCCCGCAAGTACAACCAGGCGATCCACACCCGGTGGCGCAAGCTGTGGGACTATTCCGGCGGGCAGATGTCGTACCAGGGGATTCATCAGATCGATCTGGCCCGGTGGCTCTGCGGGGTCGACTATCCGAGCACCGTCTATTGCGTGAGTAAACGCTTCACTCAAGGCGACTCCGAAACACCCGACACCCAGTTGGCCACCTTCGAGTTTCCCGACTTGTTGATGACCTACGAGCAGACCGAGT
>CAYSCH010000502.1:0-5894 GCA_964429355.1 uncultured Planctomycetaceae bacterium | reverse complement strand
GGGCCGACGACGCTCTACGACATTCGGCTGGAAGAACTCGACCCGCCCGAGGCGTGGGACGAAGATCAAGTGAGCGATCTGATGGTGGCGGTTGCCGGCCAGGAGGGCTTCGTGGGCGATGTGCCATCGGGCAATTGGTGGCTCTCCCTGGTGCTCGCGATTTTCGAGACGTCCTGTCGAATCGGGTCGATGATGATGGTGCCCTCGGCGGCCTACGACGGCGAGGGGATTGCCGTGCGAAAACAAAAGAATCATCGGCCACAGTGGTTCCGGTTGTCGCCAACCGCGTGCAGCGTCATCGAAGAGACGCGGCCAAAAGATCGACGGCTCCTCTGGTCGCATCCTTGGCACCCGACGACGATCTGGCCGAAATTCCGGCGGATTGTCGAGTCGGCTGGACTGCCTTGTCCCAAGACGGGCAATCAGTTGTTTCATCGCTTGCGGCGATCGACCGTAACGCTCTGCGCGATTGTCGATCGGGCATTGGCCCAGCGAACGGCCGGACACCGAGACTGGGCAACCACGGAGAAACACTACATCTGTCAACGGATGATGCGAGACGAACGCTGCGCCGTGGACGTGCTTCCCGATACGCTTCAGAAAGTTCGGCAACTTCGCGCCGCCGAGGGTTCACCGATCCTCTACGAATCCGAACATCCACGGTTTCGCATCTACGGATAAGCCCGCCGGGGTTCTTGGGAGTTTCCCGGCGGCCCACCTCGGGACAGCGCGCTTCGGTCCCGAGGTCTTTTCTCTTGCCATGCCGCTGGATGCGGACTCGCGCGTTGCCCCCGCGAGTGTGCCGTTCGATTCGGACCGTGGCCCTTCTCTCGTCAGTCGGCCAGGTGCGTAGCCTGGACGTTGCCCCGTCGCGGTCGCCCGGATTGTCTATGGGCGACCGCGATTTTCTGCCATCGAAAGGAGTCGATCATGCTCGTGTTGTCGCGGCAAATTAACGAACGGATTCACATCGGCAACGACATCCATGTCACGGTCGTGGCCATTCGCGGCGATAAGGTTCGACTGGGCATCGAAGCACCAAAGTCGGTTCCCATTCTGCGCGACGAGATTCTTCAGCGCATCGCGTCCGGCGAGTCACTACGCGCGATCGAGGACGACTTGGACCATCGCGACAACCTCTGAATCCCTGAGTTTCTTGTCAAAAACATCCACCAAACCCCAACACGCAAAACCTGGAGGAACGACATGACCACCACGTTCGACCTGCACGACTGCGAACTGGAAGAAGAACCCCTGGCGGAATTGGAGGCGTGGGCCGAACAGGCCATTGCCCCGCCGCTCCCAGACAACCAGCCGGCTATCCTGGACATCGAGCCGCCACTCCCAGACAACCAGCCGGCTATCCTGGACATCGAGACGGGACCGCGACCGCTGGAAGAGATCGAGGAGTTCTACGACGCGCCCGACCCGTTGCCGCCGTGGGATGAGTCGATGGTGAAATATGGCAACGCCAAGCGGGAAGACTTGCGTGCCCAAAAACGCGAGGAACACCGCCAAGCCTACCAGAAACAACTCGACGCCGAGGTGGGCGTCCGGGCCGCGCATTATGCGGCATGGCTGGAGAAGGCGGCACTCTCGCCCGTCACGGGCCGTGTTCTCCTTATCGGAATGCGGATTGGTGGCATAACTGCGTTTTTTGACGGCGGAAGCGAGGCTGACAACCTTCAGCGAATGTGGTCCCTGGTCGACGATCTCCTGTCCGGGAAGATGTCCATCATCGGTCACAACATCAACGCTTTCGACCTGCCGTTCCTCGTTCGGCGGTCGTGGTCCCTCGGCGTCCACGTTCCCCGCGACGTCCGCCAAGGTCGATTCTGGAATCCGCTGTTCCGGGACACCATGGAAACCTGGAATCTCGGCAGCCGCGAGTTCATCACGCTGAACATGCTCGGCCAGTTTTTCGGCGTCGGCCAGAAGACCGAGGGCGTGCATGGCGGCGATTTCGCCAAGCTGTGGTTCGGCGAGATGGATCAGGCGGTCTGGGGCACTCCGGCCAAACAGCGGGCCAAGGCGAAAGAATACAACGGCCAGGACTTGGCCCTGACGGAGGCCATCGCGGCCAAGATGGGAATGCTGTAACGAACGGTAACGGATTGTTTCACGAGATCACGAAAGGAAATTAGGATGGCAAAAGCGAAAACGGAAATTGTGCTGCCCCCTGGCCGACTCTGGCCAGACACGCCATGGGGTTCACCCATGGAAATCGAAATCTTCGGGGCTACCGGCGAATTCTCCACGGGCAAGACAATCCTCGGATTGTCGATCGCCCCGGGCGTGCATCCGACTGGGCATCCGTTTGAGGGCCAGCCGCGGACTCTCTATCTCGATCTGGAAAAGTCGGGGACGTCCTACGCGGGCACGGGGTGCAGGCGGATCGACGTTCCGGCGGAACTGACGAAAGCCTATGGGGCGAACTACACGTCCAGGCAAGCCGCCGAATGGTTCAATGCCGTGCCGTCGCGGGTCAAACCTGGCCAGTACGACGTGTGTATGGTCGACCCCATCAACGACGTCGAGGCGGGCGAGGTGGACCTCGTCAAAGCCAACCCGCAAGCCTACGGCTACACGAAGGGCCAAATCGACAACTCGACGCCACTGTTGATGGCGGCGATGAAGGCCCACTACAAAAAAGTCCTGATGGGCTTTTCCACCGTCTTCAAGTGCCTCTATTTCACGACGCACTTACGCGACGAATTCAAGGGCGGCAAGCCGACAAGCCGGCGAGAACCACGAGGCAAGGAAACCCTGGCGGAACTCGCCTCGTTGTACCTCTGGCTCGAACGACTGCCCGACGACAAGGGCGGCACGTCCGCCGCTCCCTCAGCCATCGTGCTGAAACATCGCCTCTCCGACACTCGGGTCAACGAGGCGGGCGAACTGGAGGTGATCGAGTTGATGCCGCGTCGCATCCCGGTTGCCACCGTGCAGGCAATTCGCCGCTATATCGCCAATCCGCCCAATATCGAGAAGCCGGCGGCAGGCGAGCGGGTCATCGAAAAGCCGGTGACGGAAATCGAACTCCAACAGACACGACTAGCGGTCGCCGAGGCGGAAGCCCAAGCGGCCAACGCCCGGGCGGCTCTATTGGACCGCCAGAAGGAACTCTACGCAATCCGCCAGGCCTCGCAGGTCTCGCAACCGAATCCCGCTCCCGCCGTTGGAGCCCGCGTAGCCCCGGCCGCCGAAAAGCAGGAAGCCGATCCAGCCGCCGCCGAAGAAGCGGCGAGACTGGCCGCGTCTCAAGAAGAGGGACGACGACTCGCGGCGGCGGCCACGGGAGAACACGCCACGGCCCACCAGTCGCAGGCGGCGGTCAGCAAGACCGCCACGGCGGCGCCAACGGAAGGCGGGACGACAAACGACCGCGTGGAACATTTCAAAACCGTCGTGGAGGCCAGCGGGGTCTCGCCCGAAAAGCTGAAGCTGGCCTTCTCGTTGCGAAACGCGGAACGGTTTACGCAACTGACCCAAGCGAACCAGGATGAAATCCTGGCGTGGCTGGACGATGTGGCGGCGTGCCAGCAGTTGATCCAGGATCTCGGCCTCGAAGAGGCGAAGATCCAGGAACTATGCACCAGGGCCAGCGTTAAGCGGATCGGAGACTTGATCGGCCCCTTGTCGGCGTCGCTCCGGGCGACGTTGCAGAAGGCCCTGGACGCCAGGCAACAGCAACCGCCAAAAAACTGAGTGGGGACGGCCAGTGGCCCCCGACGTCCTACTGGTCGCCCCGGTTTCTTCCGCTGGTCGAGCGTTATGGCGGCCTGCGGGTGTATCACGTCGGAATCGAAACGATTGGATGGCCGCCCACGATCGATCTCTGTGCCGGGCGGCAGTGGGTTACGACGAGCGAGTTTCAGAAAATCGAACAGGCCCTAGCGGCCAAAGGATCGCAAGATGAGAGAGTTGACTAGCCACAAGGTGTATGGACTGAATGAGTGCCTGGTGATCGAGGTGCTGGACGAACCGGGCCAAGGCAATGCCTGCCACGAATACCGCATTCGCGGCGTTGTCGGTCCGCTTGAGCATCACACGATTGCGACGACTGACATTCACTTCCAAAACGGCCCGCCTCAGGAAGTGGGTGCCAACGGGATCAGTCAGGAGGCATTACTTGCCGTCGTCGAGGATCGGTTATTGGGATTCCAGTCTGGGCAGTACGCCTGTCGCGAAAATGCCATCGCCCTGACGCACGTCCAGGACGCGATGATGTGGCTCCAGAAGCGAACCCGTGATCGCGTTGCGCGTGGCGTCGAGGGAACCAACCAGCAGTAGCGTTCTGTCGTTGCAGCGTTCTGCTTTTCTGCTTAGCAATCCATTTTTCCGAAAAAAGGAGTAACGCGATGAGTACGGGTTTTGAGCAAGGCGGTTTCGATCAGACGGTTCCCTACGATGCGTTCACCATGGACGACATCGACGCCGACAAGCCGGGCAGTGGCGGCAAACTGCCCGAGGGCGGCTACCGATTCCTGGTGACCGAAGTGATCGTCCAGAACGAAAAGGGGTCGACGCAAGTCGAGTGCGAAGTGGTGTCGGCCAAGGATGCCAACCTGATCGGACGGAAACACACCGAGTATCTGAAGTGGCCCAAGGCCGAGTACACCGAGGTCGGCAACCGCATTGCCAAGGAGCAGTTGTTGGCGTGGTGCTACGCGACGAAGACCACGTCGCCCGACGAAATCAAGGCTCGCCAACAAGCCCGCAAGGGATTCGACGCCTCCTGGTTGGCCGCCATGGTCGGCCGCCAATTGTTGGGCGTCATCAAGTGCGATTCGTATACGAATGCCGCCGGTGACGAAAAAACGTCCGCGAAACTCGAAGGCCGCGTCTGGGCCCCCGACAACCCGATAGGCAAGGGCATCCCCGGTTGGATCGACACGACGGCCGCGGCGGGTTCTGGCCCGTTGCCACCCCCGCAATCGCCGCCGTCCGCTCCGTCCGATCCGTTTAGTGGTCTCGTCTAGGTGCCTGTCGGATTTGGTGGCATGGAACACCTGATCCGTCGCGGCGGCGGGGTCGTGCGCCATCCGCTTCCCCGCTGCCGTTTTTCTCTTGTTCTCTCTTTCTTTCCTGAATGAGTCGCTGACATGGCCAGGACCTACGAAGAACTGACAGGCATCTTCGACTACGAGTCGCATGTGTTCGGCAAGGACGACGATCGGGCCATCGTCGGACGGTTGGAAGACACCACTACGGTTCGCGGTAAAGCACGCGAGGGCGACTTGGAGTCGGGATTGACCTACCTGTTTCGCGGATTCTGGACCGAACACCCGCGATACGGAAAGCAATTCCAGTTTCATTCGTTCGGCGTCTCCCAACCGGCCGGAGAGCGTGGCACGGTGTCGTATCTGACTCGCGGCCCGGGGATCGGGCGGAAGCGAGCCAAGCAAATCTGGGAGTTGTACGGACAAGAATCGCTGGAAGCAGTCAGGGAACGTCCGGAGGAAGTGGCCGCCAAGGTAAATGGATTAACGGACGCGAAAGCCAAGGAGGCGGCCGCCTATTTTCAAGCCCATAAGGATCGCGAAGTCGTCACCCGCGACCTGGAAGAACTGCTCTCGGGCGGCGGGTTCCCCAAACGCCTGATCGACAAGTTGATCGAGCGGTGGGGCGCGAAGGCCGCCGAGAATATCCGTTCAAACGCCTATCTTCTGATGGCGTTTCGGAATGTCGGCTACGGCAAGGCTGACCGTCTCTACCTGCAACTGGGCGGGCGGCCCGATGCGGTCGAGCGTCTGGGGTGGTGTGCGTGGAACGCTCTGCACAAGGACCGCGACGGAAGCACCTGGCGGCCCGTGGAGTTCGGGCGGCAGGCGATTCAGGCGGGCGTGGCCGGCGTTGACGCGAATCCCCAGGCGGGATTGGACTGGGCGATT
>CAYSCH010000501.1:0-5909 GCA_964429355.1 uncultured Planctomycetaceae bacterium | reverse complement strand
CCCGTCATGTCCGTGTATCGTGCACGCAGCGTGGAACCCAATGGGGCCATGCCATTCGAGAGTTGCAGGTGTTTGAATGAGTCCGGCTGCCCCGTTTATGGCCCGGTATCAACTTTGAGCCATCGACGGACACTTTGGCCGATAGCGATGGCTTGGAGATAGGAAGGCTCTATGATCTGTCGCTACACCACTGCAGATGGGCATCGGACCCCCTGCAAGGGACCATCAATTCTTCAGCGTTTTCTGGCATTTTCTGCCAAGAACTGGCTTCTGCGGGAGTCAAACTTCGGAGGGGTTCCTCGGCGAATACGAAAGCTCCATTCCGACAGGCAGAAGATTCATGGTTTCGATCCGAACCGATTGCATGGCCCGTCAACTGTTAAGCCTGT
Source organism: uncultured Planctomycetaceae bacterium (assembly GCA_964429355.1). Lineage (GTDB taxonomy): Bacteria > Planctomycetota > Planctomycetia > Pirellulales > Thermoguttaceae > JAAYAY01. Next base: position 5,520 of record CAYSCH010000501.1, on the reverse strand, counting down.
TTCTGCCGCTTGCAGTGTCGATCGCCGTTACCAGCCCCGCTCAGGCCGAACGCTGGGCGATACTCTGCCAGAACGCCGTTGAGAAATCCGGCCTCACAGAACTGCTGACGGTGGAGCTATCGGCCGTCGATGGAATCGAACTCGTGGAACGTCAGGCAATCGACCGAGCTTTTCGCGAGATGGAATTGGCGGCAATCTTCGGGAACGAATCCGTGGGAGCGCGGCTCCAGTTGGGAAAGACCCTCGGGGCCCAGCGGCTTTTCATTCTACGTCAGGAGCCGTTCGACCATGGAAACGTATTGTCGGGCGTGATTGTCGACACGGAGTTGGGAATTCGCCTGGGATCGCTACGGATCGCCGAAACCACCGTTCCATCGCAACCATCGAGCGACGCCGAAAGGGCAACAACAGACGGGCTCGCCGGCAACGTCCGAGCCTTGGTGGATCTGGCTGAAGAGACCCGGATCCGGTTTCGAGGCGGTGTTCGAAGGGTGGTCGGCATTGCCCCCATGCGATGTCTGAATGCGAGTGGATACTACGGGAAATACGGGCCCAACTTCGTGGAGTTGTTGACTCGCGCCGTGATTCGCCAACAAGGGGTGGCGGTGCTGGAACTCGAAGAATCCCAGCGAATTCTGAAGGAAATTGGGTTGGTGGGCGGTGAATCCTCGCGGAAGGATCTGTTCCGTTTCGTCACGGGGGAGTATCTGTTCGAGACGGATGGACCGGCCAAGGCGGAGGAGACGGTCGAAATCCGCTTGCGGATCCGAAGAGAGCGTAACGAGCAGTCGATCGCCAGCGGCACGCGGCCGCTTGCGGAGGCTGCCAGGTGGCTGGCCGAGGATGTCACAGCGACTCTCGCTGTGAACGGCACCGATCCGGGGGCGGCAGCGACGACCCTGGAGGAGCAATTTGCCCTACTCCGCAAGGAGGTCCTCGAAATTGACCGCTACGGCATGACCAGGGAAGCGGAACAATGCGCTGCAGCCGCCGAACTGATCGGCCCGGACGATTTCGTGATCGGACTGGTCGGCTACCGGGCGATCGAAAACGACGAGACGCTCTCACCCACCGAGAAAGTCGACGCCAAGCTCCTCAGGGCCGAGCATCTGGCCGAAAAGGGACTGATCAACTCGGCGGAGTTCGGCAATCTATTGAGTGACGCCGAAATGCACGTGCTTGAGGTCCGACGATTCAAGCCCGGATTCTATCAGCACCGAGACGAACTGGGCCGCATCTTCTGCGATTTTCACCAACGCGTTGCTCCGCTCGTGAGAAACCTGGATCCGTCGAAAACCCAGCGCGACGTTCGACCGCTGTTTCGGCAGCTTCTTCCGCGAGTGAAATGCAAGAGCATGGATTGGCTCACCGCTCGCTCGCAGGCCTTGCCGGCCGTCTACTATCATAGCGTAATCCGCTGGGCCTGGTTTTTTTCTCCCCAGACGGACCCGTTCTCTTCGCCCGTGCCGATGGCCGCCATTCCGGGCGAACGAAACCCCCATTGGACCCTGGACGGACTCAAACGAATCATCCTGGAATCCACCGACGACGCCCGAAATGCCGAGTTGCCGCTGACGCTGCCCCAACTCAAGGGCAAGATGGAATGGGACAGGACCTACGGTTTCGAGATGCATATGGGCTGGTTTCTGTGGTTGCCGCCGGCGGTTTGCACCGAGGACGAACTCCGCCGGTTCTATGACGATCTCGCCCAGCATACGGATCGACCGGTGATTCGCTTCTACGGTGAGATGGGGCGACTGGCCTGCCGTGTCTATCTGTGCAGCGGCAAAAACTCGCCGCTCGACGACCCGAAACAGGCGGCAGAGATGCTCGTGGAAGCCAAAGCATTGGAGCGTCGTTTCGCCGGCCTGCCCAGACCGAACCCGTTCGATTTGGGGAGTATGTACCATGCTTGCAGCAATGAAATAAGGGCGCTACGCGAGGCCATTGAGATCAGAGACACCGGCTATGTCCCGCCTGACGACCGCGGACGGATCCACGCATGCGTGAATACGAAGGTCGAATCGATTGCCAAGGTGATACCCCACCCGGCACCGATCCGGCTCGATACGTCCGCAATCGTCGAACCGATCGTCAAATTCGGCACGCGCAACTGGCTTGGCTGGAAGCAAGCCAGCGACTCCCTCGACCTGGCGTGGTCCCAGGATTGCCTGTATGCGATCCCCGCACGAGACAGGTTGGTGCGGATCTACGACAAGCGGAATCCGCCCCCCTCGCTTGCACGGCCTGGCTTGATCATCGATGTGACCTTCGACGGGCGACTCATCTGGATCGCGCTTTCCGGGGCCGGAGTGTGGATCACCGATACGTCGGGCAATCCGGTCGCTCGATGGTCCGACGAGCGTTGGCCGTTCAAGTTCTCCCATGTGAGGATCTTTGCCTACAAGGAAGGAAAGTGCCTGCTTGTCTGTCAGACGGACGGCAGAACGGCGGTCTTGCTGCTCTCGCTGGATCCTGCGTCTCGGGCGGTTTCGCAAAGAACCCTTCATCAGGCCGTCGTTCAGCCGACGGAGGGAGTAACCGAGGTCTTCGATACCAACGTCGCTTTCCAGCCGTTGGCGATTTTTCGGACGGTAGATGCCCCAAAGGGGCCTGTTTGGATCGCCCGGGCGGTGAAGGATGGGATGAGCCTCCAAGATGGCCGGTGGTATCGATTCGGCACGGAGGTTATGTGCACGCCGCTCCGATTCGATCCGGACTCGGAGACGATCACCGCCGGAAAGCAGCTCTTTCCCCGGAGACTTGCGGAAGGCTACTTCGTGCCTTTCGACGACCGGATCTTTCTGATCAAGCTTCAATCGCTGGGTCGGGACGTTTCACTCGCCGAATGGCAGGAGGGGACGGCGGCCTTTACCGCACGCACAGTGGCCGAGTCCGAGTTTATTAGTGCGCTCCTGCCATACGACGGTTTCATTCACGCCCTCGGTTTCGCCTGGCATCGTCTGGATCCCAACTCGCTGCAATGGAAAACGATCCAAGAGAGACCATTTCCCTGGTTCAGGAATTACACCGTCTCGGCTCACTACGGACTTGTCGGCTGGGAACTGCAAGCGGGCCCGCAACCGGAGACGGTTCGTTCACTCATGCCAGCCGAGTTTCAGAAGGATGCAGCCCTCGATGACCCATTCTTGCGGGAATGCGCCTATGCGATCCGCTTGGACGATTCCGCGGAAGAGCGCGCCCGAGCCGCCTTGGCGGTGGGGGTCCCGCTCGGTGTGGCGGATGGACACGTCACCGCAGGGATGCGATTCCTCCGCGACGGGGCGACGCTCGGCTTCGCGCCCAAGACTCGGCCCTACTGTTCCCACCAACTTGATGAACGGTGGCAATTGGAACTCGACGGGAAATGGCGGGGCAAAGCAGAGGATCTTGCGGCCATCCAGGACTTGCACGGTCCCGTCTCGCTCTTGCTCAGCGAAGTTCCCGATCCAGAATCGGTGATCGACATGTTGCAGGCCCGCTCCTTCGACAACCTCTGCGCCCTGGTGATTGAGAACATGCCGCTCACCGACCAGAGGCTGGCCAACTTGAAGTGCCTGCCTTGCCTGCAGGCACTCTATCTCGTGAACACCCAAGTGACGGACGCCGGGCTTGCTGCTCTCAAATTGTGCAAATCGTTGCGTATCCTGCACCTCCAGGGCCCCAATCTCACCGACGAGGCCGTCGAACACCTTGTCCATGTTCCCGGCCTCAGGGAACTGACTATTTCGGGCCGGGGTTTCACGATCCAATCGCTCCGGCGGCTCGACGAACTCGGGTTGGACCAGTTGGAACGACTGGCCCCGCTCGACACGAACATTGACCCCATGGCTGCCTATATGATTGAACGCAAGTCGCCCAACTGGCAAATCACCCACCCCTCACTGGGCTCCATGCCCAAAAAGAAACCGCATTGAGCGATTCCTGTCGCCGCGGAATCAAGGAAGGGCAGTCTCGGGCCAAACAAGCGGCCAAGATCCTATCATTGACCGCGCGTGAAATCCGGGGACACAGTACCAGTTTTGGCAAAGTAGGCAACGCTTGGTGAAGACCTCTCCCTTGCTGGCAATCATCGCCGACTGGCGGGCGCTGCTCGACAGCGATGTGCGTGAAGAGCACGTGCGAGACCTTCGTGAACACTCACTCACGCGCCGTCCGCTGGGCCACAGTTCCTTTCTGAAAATCCGGAACACCAAGCCAAGAAGAATGGCTGGGGTAAATACAGAATACAAATAGTGGAAGAAGGGCATTGGACGCCATTCGAAGCCCATACGCACGAAATGAAGGCGATCTCGAATCATGCTGGGATGGGTAAGCCCGATAACATCAAGCGTCCGATCACTCCCAAGAAGTTCGACAAGTACAAAGGACTCCACGAGGACTATCCCGAAAGCCCTTTCGAGTAGGATTACGGCGAATGAAACGTCCACGAAACGAGCTGCTTCCTGGCGAAGTTTGGAGCTTTCCTGACAATAGCGGCGTTGGAAGAGCGCACTTGCGAGTCCTGCTACGTATCGTTGATCTCAATGCGTCTTCTCTGGATTTCGTTGTTGATGGGTACCTTGTTCAGATCAGCCATTCTGAAACGCTTGGTGAAGAGGCATTTGAGAAGGACCAGCTTCTCCTCGATGGCACAATCCTTGTGAAGGACGGGTATTGGAAGCGTCACGGTTTTGCACGAGTTGGTGAGATGGATGTGTCACTGAGTGACATCGAGTTCCCCTGTTGGTTCGGTTATCGTTCGCGCCAATTGTTCTTCTCTCGCGGGGAACTTAGATCCATTGTGACAATGCTCGACCCAAAGGAACTTGAAGCAAGATGGGAAAGCTGTTTCTTGGCCCGGCAAACACCGAGCCATTTCAGTCGGAACATCACGATTTCTACCGGTGAAATCGGCGAGATGGCCATGAACGACGCACGATATCACCCCCAACGTGCAGAGATCCTTGAGTTCGTGGGCCAGGACTTGGCAGCGTCCTATTGCGATCTGTTGCCTCCGGAGCGTCTGGAAGTGTATCGCCGAGCAATCTCGTATGGTCAGGAGTTTCGGTAGTATGTTTCTCGGATCGGGGGCAACCATCGGGATCGTGGGTCAACCCTTGAAAACTCCGTCCCAACAATGAGCCACTCCACTCGGCGCCGCAAGGCGGGTGGCCCTGCGTGACCGTGTGAACCAATCACTGTATGCCACTGTTTGCCTGCTAAGCAGTGCCGAGTGACGATAGATGGCCCACTCCATCACGCCCTGCGTCACCATTGCAGCCGTCAGTTGGATTCCTTCTTCCCCTTCACCCATTTATGAGAGTACTGCCTGCAAGCAAGCTGGCACGCAGAGTCCGGTCACACTGCCGCTTCGTCTTCTCGCCCACCACTCCGCTCCCGCGAGAACCTATTTGTCCAACATCCGGATACGGGGTGTCCGGATACGGGCCGGGTTGCCCCGGGTGATTGATTAGCCAGTAAAGGTCTTACGGCTTCGGCCAACGCCGAAATCCGCTGATTCCAGGCGTCCGCTTCGAT
>CAYSCH010000500.1:0-5932 GCA_964429355.1 uncultured Planctomycetaceae bacterium | reverse complement strand
CCGCAGATGAACGTAATCGTTTACCTATAGTGGTCAACGGCCCGAGCGTCACGCAACAACGGGTCTTCCATACGCGGCCACCCCACCACGAGGCCGAAATTCCGGTTGCAGAAGAGCAACCATGAGCGGGATGGTTTGGGCTGCACATCACTCCAATATTCCATTCTCCCCCCACTTCTGATCCAATCAGGGACGCACATACGGACCGCGCTGGTTCCATTATCGCAATCCGTGGGCTGCAGCCCAGTTCCCCTTTCAGTGATCTAACGTGTCTCTTGGCCTCATTTACGACCGCCGCTTTCTCGACCACCGCGACGCGGAGGACGTCCACCTGGAGCATCCGCTGCGGCTCACCGTGATCATGGAGGTCCTCGAAAGGGAAGGACTCCTCCAGCAGATGGTGCGGCTCCCCTTTCGCCAGGCCAAGGCCGAAGAGATCGCCCTGGTCCACGATCCGATTTACGTGGATCTGGTCCGGATGGCCAGCGACGAGGGGATGACGGCGATCGGTTCGGAGGACACCTTCCTCTGCGAGAAGAGCTACGACGTGGCAGCCCTGGCTGTCGGCGGGGTGATGGCGGCCTGCGACGCGGTGATGGCGGGCAAGGTCCGACGGGCATTCTGTGCCGTTCGGCCGCCCGGACATCACGCCGAGACCGATCGGGCCATGGGGTTCTGCCTGTTCAACCATGTGGCGGTGGCGGCGGAGTACCTGGTTCGAAAACACGGGCTTACGCGGGTGGCGATCGTGGACTTTGACGTCCATCACGGCAACGGCACGCAGCACCTATTCGAATCCCGTGCCGACGTGCTCTACATCAGCATCCACGAGCGGCCCGGCTCGATCGGGTTTCCCGGCACGGGCGAGGAGAGCGAGGTAGGCACGGGGCCCGGACGGGGATTCACACTGAACGTGCCCCTGAGCCACGGTGCCGGGGACGCGGAGTACCGGACTGCCTTCGAGCGGCAGATTGTACCCAGACTGGATGAGTATCGCCCCGAGTTCCTGCTCGTCAGTGCGGGATTCGACGCCCTGGCGGCCGACACGATCTCGCACCTGCGATTGGAGCCGGAGTCGTACGGTTGGATGACGGAGCTGCTGGTGGATGCGGCCGTCCGCCATGGCGAAGGACGCGTGGTCAGCGTGTTGGAGGGGGGGTATCACCTGGATTACCTGGGACGGGCGGTGGTGCATCACGTAGCCGGGCTCGAGGGCCGACAGCCCTGGGGATGAGCCGGGAGGATCGCATTGCCATCTGCCTGAGGCCACGAAGAAGCAGCAGGAGGGGCGCCGGGCCGAATTGCCGAGGAGCCTGCGAATCGGCTTATGGCCGTCGTAGGTCCCGAGGATGCCGGCTTACGATTGTTTCAATCCAAATCGTCAAAGAGCGTAAGACATTCCTGGGCAACTTTGCACCCATTTCAAGTTCTGATTCTGACACTTTCCCCTCGTCGGCTGGCCGAGGGATGCGGGAAGTGATTGTACGCGGAGGAGTGAACGGAATCGAGGGAACATTGGGACACTTGAACGCAGCATTTTCAGAGGCAAGGAGGAAGAAGAATCGCTTGAGCCAATCGTGCGCTCTGGCCGGGGTTGTGAAACAGGACGGGATTTTGCACCTACACTTTCCAGCGGTGCAAAATCTTGGGCGAGGGGCGGTGGCGGAAATGGTTTGGTGGGATGTATTTACGGGATGGGCCTGGGCCGTAACTTTGCACCGCTCGACAGAGGGACGGTGCAAAATTCCTGCTGGTGGGTGGGTGGCATGAAGATGCTGCGGGGCGGAAGTTTTCAGATTCGACATCCGACGGGTCGGGTCAGTGGACTTGAAGGTTCGGCCGGGCGGGGATGGGTGAGGGGAAGGGATCACCGCGAAGGACTAAGGGAACAGCGTCGTCAGGCGCCACCCAGGTTCAAGAACGTGCGGCACGGGCGGAGACCAGGTCTACTCAAACAGCCATAATCGGTATTGCGTCATCCGCCTTCAGTATGTGAGCCGGTGCAGGCGGTGATCGACCAGGCGTCACGTTGCGGGAGCTGCGAGTGCGGAGAGGGAATCGCCTATTGACACTGACGGGCGCTCATACGTGTGGCACTGCCTACTTGTTGGCAGTGTGATCGCTTTATCCTTGTTCAGGCACTGTCAACAAGTAGACAGTGGCACACCGTGATTGCTTTTGGCGGTCGTTCAGGGCCACCCGTCCCACCCGTCCACCCGTCCACACCGCGTCTTCGCGGTCGATCAGGGCCACCTGACACACCGTGATTGCTTCTGGCGATCGATCAACACCACCCGTCCCACTCAGCGAGAGTTGGCAGACGATTCGGAATCTAGGTCCTGTTGAGATTTCAGCCAACTATATACAATCTTGAATCGCTTAGTCTGCAGTTCTCCCGCCTCCTCCGAATCACTACCTAGGCAAATCCTGCGCTTCTCCGGCGAGTCGGAAAGGACCCATTGAATGAACTGGCTCCGAAATTCTTCGGGAATTGCCTCTACGACGGAACCAACGTTTTCTTCTGTTATGATTGGCAGAATTCCGTCAAACAGGCCATTTCTTGTCAAGACGCCAATCCGGTATAGCTGAATAACGGATTCGATCTGGTTCATCTTCACGGCCTCCCCAATCAGGCGGAGTCTAAGCCCTGTCTGCATAATGAGTTACGGACTAAGACAGGCACAGCTGCAAGCCGTCGAGTTCCCACATCTCATGAAAGAGAACTCTGACAAGTTCCTCTGGATTCTTGCCGCCGATCCGGTCCACACGGGGATGCGTTCCCATGGTCACTCAGGATCGCCCCTTCCTCAAGAGTCAAATCACCATCTGAGTTTGTCAACCAGCCAGAGAAATACAACAAGACCCGCCAGTGCGGAGAACAGACCCAAGCCAAAGGGGATAGCGCCTGACAAGTTGAGAGTCCACTTAAGTGCCAACACTACCACTGCTGCAAATGCCGTCGCTAACAATGCCCCTGCAAGATTAATTGCCTCGCCGTGCATCACTGCATCTCCATCCAATACTGGCGACGTTGTCCCCGCCGAGTCGCTGCAGCAACCGGTAGCCGCCCATGACAACTGCGGGCGCACCGCTCTCTTATGGGAGCGGAAGCGACTGGACGGCGGTCTCATTCCGGTCGGAAGTGGATCCGGCGCCTGGCTTCTGCCCGAGCGACCCATTTTGGCTCGCAACGCATTCTGCGTACATATCGTACCGAATTCCTGCCCGTCAGTCTGGGATTCGATACGCTGGCGGCCGGCAGGATCTCGTGCCTGCGGCCGGAGCCGGAGTCGCAGATGGGTGACAAAGATGCGGGGACGCCTATCACGCGAATGGAGGAATAGCATACCCGTACACAGTGGGGTGCGATCCTGGTAGGCGGGGTGCTGGGGTGGCGCACCGGCGCGACTGGACTGGCCGATTGAGGCGGAGATCGTACTGGTTCTGTGCCCATCGGCGCTTATGGCCGGAGCGGGCGGGCTCCATCGAGGCGCCGAATTGTGGCCACGCGGTTGGGTATCGTTGGTTTGTCGCCGAGTTCTCGCTCGACTGAAAATCTCCTGCACCAATCCAGTCCAGACTGCTGGTAGCGGGTAATAGGGGGAAGTATAATGCAGGCGGTCATGGGGGCAGACCGGCGCTGCGCGCAGTCCCATCCCATTGGTGCTTTTTCTTATCTCTTTTCCTTTCTTTGATGAATGAGGGGAGTAATCATGTCCAGTCAACAGCACAAGACTAGAGGTTTCACATTAGTTGAACTTCTTGTCGTCATTGCGATCATCGGCATTCTGATCGCCCTTCTTCTGCCCGCCGTCCAGGCTGCCCGAGAGGCGGCACGGCGGTCGCAGTGCAGCAACAATCTGAAGCAGCATGGATTGGGTTTGCACAACTACCACGACACTTTCCAGACGCTGCCTCCGGGGGGCATGTGGCACCGGCCCAACATCACGGGGCGGGGCGGCAACAGTCTCAGTTGGTGCACCTTCATCCTGCCTTTCATTGAGCAAGCTCCCCTGCACGACAAGATCGACTTTGGCGCCCATGCTTGGACCACAAATCAAGCCATTTCGGATACGAAAGTGGCGGCATTGTTGTGCCCCAGTTGCCCCGTAGAGCTTGGCGGCGGGACGAATTTCACATTGCACTATTACGGCGTTCAGGGTCCGAAGGGTGTCAATCCCCTGAATGGTCAGGCCTACTCACTCCTGGATACCGGAGGTTGGGCGGGACACGGTGGCTACGCCAGGTCGGGCGGCATGCCGAGCCCCGGGCCAGACCCTGCGGACGGCGTTACCTTGGGAGGGCCCTGCAAACTCCGCGATTTCCAGGACGGCACCTCGAATACGTTTCTCGTGGGGGAGATTTCGTGGAAAGACGCCAACTGCTATCGACCCTGGGTTCGCGGGACAAGCACCAATACGGCAGCTTCCTCGAAGAACATCAATTACGGAATCAATGTTCAACGCTACACGTCCGGCAATTTCAACGACGTCAGTTTCGGCAGCGACCATCCCGGCGGATGCCAGTTCGTTATGGGGGATGGGTCCGTCAAGTTCGTTTCGGAAACGGTCGATTTCGACGTGTACAGGGCGACGGCCAGTCGTGATGGCGGCGAAGTCACGACGGTCCAATAACCACCATCGTGGAAAGCCCGATGAACTGCGCGCTTCGCTGGCAAGATGAGAGCGTGCGGGCGCGCCCAGCGTAGACCGATTCACCTGACCGATAGCCTTGCCTGACAACCTTGTCAGGCAAGGCTGTCAGCTTTTACCTCTCCCAATGCAAGGAAGAAAACATGCCGCGGCGTTCTAGTGACTCCCATCCGTTTCGCTCGGTCCAGACCTGGTTGCCCATGCTGATGCTCACTGCCGCCCTGTTGATGGCAGGATGCGGCGGTGGCGACGGACCGGAGCGGTACGATCTGTCTGGAACAGTGACCTTTGCCGGCAAACCGGTCCCGGCGGGGAGCATCGTTTTCCAGCCCGACACGTCGAAGGGAAATTCCGGCCCCCAAGGGGTCGCAGATATCCGCGACGGCAAGTACGACACGTCCGACGGGAAGGGGTTGATCGGCGGTCCGCACATCGTCCGAATCACGGGCTTCGACGCGGTTGCTGCAAGCGAGGACGACGTGGTCCATGCGCTTTTCGCCGAGTACGGGATCCAAGCCGATCTGCCCAGGAAATCGGGCACGATGGATTTCGAGGTGCCCGCCGACGCGCCCAAAGCCCCCAAGGTTGTTTCCGAGGGGCGGTGAAGTTCAATCAATGGGGCGGCCTTCCCGGTCGCCCCAGTTTTCTGCCCGATTTCACCAGGATTCGCTGCGCCATGCGCGGCGGGGTGGCCGGCTTGGTCGTCGACCCGATGGGGAAGGGCGGGACAGTGCCTGAAACGGGCGGAATAACCTATTTGGGTGCATGCTTGCTACCTAAAGAGGGCAGATCTTGAAACGGTTCCAGCAGTGGGCGAACTTGTATGTGAGCTGCGAGGTTCTGTCTTAAGCCGGGTCCGCAGTTAAATCCTACCTGCGGGGTCCGAAATGCCTGCTGGTTCTGCGTGGGAAGCTTGGGATCTTGCGATCGAGGCTACTGGAAGCGGCGGCTCTTGGTGGTATAATGCGAGCGTTTGCGGTTTGGATATTCTGCCATTGAGGCGTGTCTTGTCTGCGTTTCGGATTCCATTTTCCAATTCTTTTCTCGGGAGGGCTGAAAATGTCTCGTCTTCGAATGCACTCGCGCGCGTTTACGCTCGTGGAGTTGTTGGTGGTGATCGCGATCATCGGCATCCTGATCGCACTTCTCTTGCCGGCCGTGCAGGCGGCCCGGGAAGCGGCCCGGCGCTCCCAATGCACCAACAACTTGAAACAACTTGCACTGAGCCTGGCAGCCTGAAAGAATCGATGGTTTTCAGCGATTATTATTTGGTGTTTCTG
>CAYSCH010000499.1:0-5965 GCA_964429355.1 uncultured Planctomycetaceae bacterium | reverse complement strand
CCTTATCGGCATTCACCTCTGGAGGGCTTGAGCTAATGTAGCGCTGTCATATTAGAGCCGCTGCCACACCCACCGGCTGTGCACGTCCATGCCCGCGGGAAACTCATACGTTTTGCGAGGGCTTCTTAGAGCCGCTGCCACACTCACCGGCTGTGCACATCCCTCGCCGTGGGAGGTTCCGCCCTCCTGGGCGACTGGCTACAATGCGGGCGCGGATCGGTCGATTGAGGGAGGGCGCGATTTCGTTCACGGAGATGGCGATGGCCGAAGAATCGAAGTTGGCCGCGAAAACGGTGTCGGAGAAGCTGCCTGTGTCGCCGATTCTCGATGAAGCCGCGCTGGAGCGGAGCGAGCCGCGGCTGAAGTTGGCGCTCCAGGCGACCGGCGGAGGCGTCTGGGACTGGGACTTCACGACGGGCAAGGCCTGGTGGTCGGACGAAATGTACGACCTGTCGGGCGTTGAGCGGGGCTCGCCGGTAGAACTGGAAGTGTCGCTGGCTCGCGTTCACGACGAGGATCGTGAACTCGTACACCAGGCCATGAGCAGGGCGATTGCCGAACGTACGGGGTTCCAGACGGAGGTCCGAATTTGCCACCCGGTGCTTGGAGAGCGGTGGGTGGCTACCGTGGGACGACCGGTGCGAGATGGGGCCGGCCAAGTGACGCGTCTGGTGGGGATCACGCTGGACGTGACTGCCCGAAGGCATGTTGAAGACGCCCTGCGGGCCAGCAACGAGCGGCTGGAGCTGCTGGCCACGGTGGGAGAGTCGCTCCTGCGTGCCGAGGATCCGCAGGTCATTATCGAACAGGTCTGTCGAAAGGTGATGAGCCACCTCGACTGCCAGTTGTTCTTCCACTATGTCGTGGCGGTACCGGGCCGGCAACTGAGGATCCATGCATGTGCTGGCATCGTCCCGGAGGCGGTGGCGGATATCACCGAACTCAGCTTCGGCACAACGATTTCCGGGTGCGTGGCACGGGACGGGCAGCCGATCGTGGCCGAAGATATCCAGCATAGCGACGACCCCAGAGCGCAATTGGTGCGATCGTACGGAATGCAGGCCTACTGCTGCCATCCGCTCCTGGTCCGGGGGCGGGTGATCGGCACGCTGTCGTTCGGCACCCGGACGCGTCCCTCGTTCACCAAGAACGAACTGGCCCTGATGAAATCGGTGGCCGACCTGGTGGCGGTGGCCGTGCATAGACGCCGGACGGAAGAGGAGCGGGAACAACTCATTGCCAGATTGGAGGCGCAGAACGCCGAGTTGGAGCGCTTCACGTACACCGTCTCCCACGACTTGAAAAGCCCGTTGATCACGATCAAGGGCTACATCGGCATGCTCGGTGAAGAGCTTGCTGACACGGACGTGGGATCCGTGCAGGACGACCTGATGCGCATTTCCCGGGCCGCTGACAGGATGGTGGAACTGCTCGAAGATCTGCTGGAACTCTCGCGAATCGGCCGCCTGGTCAATCCTCCCGAAGACGTGAGTCTCGACGACCTGGTCCAGGAAGCACTCCAGATCGTGGGGGCACAGATCGAGTCGAAAGGTATCCGGGTCAAAGTCTGCGAGCCTCTTCCCGTCCTTTACGGCGATCGCCTCCGGTTGCTGGAAGTCCTGCAGAACCTGGTCGAGAACGCCGCGAAATACATGGGGGACAATATTCACCCCCGGATCGAGATCGGCGTTCGACGGGATGATTCCCGCACCATCTGTTACGTGCGCGACAACGGCATCGGCATCGATCCCCGGTTCCACGAGAAGATCTTCGGGCTCTTTGACCAGCTCGATCCCAAGGCGGGCGGCACCGGCATCGGTCTGGCCATCGTCAAGCGGATCATCGAGGTCCACGGCGGGCGTGTCTGGGTCGAGTCTGAAGGCGCGGGACGGGGCTCGACATTCTGCTTCACGGTTCCGGGAAGACCCGTGCCCCAGGAGGGCAAGGGGTCGGCGTCGGCCCTGCACTCTGCCCCGGATTCTTCACAAGCCCAGGGCTTTCACGGTATCTGAAGCCGGGGACTCTCAGAGCCGCTGACAAGGCCACCGGCCGTGCATATCCATGCCGGTGGGAAGCTCGTACGTTTTGTGAGGGACTTCCAGGGTATCGCAACCAGATCGGCCGGATGTTCAGGCAGTCATCCGGTGGCTGGAAGCGTATTGATGGTGGTGGGAGGCTGTTGGTCCGGGTCAGGGGGAGAGCAGTTCTTCCACCTCGGCGTGATCCGCATCCATGACGAATTGGATTCCGCTGACATCGGCCGCCTCGCGAGTCAGGGCGGCGATATCATTCCGCGAGAGATGCTCCAGGGCGAATTTTCTGCTGCCGGCCATGAGCTGACGCAAGCCTTGGTCGAGGCGTTCGTAATAGGTGTAGAGTCCCAGAGCGCCCGTCGGGATTTTTTCGAATTCCTGGTCTCCAAGTTCTTTTCGCAAGTTGCTGGCGGTGACGAAGATCTCGTCTTTGTGGTTTCCGAAACGCTCGATGTAGACTGGGACCTGTTGTTCATCGATCGTCCGCCCGATGGTTTTGCCGACCATAGCGGCGGCGATGGGCGCCCGGGCCATACCGACCAGCTTGACGAAGGGTGCGCCGAGGGCGAGTCCTTTGAAGATCTGATCTTCGAAGACAAACCCGCCATTGACAGCCAGCGCCGGCACGTACTCACGCCGGTCGGCGAGCCGCCTGGCATACTCATACAGGAGCGAGTGCAGGTAGACCGGAGGAACGCCCCACTCGTTCATCATTCGCCAGGGGCTCATGCCGGTGCCGCCGCCAGCGCCATCGACGGTCAGCAGGTCGATCCCGTAGCGTGAGGCAAAGACCACGGCCCGGGCAAGATCGGCGGGCCGGTAGGCGCCGGTCTTGAGAAAGATGTACTTCGCCCCAGCCTTGCGGAGTTCCTCCACCCGCTGGGCGAAGGATTCCTCGGTGACCATTCCGACCCGCGAATGGCGCTCAAACTCCTTGAAGGCACCCTGCTCGAAGGCGTGGATCGTGTCCGGATCGGTCGGGTTGGGGAGCACGAGGTAGCCGCGCTCGTGGAGCATTTGGGCGGTTTTGAGGTCCCTGATTTTTACTTCGCCGCCGATATCCTTGGCGCCCTGGCCCCATTTGAGTTCGACGCATTCCACGCCGAGGTGCTGGATAGCGTATTCCTGGGCGCCGAGCCGCGCATCCTCGATATTGGCCTGGACGATGATGGCGCCGTAGCCGTCGCGCTGGTGGTCCTGGTAGAGCTTCACCCGGCGTTTCAAGTCGGCGGTATCGACCACGTGACCCTTCTGGATGATCGCCTGGGAGTCCATACCTGCGACGTTCTCGCCGATGGTCAGGCCAGTTCCGGCCAGGGCAGAGCCGATGGCCAGTCCTTCCCAATTGTTCTTGGCGATGTTGGTCGAACCGATGCCGGAGATGATCCAGGGGCGGCGGAACTTGATGCCGTTGTCGCGGCCGATCTTCACTTCCAGATTGACGGCGGGAAAGATCGCCTTATCGCTGTCGGCCTCGATGCCGTGGGCGCCCACCGCGGTCCCCATGATATTGAAGTGGGAATAGTCGACCGGATAGGCCTTTTCGGCGGCCGTCGTGATCACTCCGAACGGCTGGGGATAGATGACCTCGTGACCGCGGTAGGCGGACTTACCGATCTCGCACATCCCGATGCAACCGTCGACGCAGGTGACGCACATGCCCGAGGCAGGCACGACAGAGCCTTCTGTCCGGTTCTTGGTCAGTGTTGCAGCGGAGGTATTGACGCGGGAAAACGTGTTGATCATGGGGAGGGGGCTCCTGTGGATTTATTGGCGGTCGCGTATTTCGCAAGCTACACAGGGATCCATGTAGCACATCATGTTTTCGAAGTGTTTCTTCTCGACACAAGGGGGAGTGAGGTTGGCACAGCCGCCGCAAATGGCTTTGTCGGGCTCGGTATAGGTGCAGCGGAGCTGGCAGGCTGGGCAGACGTAGATGCATCCGCCGCATTGGCGGCACACATCCGATTTGACGTCGAAGGGAGTGCCGATACTGCGTTTCGAGCCCCGAAAGCGGAAGCCGATGGCCTTGGCCATCATCTGTTCCTCGCACATCCGCACGCACCGGCCGCAGAGGATGCAGTCGTCGTGCTCCTGCCGGAAACGCTGCTGGCGTATGCCGTGGGCCGAGGCCAGGTCCTGGATCACTTTGGACTGCGGGCAGGAAGCCAGCAGCAACTCCAGGATCATTTTGCGGGCCCGGAGCACGCGGGACGACGCCGTGCGGACCGTGAGCCCTTGCTCGGCCGGATAGGTACAAGAGGATACCAGCCGGGCTTTGGGTCCCTCGCCGATCTCCACCACGCACAGGCGGCAGGCGCCGTAGGGGGACAGTCCTTCGAGATGGCACAACGTCGGGATGGGAAAGCCGAGAAAGGTGGCAGCCTCCAGGAGCGTGCTGCCTTCCTCGACGGAGACTTCCAGCGAGTTGATCTTCAGAGTGATCATTCCGTTTCTCCTCCCGCGGCCGTGGACAGAGCGGCCGCATTTTCTCGGCACCGAGTGAACTTCAGATCGCAGCGGAGGCAGCGACGGGCTTCTGCCGCGGCCTCCTCGGCAGACAGGCTCAGTTCGACTTCCGCGAAGTTTCTTCTCCGCGCCTCAGCGGGGATGGCGGGAGGTTCTGCACGGGGCGTTTCCTCGCGGTCTTCGCCGTCTACCGCAGCCGGCTCGACGAAGACGTTGGGCAGGCGTACTCGGGGCTGTTCCCCAAGCTCCTGGCCGCGGAGATAGCGGTCGATGATCAGAGCGGCTTTCTTCCCGGCCCCGATAGCGTCGGCTACCGTGTTCGGCCCGGTGACCACGTCGCCCCCGGCAAATACGCCCTGGCGGCTGGTGCAGAGCGTTTTCCGGTCAGCGCGGAGCCGGCCATTCCGATCGAGTTCCAGTCCCATGGATCCGAGGCAATCGCTGTCGGGACGTTCGCCGATGGCCACGATCAAGGTATTCAGGGCCATGCGGAATTCGCTACCCGACAGGGGGACCGGTTTGCGCCGGCCACTGGCGTCGCGGTCGCTGAGTTTGTTCCGGATACATTCGATGCCGACCAGCCGCCCTGACTGGGCGTGGATCCTGACAGGAGAAACCATGGTCTCGACTTTGATGCCTTCCTTCATCGCGGCTCCGAGGTAGCGGATCTTGACGGGAGAGACCAGGGTTTCGAGTCGAATTCCCTCCTCCAGGGCCGCTTCGACCTCTTCGGCATAGGCCGGCATCTCCTGGTCGGTGCGGCGGTAGAGGAGGCTAACGCTCTCGACGTGTTCCTGGCGGATGGCGACCCGGGCGGCATCGACCGCGGAGTTGCCACCGCCGATGATGCCTACGTGTCCGCCGGCCAGTTCCTCGCCTCGCAAGTTGAAGGCCTTGAGGAACTGCATCGACGAATAGACTCCCTCGACGTTCTCTCCTGCCAGATCGAGGTGCCAACTCTTGTCGGCGCCGATGGCCAGGAAGATTGCCTGGAAACCGTCGGCGAACAGGCTGTCGACGGTGATGTCGCGTCCCAAGGCGGTACCGCACTGGACGGTGATATTGTCGTTGAGCAGGGACGCGATCTCTTTGCGTAATACGTCGCGAGGGAGGCGGTAGGCTGGGATGCAACTGGCAAGCATCCCGCCGAGTACTCCCTGGGCCTCGAACAGGGTGACCCGGTAGCCTGGCAACGAGAGGTAGTGGGCAGCGGACAATCCGGCAGGGCCGGCGCCCACGACCGCGACCTTGGGTGCATCTTTTGCCGGTCGCTTCAGTCGCGGCGCCTTGTAGACGGAAGGTTCCACGCGGTCGGTCACGAACCTCTTGAGAGCTCGGATGGCGACCGGCTGGCCACCGCTGGTCCCGAGCTGGCAGCGCTGCTCGCACTTGCGGTCGCACACCCGGGCGCAGATCGACGGGAAGGGGTTTGCCTGGCGGATCAACTGGTAGGATTCTTCGTA
>CAYSCH010000498.1:0-6018 GCA_964429355.1 uncultured Planctomycetaceae bacterium | reverse complement strand
AAGGTCGTCCAGCTCTTGTCGTCGCTGTCGATGATCCGCAGGCAAAGCACTCGAACGTTGTGGTCGCCACGGGCAAAGAAGTTCAGCACATTCAGTTCGGGCTGGCGGTGGGCAGCCAGCGGAATCTCCATCAACAGGTTGCCCGAACCGATCTTCGACGTGCTGAAGCGCAGACCGATGCCACCGGCGGCCTCCGGCGCAAAGACCCGCCCCTCAAGGATGACCGGTCCCCGCCCCGGCCGGCGAACCGACCAGCCGGTCGTGTCGCCCGGCTCGGCAATCACGACCCGATCCCGCGCCTGCACCGGATACTGCAACCCCCCCGGCGAAAGCGAAATCAGGTTGCCGCCACCTTTCAGGTAACGGTGCAGTTCTCCCCTGAGCTCGGCCGGATAACGGGCGGCGGGAGGGATGATCAGGGCGGCCGGCAGCGTCTCGCTCAATCGCGCGAGTTCATCGACACCCATCGGCCGCGCCTCATAACTGTCGAGGGCGGCCACCCAGCCTGCGGCCTTGCCGGCGTCCGGCTGCACGATCCCCACCACCGGCGGCGCGGACTGCGCATCTTCGGCCAGACCTGGCAGGCAAAGAATCGCCACGAGCGCCAGCCAGAACCATCCTGATTTCATCGACACTTTTTTCTCCCCCGGTTGTTTGAAGTTGGATCATCCGATCGGCCGGTCACAACCAATCGAGTATCTCCGGCCAAATAAGACGAACCGGTTCCCCCCGCCATGATGCGGGGGAAACCCCGATCCGAACGCAATACCGTAATGCAAAATCACAACACTCAAATCGGCCCGTCCCCTCAGTACTCGGAGGTCTTGGCCTTCCCACTGAAGAGGTAAAGGTCGCCAACGCTGATCGTGCCATTGGTCGGGTCGTACCGGATGCCACCCTTCATGTTCGGTTCGGTCTTGGCTTCGTTGCGGATGCAGCGCGGCAGCGTCAACCAGACCGGCGAGTTCAGATCCCGGTCGGGTCCCTCGCTCCATGAGTAGTAGGCATCGCGGGGATAATCGCCCACCCCGGTATTGCCGTAGCCGCTGCCATTGACATAGCGAACGGTATAAATCCAGTATTCCCGCTGGCCGCCGACCACCGACTGAAAAACGCCCCCCTGATGGGCATGGAAAATATCCTTCGGAAACTCCGACAGGTAGGCGATCGGCGTTGTGACCAACCGGCGATCCATGTGCGACAGCGTGGAGTTGATCGGAATGATCTGTTCGCGGTAGGATGCCGGATAGCTGTTGTTGTCGATGTAGTAGGTTTCCATCGCCAACTCAACGTTGCGCAGGTCCGACACCGTTCTTGAGACGCGTGCACGGGTCTGCGCCTCCAGAAAGTTGGGCACCGCGATCGCCGCCAGGATGGCAATGATCGCAACGACGATCAACAACTCGATCAGTGTGAAAGCTCGAATCCTGGTCATCGAAAGCTCCTCCCCTTCAACAAACATTTGTTGCTATGCTCAATGAAGTATGAGACAGGTAGCACTGGACGTCAAGTGAATTTGAACGGATTGTGCGCATGATCGCAAGAACAAAAATCGGCCGGGACCCCCAGGCGGCCCGCAAACATAATCTTGCCAGCGTTCTGGCTCTCCTGCGCAGCCGGCAGGGCATGTCACGGGCCGGACTGGCCAAAAAGCTCGGCCTCAGCCGGGGCGGCATCACCCGTATCGTGCAGGATCTGCTCGACGAGGGAATGGTGCTGGAAACCTCCGAGCGAACCATTCAGCAGGGCCGACCCGGCATCGTGCTTGGCCTGAACCCTCAATACTGCAACGCGATCGGCATCGATCTGGCCCACAGTCTGATTTCAGTCGTCGTGGTCGACATGGTTGCCACGCCGATCTGGCACCGTGAGATCGCCATCGATCCGCAGGCCAGCACCGGATCCTACCTTCAGATCGCAGAGCAACTGATTGAGGAAGCCCTTGGCGAAGTCAGGGCTCGCAAACTGCGATGCCCGGGAATCGGGGCCGGTTTCAGCGGTCTGGTGGACGCCGAACAGGGGCGGCTTGTCATGTCGACCCACCTTCACCTCAACGATGTCCCGATCCGGCAGATGTGGGAGGCGCGCTTCGGCCTGCCGGTGTTTGTCGAAAACAGCGGGCGCGGCGCGGCGTTGGCGGAATACCTTTTCGGCGATTCCTGTAATGCCCAGTCGATGGTCTTTCTCGTCGGTTCGGGTAGTGGGGTCGGAGCCGGCATCATCATCAACGGCCGACTCTTTCGCGGACATGATGGCATGGCCGGCGAAGTGGGCCACATTCAGGTCGCGCTCGAGGGCGAACTGTGCAGTTGCGGCCAACATGGCTGCTGGGAAACGCTTGTCGGCGCATCGAGCATCATCCGCCGCGTTCGCCGCCGACTCGATCAGAGCGCATCCAGCGTGATTCGCGACCAGATCACCCGACCGGAGCACCTGGACCTGGATCTCGTCCTGAAGGCGGCCGGCGAGGGCGATGAAGTTGCCCTTGAGGCGCTCAACGAGACTGGCTATTACCTCGGCGTCGGGATCGCAAACCTCTTCAAGCTTTACAACCCGGAGGAGGTCGTGCTGGGCGGCTACCTGACCTGGCTCCACCCCTTTGTCATGCCGGCGATCGAGAAAGTGCTGGCGGGAGACCGCGTTCTCGCCCACTCCCGGGCACGGGTGACCGTTTCGCGATTTGGTGTTCATTCACGGCCGATCGGCGCCGCCGCGCTCGTTTTGAACAGGGCGCTGGACAACCCGGAAATTCGAAAAAATCACCTGAAAGCGACCTAAACCAACCCTCGGTCGACTTATTTTTGGAATAAGCCCGAATTTTGGTATTTCGCCTTGATCTTGATTTGGGTTTATGTCATGCTGCCCGAAATCAAGGGCACTTGATGTGGCCGCAGCGGTTCTTTCCCTGCCTCCGTTCAAGGATCTAACGCCCTGATACTCCTTAACTGTATGGGGGAACATTCCATGAGGAACCAGATTCTGAAGAGCCTTGGGCTGCTGGCTCTGGCAACGATGGTTGTGAGCGGGAGCCATGCTTCCGCCGCCGAGCTGATCGTTCCGACCCAGTATGCCACGATCGCTGCGGCGCTCGATACCGCCTCCGATGGCGACACGATCCGCATCGTCGACAGCGGCGTCTACACCGACACGCTGGTCATCGCCAAGCGGGTCAACATCATCGCCGACGCCGGCCAGAACCCGACGATCCAGACGGCGGCCACCACGGCGGCGGCGGTCATCACGATGGGCGGCGCGGCGGGGGGCCAGTTCGGTTCGATCGCCGGCGGCCGCATCACCATCGACCGCAACATGCCCGCCTTGACCGCCTCGGCCAACCTGTTCGCCTTCCTGGTCTCCGGCATCGACACCGGCGAGACCTACACGATCGAGAATGTGCTGATGACCGGCTTCACCACCTCGGGCCTCAGCGCCCAGACTCAGGGCGCGATCGGTGGCGCACCGGCCACGACCTTCGGCGTCCGCGGCACGCTCAACATCAACTACTGCGAGATCACCAGGGGCCTGACCCGCGAAACCTACACGGCGAACTACACCAACATCGCCTCCGGCATCCGCGTGATCGGTTCGACGGCCGCACAGGCCTACAACTGGGGCGCCACTCTCAACATCAAGTACACGAAGATCCATGGCATCGACAGCCACGCCGCCATCTTCAACACCAGCTCCGGCGCAACGCTGAACAACGTGACGGTCAATGTCGACAACTGCGAGTTCTCGACGCTGCAGCATGCCTCACTGATCTCCAACTACACCTCGAACATCACGATGAATGCCAACGAGTCGATCTTCATCGGTGGCGGCGCCTCGGGGGTCGGTGCCCATTCGAGCTGGCAGACCGTCCGCCACACCACGCCCCTTGTCGCCTCCGGCAAGCCCACCAATGCCGCAGTCGTGGGGGTGGGTGGCGACATCACCCTGACCAACTGCGTCGTGATGCAGTGGCCCGGCTTCGGCGTGGCTGCGCCCGTCGGCATGCTCGCCTCGCATGGCATCAACTTCACGATGGACCATTGCGACGTCATCGCCCCGCTCGGCGCCGCCGCCGGCGACGCGCCAAACACCCGCAACCGCAATGCCGTACAGTTTGATCTGGCGACCACCCGCACCTTGACGCTGACCAACAATGTCATCTACGGCCCCGAGCTTGACGACACGATCACGACCCCGGTCTACACCCACGGCATCGTCCGTGCCGAAGGCTCGGAAGACCTTTCGATGACGATCAACAACAACAACGTCTACGTCTCGGGCGAAGCCTACGTCAACGTGACCCCCGGCGCGCAGGAAGTCGTTCCTGGCATCGATCCGCTCTACGTCGACGCGGCCAACTGGGACTTCCGGCTCGGCAACGATCCGTTGAAGACCGCCTCCTCGACCAACGGCCCGATCGGCAGCAACCGCATCTTTGCCAACGCCGTCCCGGTCGAACTCTCCGCCTTCTCACTCGAGTAACGGCCGAGACAACCTGACCGGTCCTGCCATTCGCCCGGCCATCCCCCCAGGGGTGGCCGGGCCTTTTCATTTGGCGCGAGCGAGGGGCCCTTGACGCAGAGACGCAGAGCCGCGGAGGAAAGATTGAGAGGTCGGGTTGTTTGAGAAAGGCGTTGTTTTGAAATCGGTTGTTCAGTGTGCGGTTGGTTGTGTCCGGTGATTCAGGCGTGCGGCCAGTCCCGAAGGGACGACAGCGAGTAGCCGGGGGTGATGCGAAGCGAACCCCCGGTAACGAGCGAGCAAACCAGAGCCCCGAATGGGGCGACAGACCGACGGCACAGACCATCTGTCACCCCTTCGGGGTTCGGGTCATTGCCCGCCTGACCGGGGGTTCACTGCGTTCACCCCCGGCTACTCGCTACCGTCCCTTCGGGACTGGCCGTACGGCTGAATCATTGGGAACAACCGATTCTCGAACAACCCCTCCCCGAACAACCTGACCTCTCAATCCTTCCTCTGCGTCTCTGCGTCAACTCCCCTCCGCACCCCGGCGACCCGATTTCGCAGGATTTGCCACCCGTCAAAAAAAAATACCAACAAAAACAGCTTGCATCTGGGCGTTCGCTCTGTGCAAACTGAACGCATCGTAGTCAAGAGGAATTGCTCGGGCGGACAAAAAGCCGATCGAAAATGGCGATTCTTGACTCTTGATGGCTCTTTGACAGAGGGGCTTCTGCGGGTGGCGGCACGTACCCGACTTAAGCGCTTCGTTGGCAGGTTGCGGATCGGGATCGGGAATCCGGCAATGGCCCGACAACGGAGCGCCCGTGTCACAACACTTTTTACGGGAGGGACATTTTCATGCGTTTCACCTATTTCTGCCTCGCGGCAGTTGTTTTCATCTTCTCGGCCACAGGCCGGGCACAATCATCCCAAGTTCTGGTTCCCCAGGACTTCGCATCCATTCAGGCAGCCATTGACGCCGTCACCACGGGCGGCACGGTACGCATCACCGACAGTGGCACCTATGCGGAATCGCTGACCTGGGCCAAGGAGGTCCATGTCGTTGCCGATGCCGGACAGAGCCCGGTCATCACCGGTGATCGCGCCAATCGCTATTACATCCTGCGGCCGGGCGGAGGCTCGGGCGGTTCGACCTTCGGTTCGATCGGCGGCGGAACGATCATTCTGGACGCCGAGGGCGAAAACGGCTCCAGCGGCTCGCAGTTCAAGTACATCGAAGCCTACAACCGTTATCCTGATACGGTGACCTTCGAAAATGTGACCATGCGCAACTTCGGCACCCTCGGCTACGGTCTGTATCCACGCTACGGCGGCCACGTGATCATGCGCTTTTGCGACATCGACATGACCGGTGGGCTCCATGCCCTGCGCTCGCACTTCGGCGAAAGTGGCACGGAGATCACCTTCGAGCGGTGCAGCTTCCGTGGCGGAACCAATTACATCCTGCGCCTGAGCGCCGGTAGCGGAACGTTTAACTTCGATACCTGCGAGGTCATCTCGGATGATCCCAGCGGTCGCAACCCGATCTACCTGCAGGGCGCC
>CAYSCH010000497.1:0-6026 GCA_964429355.1 uncultured Planctomycetaceae bacterium | reverse complement strand
TAGGGCCTGGTCGAAGCGGTGGGGCATGGGGCGAGGACGTTATTCTGCGGACGAGAGTACGGTGATTCGTCCGTCAGTATGGAGAGGCTGGAGGGGTCGGTCAATGGTCAATGACGGGAGAGGAGGAGAGGCGAGGGCGGATCGTCGAGGCGTGTTTTGTTGAACAGAAGGCATCAGAGAGGGATAGTGGCGATGGGAAGTCTACGGTGGTGGCCATTGTTTGCCGGCACGCAGTGTCGAGTGATCGGAGACTCAAATTCATCAGAGACGGTCCGGAGAAGCGGTTGACCGGTCATAGAGTATTCGCAGGAGAAGTGGACACCTAACTCCGCTTCACACTGCTTGCAAGCAAGCAGTGGCACACGGCGTGCGTCCCGGTGGATGAGGGCCACGCGTCCCTTTCGATGGGTCTGTCGCGGACATGAGTTGCGGGGTCCTTGCTGTATTTCGCACTATTTTGTCAGGATCCATGCTCTGGCCCCGAATCCGATTCCGAGTCGGACGCCGAGTGGCCACATATTCTATTGCGCAGGTCTGCAGCCGCTTGATTGGCG
The DNA here is from genome assembly GCA_964429355.1 of uncultured Planctomycetaceae bacterium. Classification (GTDB taxonomy): domain Bacteria; phylum Planctomycetota; class Planctomycetia; order Pirellulales; family Thermoguttaceae; genus JAAYAY01. The sequence goes on along the minus strand of CAYSCH010000497.1, from coordinate 5,472 downwards.
GAGCGTATGGGCGTCGGCTGTCGAAAATCGGGTGTCACTCGAAGGATCCAGTCCGTTGCGGTTTGCAGGGAGATTCGATGACCAATCGAGACAAACAAAGGTTGCACATTGTTCTGTGTCCGAACCACGCGGCCGATAACCTCTCCGTGATCGATGATCTCACTGATATCGCCACGATTTTTCCCAGGTGTATCGAACTCGCCGATCAAGTGCGTCTTTCCACAACCTATCGTGGGAACTCCGTAAACCAGCCCAAAATGGCTTGCCAGGCCACATCGGTGTTGGTGGGCAATACCCTGGCCGTCGCAAACTACCAGGTCGGGCTTCGCGCACAGGTTGGCGAATGCTTCCTCGAAGCATGGCAGCTCGCGAAAGGCAAAGTAACCCGGAATGTAGGGGCATTCCGCATAGCCGGTCGCGGTCTGGGTTTCGATGATCTCAAGCGTCAACGCATCGTGGACAACGACCGCGGCAAAATACCGATTTCCTTCACGTTGGTAGGCGTTGCCATCGTTTTCGTAGGCTACATCAACGCCCGCGACAGTGCGAACATGAGCGGGCAGATCATCGTGGCAAACGACGTGTTTTGAGAGTGCTTGCTGCAAGCTCTCGGCACAAATACCACGCTCCAGTTCCAAGCCGGCGGTAAAGTCGAAACGATCTTTGCCTTGCCGGATGGCACCGAGCGGCGGCGGAGGTGTCGGATAAAGCCTCTGGTCATCATGGGGTGCGGGCCGAAGCGGAGGCGGCAACGGCAATTCGGCAAGTAATCTAGCGACCTGTTCGGCAGTGAGAAGCGGACGGATTGTTCCCGACTCGACGGAACAATGTTGGACCAACTGGCCTCGCTCGTCCCAGATCTTCTCCTCGAGAGTATGAGAGAGAATGACATTCCGCCATAACTTAAGCATTCCGTTTTCGCGCCATTCCCATTGGTCTCCGTGTGAATGTCCCGACCTTACCTGGGCCTCCGATTCATATGGCCCACTTTCGTACCATGACCTGGAAATGCCGTCCATCGAGCCCTCACGGTACTGCATTTCTTCTGTTACGTAACCCGTATCACTCAGACTATATGCAAATCCCGTGAATCCCAGACCGCGATACACCTTGATCTCGGAACGCAAGTAGTCTTCGTACTCAAGCTCGCCAATCTCGATGCGTTTCACTGTTGTTCCCATTCTGTTGCCTTTGACTCCTATTGCGGGTCTCTGAGGTGGGCGATCCTCCCCGCCAATCCCCAGGCTCCTTTTAACAGATAGTTGCAGTTGGGACAACAAGGAGCCGCCTCACCAATGGCCATCCGACCACCGCTGCCGCTTAACCAAACGTTGTAGACGTAGAACTGCGAGAAGTCGTTGTCAACGGCGATTCCGAGTTGGCGGCGTAGCTTTATCGCCTGATCCAATGCAACGATCTCCGAGTGGGTCCCGCGAATGCTTTTGCGGTGCGGCCAATCGCTCCGATGGGGGCCGATTTGGTCGGTGTGGTTCGCGAGAAGGAGGTGAGTGTGCGACGGCGCATTTGGTGGAAGGACATAATGGAACTCCCGGGTGAGGAGGAGAACGCTACGTGAGGTGGTTGAGCGGGTAAGCGGGTTCGGCGGGCCTCACAGCAGTACTCGATTGGGGAACTTTGCCGAGCCGCAGTCGGCGGATGTCTGGTGTTATGTTCGGGCAGCGTTGAGGTTCCCGGTGGTTTGTCTCTCAATCTCAATCTTGGGTCCAGGTCTCCGGGGCGTGTTTGCGATGGTCATGTCAAGAGTCATGCCAGGAGCAATTCGCCGAGTGCGGGGCATCACAGTAGCCATCCCGTGCCACCCGCGTTATTACTAATTGAACCATTCTGCCTCCGTGTCCTCGGAATCGTATCTAGAAACGTCAGCGGGGGCATTACGCAAGTTGGCGAATTCCCTCTGCAAAACCATGCTCGCCGAGTTGTTCAAGAATCGCTCGTGTCATATCCGGTCGAACAACCCATGTCCATGCAAGGGTCTCCTCTTTCGTCGCTGGATCGGAATTCGGGCAGAATTCGACACCGCTGTCATCAACGCCGATGATATTGGCAAAATAAACGTTTACACACCCGATCCGCACGTCGAGGTCCTCTACGCCAACGACTTCCGATAGCGAAACTCGCCGCGGAATCGACCGCCCAAATGAGATAGCGTCGACGTTTTCAGCAAACGAGCCGATCCCATCAATTGAATCCTGTTTGTTCGTCGGTGGTACATCTAACGCCCATTCACCGCTTTTCCATCTGGCAAGACACTGCTTCGCTTCGAAGGAGAAAGGCCCGTCCTTTGCCAGCGCCTCTAGCACGCGTATAGATGACGGTTCATCGATTCTAAGTCCGAACGCCGACGCCATTAAGCGGACACCCGCTTCATCGTGATTCAATAACGATAAGAAACGCCGACGTTCGGAGGATGAGGTCAGAAGTTGCTGAAATAGCCGGCTCATTCTGTCGGCGTTATGATTAACAGCGTTGACATCTGAGGCGGCAATTGCCTCGCCGTATAGGCGAGCTGTGTTTTCGAACTCATCAGTCAAATTTACTTCTTCGTTCATGGTAATGGGACTCCGCTATTTCGTAGCATTATCACGCCAAACTCGTATTGAAATTGGTACGACTTGGTCTTCACCCAATCTCGTACTCGCTTGAATCCTTGGCCGGTAATTTCCGGCCGATGTGAGTTCAAGAACGCTTCTATTTGCGCCAGGTGCGTGGAGCCTTTGCCGTGTGGAATGGCAATCACGCTTGCAGTATTGTGTATGTATTCGGGACCGAATCGCGCAATGTTGTCTGCGTTTTGGCCAACGATGTGATGCCACGCATGACCCGGTGGCGGTGGTCCGAGATAGTCTTTGAGTTCCCCGAAGGTCCTGAAGCCAATGCCTTCATCCAAGAGCCTCAAGTGTCGGGCGCTAAGGATTTCACTCCTTGCCCCATCAAAGCTCGCATTGTGAACCAGCACACCCGACGACGAGACCCGATACACATGGGCGCCGTCGACTTCAATATTGTAGACGGGTTCTTCGGCCCTCTCAACGACGGCCGATTGCACCTTGGTGATTGCACCCGTCGTGGAAAGGAGAGCGTCGTCGGGCTGGAGTTCCGAGGCTGGAACCCAGCCATGGCGGGTGACGCTCCAGAACGGGTGGCGTGGCGTGCAGCGGATTGGTTCATCGAGGCCTTCGAGGCGGACCTCGGCGAGTTCGTGTGCCGTGTGACGGAACGTGCCGGTGACCGGGGCGCCGGGGCCGGGTTGGACGGGTGGGGCGGTTTCGATCGAATCGACGCGCATCGGACCGGACGTATTGAGCTCCGGCAGGTCAAGGTAGATGACCGAGCCGGGGAACGCGTCCTGGAGAGACAGCCAGAGGAGCGGGCGGAGAAGGGTGACTTCCACGTCGCTGTCTTCTGCGGAAATGAGGCGGAGAGTGACAACTCGCCACTGGGAGGAGTTGAATTGGGAAGGCGGATCGTCGGAAGAATCGGAAACGACGCCAGTCGACGGGGTGGTCGAGTCAGCGCGGCTGTGTGCATGGAATGCTCGTTGGGCGGAAATGCTCGCGGCCACCTCGAGCGGGGCATCTGTGTGGACCCGCCCACCGAGTCGGACTTCTTCGATGGGCACAAATACGGATTCGGTCTCTGCGTTTGCCAATTCGACGAGTGTACCCGCGGCGAAGCAGATACGGCCGGGGCTTGTGATATGGGGCATGACGCGGCGGATGCCCGTGCTCAGCAAGTCGCCGATGCCTTGGCCGGCGAAGTTGCCGACGAACGACTGGGTGACGGCGTTTCCGACGGAGCTTCCCTCGATTCCAACTGCCCAGGCCGTGTCGGCGGCGGTGCCGACGGCGATGTCACGGCCGGCGTGGACCGCATAGCGACCCGCCCTGTACCCCCAACGAGCGGCGTCGTCTCCAAATCGTGCTCCGAGGTTGAGACCGAGACGGCCAGCCTTTGCGGCCATTCTTCCTTCGGCAGCACCGGGTACGAAACCGATGGCCGAGTTGATGGCGAAGTTGCGTCCGAAGGCGTAGGCGGCATTAAAGCTGTCATCGCGCGTGGCGTAGGCGATAGAGGTTTCGATGCCCGTTTCGACGCCGGAGACGATGGCACTCTTGCCGAAATAGGCTCCGGCTCCAACCGTGCCGACGCTGAAGAGAGAACTGACCGTGGCTCCACCGGCAATCGCTGTTCCACCCACTGCGGCGGCGCTGATCCCGCCCATTACGGCCATTCCCCATCCGACGAACTTCCCGACCATGAAGGCATTGCCCATGACACCGGGATCGTTGTGGACGGGATCGATGTAGTAAGAAAAGTCTTCCCAGAAGAAGTCGGTCCAATGGGCATTGCCACCTTGGGCCAGATACCCCGCACCGGAACCGCTGGGACTGCTGGCACTGGTGGGCGTATTGCCCGCATACCGATAGAGATTCAAATCACCACCGGCGAAGCCAAGGGGATCTTCGCTGAGGAACCGGCCGGCGGTGGGGGCATAGTAGCGGGCACGGTTGTAGGAGAGTTCGGTTTCGTAGTCATATTCGCGGCCGCCGTAACGCGCACTGACAGCGGCGGAGAGGGCCGTCGGATCGGCCGGCGTGCCGTAGGCATCGAAGACGGCGTCGCAGGTGAGCGGCTGGCCGAATACGCCGTAGGTGAGGTGCTCCTGCTCTAGGGCACCCGAGTCGCTCAGTTCGATCAGGTCGCGGACGGTTCCCTGGTGGTCGGTCAAGGCCCAGACGAGCCGGTCGGAATCGGCGATCAGATTGCCGTCGACGTCGTAGCGACGTTCGTCGGTAGCCAGGAGTTGGTCGACGGCCTGGGACCAAAGGCTGTGCGTTTCCCGGGCCAGATAGGGGCTGCCCTCATGGTAGAGATAATCGCCTTGGAGAAGCACTTGGCCGTTTTCGTTGACGTAGAGTTCATCGCGGAGAGGCTGCAGGTTGTTGCCGGAATCGTTTTGCTTGACCTGTTTGGCGATGCGGTTGCCGAGGACGTCGTACTCATATTCGACGGTCGAAAGAAGCCGGTACGGATTCGAGTCGCCCGGCATCGACTGGGAGTAAATCTCAGCCTTGGTGATGCGGTTGTGGTAGTCCCACTGGTACTTCCGGTAGAACTCGAGTTTCTGGAGGGTGAAGGTACCGGGAAAGAGGTGGACAGGGAGCCAACCCATCTGCTCGTCCCACCTGGTGAATACAAGCTGCAGATTCTGGCTGACGATGGTTGAATCGACGCGCATGTCAAAATTGGCCTGGTCGCTGAACGTGGCCAGGTCAAGCTGACCTTCCAGCAGCAGATCCCCGAAGTCGACGGCTCCATCCCACAACTGGATCTTCAGCAGCCCGGTACCGGCGGGCAAGGAAGCTACATTGAGGCGATACGTGCCACGAAATCCAGGGACACATTACTAGTTTCGCTGTTTTCTTGGCCGGCCGCCTTTCTGTGGCCTCA
>CAYSCH010000496.1:690-6063 GCA_964429355.1 uncultured Planctomycetaceae bacterium | reverse complement strand
AGTTTCCCACGGGCATGGATGTGCACAGCCGGTGGTTTTGTTAGCGGCTCTAATAGGTCACTGCGGGCTGCGGGCCTGCTCCGATACGAAGTAGCCGTGCTGGAGAAATCGGAGCGTGCACTCCCGTACCATTGGATCGTCCATGAAGAACGTGTGCAACTCGGGGACGATCAGAAAACCGGCCGCTCCGGCCAGACGCGTTTCGTCAACCGTCACGACAAAGTCGTCGTCGCCTTCGATCACCGGGTTGTTCATCCCCCCCTCTCCCCGCCCGCCGGCAAGAATTCCGAAGGGGCAGGAGGGAACGGCCAATCGTCGTTCGATCTCGCTCCAGCTCCCCGAAAGTTGGCTGCCGCTCAGTCCGTAGATTAGCTGGAACAGCTTGTTGTTGTGGAGTTTCTCGGCCAACTGAGCGCCCTGGTTGGGCGGCGCCAGCATCACGATCCGGCCCAGCGGCGGGCCCTGCTCTTGCGGCCCGGCCTGGGCTCGGTTGGCCAGGTAGCGGCGAATGACGAGGTTCCCCATACTGTGGGCGACAAAGTTGATCTCTTCCGCTTCGGTGAACTGATTCACAATGTCGGCCAGAGCCCCCGCGTGGGCGTCGATCGTATCACGCGTGCTCGCATAGGTAACGTTGATCCAGGTGAACTTCCCTTCCTCGGCCAGGTAGCTGCCGATACCCGCCATTGACTGACGGGTCCGGCCGAGCCCATGGAGCGTGACAACCACCTTGCCGCGAACCGGCGGCAGTTGGCTGCTGGTCCGAAACCCTTCGAATGCCCGTCGGCACTCGTCGTAGGTTCCCCAGGCCCGGCGAAAGTCCTTGTCGTCAAGGAGCCGGTAGTGGCCCGTGTAAACGTTTTGCTGGATCCGCCAGCCGTGATGGACGAACCGATCCGTCCAGAACTGTTTGCCTCCGCCGGTGGGCGCCGTGATATTGATGTTGCCCTCCGAGGGCACCTGGGCAAAAACGGATCCGCATAGAACGACCCCTGCAACAAGGGCCATCCAGAGCCCGCTCGCCAGGCGGCCGCCTCTGGTGGGCAGCGCCCGGCCTGCGGCGAAACCAGTCGTAAGCATGGCAAGTCTTCAGTTCAATTAGGTGTGAAGATCTGCAGGTATCGATCCCCAGATTCTCATCAATTCCCCCATCGCCGTCCAGCACTCGCCGCTCCCGGTGCTCTCTCGAAGATAAGCGTGTTGCCGTTGCCCTGACTCCAGATTCTCCGTGACTGCGAGTCGTCCTGTGGTGCGGCACTGGGCGGCTGAAACCCTGGGGGACCAAGCCGGAACACGCGGTGGGCGATCGTCCCGCCGGTTGCCGGGTCGAGGCGTTCCCGGTAATCACCGTGCGATTCACTGCCGACGATTTCCAGCCCTTCCAGCCCCAGGTTCATGTTCACGCAGTTGCTAGGGCAGCGAAACGGGCCGCGATGGATCGACGCCTGCGTGTGCCTTGCGAATGTCGATCTGCTCCTTCGCAAGCTGCAATAACCAGAGGTCCGAATGCTGGTCAATCATGGTCTGGATGATCTCAAGGTTCTCGACCGTCGGATCGATTTCGTATTGTGCCTTCGCGAGATAGTAGTACGCTTCGACGCGCATGGGAAATTCCGGGTAGTCTGCGAGGAGCTTTTCGAAGGCAGCAACAGCCTCTCGCTTCGCCCTCTCTTCGTATTTCCGCTGGCGAAGCTGCCAGCCTCGACCGAGTAGGAAAAGACACCAGGGCGCATAACGACTCTCTGGATACTTGTACCGAATGCCGTCCAAATCGTGGGCGATTCGTGTCCAGTCCATCGGCTCGGGCGTAGTGCCCATTGATGTGCGAGCCGTGCCGCGAAAGAAGTCCCACGCGTCGACCTCGGGCGCCGGCACACGCTCAACGTGGAATGTCACCGGTTCCGACTTGAGCGTGACGACTGGATGACCCTTGAGCGGCGTTGTGAAGGTCGCGTCGATGCGGTACTCGCCGGGAAACTCGAAATACTCGTGGCGCCGCGTACCGAAGAGCAGCCATTGCCGATGCACCATCGACGCCCCGGGCGCAAGACCTCGCCAGTTTGCCGTCCCGTCGGCATGGACGATCCAGCGGTGGGAGAAGGACCGGCCATAGGGATCTGAGATATTGAACTTCAGCGCTGAGTAGATGTCCTCGAAGCGGGGAACCAACTCCACCCCTTCGCCGGAGACGTTGGTCACACGCACGGCCACCACGAGCGGCTCATGCTGCAGGATCGGCGACTCAGCAACGGAAAGCTCCAGACGCAAGCCCCCGCTGTGTGTGGGGTTAGACACTTCCGATTCGGCACATGCGATGCCGACCTGGGTTACCAGAAGCAGGGAGCATAGTCGCCAGTTCATCGCCGTTCTCCAGTTCCAAGCTAAGGACCATCACTTCTCCGGATCGCCTTGAGGCTTTCCTCTGAGAACGTCGGGCCCTGTGTCGACGGGCCCACGGTCAGGTACATGATGTTTCCCGGAACTGAGTCATGATCACAACCGAATTGATGGCCGATTTCGTGAGCGGTAGCGCGTTGTCCAACGGCCGTAGCCGACCAAACTATATTCACCTCCGTACACACGTCGCGAAGTGTTTCCATATAGCTGCCCGCGTAGTCCTATTGATGGGAAAGTGGCTGGACTGCCGCTCCTCAGGGGCGGTCACTCCTCAACCGTGATACCTTCCTTCTCAAGAGCACGTTGGACCGCCGCCCGTTTTTCGCTCAAGAAGAATACTCGTGTATCACTCCCCCATCGGACAACCGCTCCTTCGCCCACGTCCTCATAGATTCGCGTTGCTATCGCCATTGGGGTATTGCTTGGAAGCTTCAGCGATTGAATGGAACTGCACGTAAGAACGTTTAGGGCTAGCATTCCCAGCAACACCGTGCCACAGACAATAACAACAAAAACGAGATATCGACCGAGAACCGGGATTCGACCAATACCTCGAACCAGGGTGAATCGAGAGCAGTTGCCCACTGGGGCAGCCAGGGAAATAATCAGCGACCCTCCGACACACAATAGGGGGAGAACCTGCAGAAATGTCGCTTGCCACCTAAAGCCCAACATGGCAGGAATGGTTGCCGTTACCGCTGCCAAGTCCGTCGTAATCATGAAGGCGGACAACGCGATATATAGGTTAAGTACGTGTTTCATTGATCTGGTCGCCCAATCGGCTCACATCGCAGTTCCCGCTGAGTGTAGCCCCTCAGCCGATGGGGCGCAATGCATTGGCTGACCTTCGCTGGCTTCCGTGTCAAAATACGGTCGATTGATGGGACAGTCGCACGTTCAACGCCCCCAGATCAATGGAATCACAAATACTGAAACCGCCCATATAGCCAGCACACCCGCTCCGATGCACAACAAGACGATTCGCGTCGGGTGTGCCGACTCGCTCCAAACCGTCCCTGCGGCAATCAGTCCGGGACCTAAGAGCAAAGAAATGATCGAGAATCGGAAACCGTTGGCCATGTAGTTGTCAAAGGTCGAATCCTTGCGATAACTGAAATGCCTTGACCAGAGGTGTGCTAACCAGAGCAAAACCAAGACACCGGCCAAAACGAGTGTCAACCAAAGGGCCATCCTACGTTCCTACTTCTGTGTCGTCAACGGTCGTTATTTGAGGCGCATCACAAGAGGTATGAGTACATGACACTATGAATGGTGTGACAAGCCAAATGGATGGCTAGTCAGATTGGCAGCGTGCTTCAAAGTAGTGGCGACGAAACTCCTCGAACTCTTCTTCGCTGAGTCGGTAGCGAAAGGCCTCTTCCAGCGATTGGAATTGCGACGGACTAATGAACTGCGGTACTTGATCCTCGAAGTCCGAATATGCTGGAAGGTCTTCGTAAAAGTACGCCTCAGCTTCAGCGGAAAGATCCGGGTCCCCTGATACGGCAAAACACCACCAGGCATAGTCATAGATGGCACGTACATCCTTATGGCGAGCCTCATCGACTCCCGCATCGGCGAGGATCTCCTTGAAGTTCCACCAAAGATCCACGGAGCTGACGGATTTCTGAATCACAGCGTTGAACTGCGGAAGATGTTTCAATGCCGTGCCTGCCCAGTCAATCATGGAGCCCGTCCTGAAAGCCTCTACTCTTGTGTTATCAAACGGTCCTTTTTTGGCGCGTCTTACGTGCGACGGGCAGATGGAACGGTCCGTCGCTCGCCGAATGCCTTGGGTAGGTGTACTCGAAGTCGTAGTCGCCGTCGCCAATCGTGGCCACATGGCCCCTTCACACACTTGCAATCGCGGCATTCGTGATGACTCCGTGCAGAAACGCCAATCCCAAACGCAGGCTACGACTACTGCGTGAGCAGTTGTTTCACGTACTCCTCCGTCATCGACTTATCCAATGCGATCACCGTGCCGTCAGCTTGTAACACGCAGGCATCGCCATGGTAGCTGGATGGACTGCGTTTCGCGCGATCGTTGATCTTGAAGCTTAGTTCGCTCAATAGCACGTCCCGAGGTTCCATCCAGTGGATGTCGCTGTCAGCGATTTCGATGATGATTACCGACCTGGCGTCGTTCCGAGGAGGCGCGCTCCCCGGCAGTTTCGGTGGTCCGTTGGGCTGTCCTGGCCGATCATCAATCAGCATCACGTAGTTGGTTAGCATTCAGTCCTGTGATCTTGGCGCGCTAGGACAGCGGTACACACCAAGCCTGTACACTTGTTGATATAAGTTGCGTTGGCTGTCCACGAATGTGTCTGGAATAGCGTCACCCAACAATCGGTTATCTGGGCCGTTCCACGGCTGTTTGAGGTCGTAGGCATCATAGAAGCCTGATGATTCCACGAATGGCGAGATTAGTACTCGCCAACTATGCATTGCCTTGCCATCATCGTCGTAAGTAATTGCGCATGGAAGAACCTTGTAGGTGTCACGATAATTGAGACACGCCAAGGCGATTTGCCTCAGATTGACTGAGCACCTCACTTGCTGACTTGCCTCACGCGCGGCTCGAAACGATGGCGCGAATACACCTAGTAGCCCAGAGATTACTGCTGTGGTTATCAACAGCGAGCGCAGACTGAAGCGTGGTCCAACCGATGGTTCAGTGACAGTGTCTTCCGACATCTGATGTTGTACCTCAATCAATCAAGTCGTTTCGACCCAACTGGCTCCACGTCCATCGCATTGTTATCGGGTGGTTTGTAGTACTTCGCGACTATCCCCTCTTCTTCGCGACTATCCCCTCTGGGAGAAGCGATTCGAGCTTGCCAATGCCATCTGCCGAAATGGCCGATTTCTCAACAAAGAACGTGTCGACCGAGGTCAGTCTACCCAGTGTTTCAACCGACGCGTCTGTTACACCCTGCGTTTCAATCGCCAGGGTCAGATCGTATTCCTCAGTGG
>CAYSCH010000496.1:0-680 GCA_964429355.1 uncultured Planctomycetaceae bacterium | reverse complement strand
CCACGTCATCTTTTGCCGGGACGACCCGCCCCGATGCCATTCAGGATACCGACGTCGGTAGCGTGGTCAATCCAGCGGGGGACAGGCGGTGTCCCCGCAAACGTTGGGTTCTCGGACACGGATCTGGCCCGAATCGAGCCTGACCGGCCCAACCTGGAATCCGGCCACCAAACTCCCCCGACAGAGGCATGCTTGCCTTTGAATCGTTAAACGGTTCTGGCGACTTTCAGATTCGACGGGTTGTTGGGACAATTCGCCGCCCGCCTGGGATAGGGCCGCGTTCCCAGCGAGGGCATGGCTCTGCTCCTTTACACCCTTGGTTGAGCAAGAAGTTCGGGAAAGGGGATACGTGCTACTGGCCCTGTCGAACGTTCTGCAACTTTGCCTGTGATTCATATTTCCCAGCACAACAAAATAAAACCGGTTCGTGTCCCCGGAATTCCGCCGACGAAGTGGACAGGCTACCGCGGAAAATCATCGGTGCCACCGGTGCCACCCGCGGACTATCATGGCAGGCACGATGATCAGCCCGAGGGCGATAAGAAAATACCCCACCATCCTGACGAAAGCGGAAAGCACACAGAAGCAAGAGGATAGATGAGCCATTCCCCAATAGAGTGCGGCGCCCGAGCAGAGGGAAAACAAGGCAAGGACAAGCATCATGGGCCAATAGGGGATCT
>CAYSCH010000495.1:0-6120 GCA_964429355.1 uncultured Planctomycetaceae bacterium | reverse complement strand
CTGGAGGATGATCTGGAATACCTGCAGGGCGCTACTGAGGTAGAAGCTGATCAGGCCGGCAGCCACCATCGTGAGAAGAGTACAGAGCCTGCCGGCAAGAACCAGTTCCTTCTCCGGGGCAGTGGGACGAACGAACCGTTTGTAGACGTCGTTCACCACGTAGGACGAGCCCCAGTTGAGATGGGTGGAGAGAGTCGACATGAAGGCCGCCATCAACGAGGCGAGGACGACTCCACGCAGCCCGCTGGGCAACAGCGTGAGCATGGCCGGGTAGGCGAGGTCGTGTTTGACCACATCTGCAGGAATCTGGGGGAAGGCTGCGCGCAGCGACTCGAGGGTGGGGAAGACGACCATCGACGCCAGGGCGACGAGGATCCACGGCCAGGGGCGGAGGGCATAGTGGGCCACGTTGAACAGCAATGTCGCGCCGGTGGCATGCATTTCGTTCTTGGCAGCCAGCATCCGTTGGGCGATGTAGCCACCTCCACCGGGCTCCGCACCGGGATACCAGACGCTCCACCACTGCACGGCCAGAGGAACGATGAACACCGAGAGGGCCAGCTCATGGTTGTTGAAATCGGGCAGCACATTCATCTTGGCCTTGACAGTTTCCTGGGCCAGCAGCCCGGCCAGCCCGCCGACGCTGTCGAGATTCACCAGATAGATGGCCGCGGCGATTGCCCCACCCATAGCCACGATGAACTGGAAGAAGTCGGTGATCAACACACCCCGCAGGCCGCCCAGCATGCTGTAGACGACGGTGACCACGCTGGCGACGATGATGGTTTCGACCGGCGAGGTGCCGAGCATCGCCGCGGCGATCTTGATGACCGCCAGGTTGGCGGAAGCCATCACGATCACGTTGAACAGCACGCCGAGATAGATCGCCCGAAATCCCCGCAAGAGAGCCGCCGGCCGGCCGCTGTAGCGAAGTTCGTAGAACTCGATGTCGGTCATCACGCCGGAACGCCGCCAGAGCTTGGCGTAGACGAAGACCGTCATCATGCCGGTGAGCAGAAAGGCCCACCAGACCCAGTTTCCGGCCACGCCCTTTTGACGTACCAGGTCGGTCACCAGGTTGGGAGTTCCCGCCGAAAACGTCGTGGCGACCATCGACATTCCCAGCAGCCACCAGGGCATGTTGCGCCCCGAGAGAAAGAACTCGGCGGAGCTGCTTCCGGCCCGTTTGGACACGGCCAGGCCGATGGCCAGCGAAGCGGCCAGAAAGGCGAAGATGATGGTCCAGTCGATTGCATCGAGTGTCATGGAGAACTTTCGGTGCAGGGCCGGGCGTCCACGCCCATGGTTTCGGTCTGAGCGTGTCACCCGTACCATCGGGGTTACTTCGGGGGCAGTGTTGTTCCATCGGCCGCTCGCAGGCGAACCGGTCCGAGGAATGCGACGGAGAGATGATCGCCGACCCCACGCCGGTCGACGACACAGAACCGCAGCCGGAGACGCGAATCGCCGGCGGCCTCGCGCGTCACATCGAGCGAGAGCCATTCATTTCCCGCACGGGTCGGAGCGATGTCTTCTTCCCAAAGCAGCCGGTCGTTGCCCCACAACTGCATGAAACGATAGCCTGGGTAGCCGTTGTCGAGCCGTTTGTCGTTGACGAAGACATCCAGCAGGACCTGCCCCGCATGGTCGGGCACGGCCAGTTCGGCGACGAGTTCGGCCCCGTCGCCCGACTTGGAGGGCGCGCCGCGAGGATAGCCGATCGCAACCACCTTGCCGTCCTTGGCCTGGAACTCGCCTGCGCAGAACTCACCCTGAAACTGCGGGGGTGTTTTCAGCCAGTCGGCTGCCTGGAGCTCGGCCAGCAGCTTGCCGCCGGGCGGGTCGGGCAGTCGGACAAAGAGGGCTTCGAGCTGGCCGGCGTCGACCTGTTCCATGTAGGGAAACAGGTTGGCGACATCTCCGCCGATCAACTTCTGGAACCGCCGGCCCATCTCGGCACGCCGGCGGACGGCCAGCTTCTTCCAGTATTCCAGATCGGAAACCCGCTGCCGCCACTGGGCCACGTACTCCTGGATTTGTTTCAATTCGGCCAGTTCGGTTTCGATTCGGTCGAGTTGCGGCCCGATCCGATCGCGGACTTCGGCCAGATACCGCTGGGCCTCGTCGGGCTTATCGGCTTCGACGAGCGAGACCATGGTTCGTTCCAAGCCGGACGCTGTGTATTCGGGGTAGTCGAGGAGCGTCATCCGGCGGGCGTAGTCGAGCGTATCGCGCATGGGATCGAGGTAGATCGTCTTGAGGCGGGCCGCATCGATGGCCGTCTGCGCGGCGGCCTTACGCTGCAACTGGCTGGCCAGCGGGTCCAGCTCGTCGAGCAGAGCCAGGGCCTTGGGCCGATCTTCCACCTGTTTCAGACGGCAGGGCCAGCCGATGAAGGGGCGATCTCCCTCGGGCCAGAATCGCCACGGCGGCATGTGGAACAGGTCTTTCAGGGCTGCGAACCGGGTGTCAAAGGCTCGAGCAGAGTCGACCTGCTGCGGTCCATAGAGCAGCCGGTAGGCCGCATCGCACGTTTGCGGCCACTGGTAGGCGACGGGATTCCAGGCCCACGCGCCGAGATCTCCCAGTTGGTATTCTTCGGGCCATCCGCCGATGACGCCCCAGAGGAGCACGCAACTGGCATGCTTCTCGGCGTCGCGCAGTTGCTCGTAGCTGGGATGATGCCAGCCGTTGGCCAACGGCTGGGGATTGACGTAGGCCGGTTTCCAGTCCTTGCGGAGCGGGCAGAGCACGTCGCCGTTGTGAAGGAAGCCGCCGGGCATTTCGACCAGGTTGTGCCACCAGCCGGGGAGGCCCGAGATACCGATCTGGCGGGCCATTTCCAGATCGCCTGCACAGGGCACGCGGGTGAACATCCACTGGGCGTCGGCCAGTCCCCACTGTCCGGCAGCCTGGCGATTGAACTGGGTATCGATGTTCTGGTAGTCGCCCTCCGGCGGCGTGATGGCGATCTTGCGACCGGTCATATCGTGACGGGCACCCAGTTCCAGCACGCGGCGAACCACATTGGCCGCGTTTTCGCCGGCCCCGACATCGTCGAAGGAGATCCACAGCCCGTCGACGCCGAGGGAGATCAGTTCCTCAAAGGTTCTGATCACATCGTCGGTCTTGCTGGCGGGCACGCCGCAGGACACGGTGCCGTAGACGAACAGACCGCGGCGATGGGACTGGTGAATCATCTGTTCGACCAGGGGCCGATCGATTGGTTTGCCGGCGGGAAAGCCCATGGAGGCCTTGCGGGCCGGAAAGATGACGGTGGGCTCGACGTCGGGATCGTCACGGACGTCGGTGAAATTCAGGCGGGCGCGAAGGTACGCGTCGAGAGCACCGGACACGAGGTGCTGTTGCAGGACGGAGTGGGGTCGGCCGCGCCAGGGGATGCTCGGCCAGTCGCGGACCGTAACGGCGGGAAACACGACGCGTTCCCCGTCCCATCGCAACAGGTCGAACCACGCATTCTGGCCGTAGACCACGCCGCGCGGGTTGCTCCCTCCGATCAAGACGATCTGCCGGGGGCCATCTTCGATGCTGTGGATGACAAACCCGTCGTGACCGGGAGAATCACCGGTCAGATCGATCGCGTGCTGGCGGCAGAGCCGGCTCAGCCAGGAGTTCGTGCCGATTTGTCCGAGGAGGAGCACCTGGCTGACGGCCGGCGGCACGTCGGCCTCGGCGTGAATGGGGAGCTTGCGTTTGAAGCGGCGATCGATCTGGGTCTGGAGATACTCGGCGGCGTAGTGCTCGGGTTCGGTTGCGCCGGAGCCGACGACGATTGCCGCCGTATCGGGCGCTGCGAGCGTGAGGGTCTGGTTCAGATCCTGGTAGACCTTCGGCGGCGGGATGATGGGGCAGGAAGAGTCGGCACGGATACTTGGGTGCTGGCAGAGCACGACAGCCAAGGCGGACAACAGGACGAGTCGGTTCATGGTTTCACCTCAAGTGCTGCAGTCATTTTCGTGCTGGGGGAATGGCCGGCTGAAGCCTGGACTTCAACATCTTGTTGCTCACGCAACACCGAAGATTCTCCGAGGACTCGCTGCTGAAATGGGAAGTCTGCTGCGGAGAAATCATCGGTGCCACCCGCGCCTTCGGCGAACGATATGGTTACAGGTATTCTTCGGGGAACTTCCAGGGGGCGCGGTATTCGGGCTTGGCGAGGCGGTTCGCTTCGGGATCGTCGAGAATGGTTTCGGTAGCCGGGTCGAAGCGGAGCGAGCGGCCGGTCTTCATGGCCAGGTTGGCCAGCATATTGGCCGTGTTGACCTTGTGGGCGTAGTTCACCCCGCAGCTCGGTTCCTCGCGGCTGCGGATGCAGTCGAGCCATTCCCGTTCGTGGCCGGGCGAGGGGGGGATGGTTTGCTCGGGCGGCTCAGCGCCGACGAGTTCCGGGACCTGGGGCACGACCGTGTGCATTTCGTAGTTACCAAAGAGGGTGGCCTTGCCGGCGTGAATGTAGTAGCCCAAACGCCGCTGGACGCCTTCTTCCATCGGGGCTCCATGTTTGGAGTAACGTTCCACATCCTGGAGGTTGAATCCGAAACTGCTGACCTGCGACATCATCCAGGACATGACCAGGTCGGGGAACTCCCAGGTGACCTCGTGGGTGTCGGGGGCGTCGGTGTTGTCGATGACGCAGTGTTTGGTGCTGGTGCTGTGGACACGGAGGGGGAAGTTAAGGTCGAAGGCCCAGAATGGCAGGTCGAGGATGTGGTTGGCCATGCCGCAGGTGCGGCCGCCGCCGTAGTCGAGGAACAAGGTGTGCGACCAGCCGTTCTTGACGATATTCTGGTTGAAGGGGCGCATCGGGCCGGGTCCGATCCAGAGTTCCCAGTCGAGTCCTTCGGGCGGGTCGGCATCGGGGGGGAAACCCAGGCCGTCCGGTGGGTTTCCTTCGTTCGACATGAGGAACGTCCGCACCATGCTGACCTTGCCCAGCCGGCCGGACCGGACCCATTCGACGACGCGGCGATAGTTGTCTGAGGCATGGATCTGGGTCCCCACCTGACAGACGCGATCGTGGCGCAGTACGGCATTTCTGACGACGCGGCTTTCGGCCAGGTGGAGCGCCATCGGTTTCTGCAGGTAGATGTCTTTGCCCGCCTCGCAGGCGTCGACCGCCTGGCGGCAATGCCAATGATGGGGCGTGGCGATGATCACCGCGTCGACGTCCTTCTGCTGGAGCAGTTCCCGGTAGTCGTTGTAGGGCTTGGCGCTCTTCTCGCATTTGGCCACCAGGGCATCGCGTTTCTGCTTCCACACGTCGCAGATTGCCGTGACGACGACGTCGGGATAATTGGCACAGGTATTGAGGTTCGCCGAGCCCATGGCTCCGGCGCCGATCAGGCCGAGCTGGATGCGGTCGTTGGCTCCCGGCGCGTCGGGGCCGGCCAGCGCGGACCGTGGAATCAGAGTGGGAGCGGCGACGCCGACGGCAGTGACCTTGGCCGCTGCCGAAACAAACTCGCGTCGAGAAAATGTGGGGTGGTCCGCCATGGCGTTTCTCCTAATTGAGTTTGAGGGTTGCGGAAACCGGTTGGGCATAGGTCTTCCACACGTCGGAAAGGGTCTGGCCGTCACTCAGTCCGGGGTGAATCCAGAGGCGGTGCCTCAAGACGAGCGGTTCGCCTTTGGCGAGGGGCACTTCGCGATCGCCGGGCCAGGCCGGCTGGATCGAGCGCCAGCGAGGATAGGAGCCGGGGACGGCGTCGCTCGTTTTCGGATCGGGATAGCTGGGGTAATCGGGATTGGTGACGTGTTCCATCAGCAGGACGCCGGCGGGCCCTTTGCCGCCGGGGAAGTTGCCGGTGAGGTGGTACCAGGCCTGCCGAAGGGGCGGCCCGGCGGGGGCGATATGCATATCGATTTTCCGCTGGTCGAACTCGGGGTAGGTTCGGAAGGTGAAGCCGCCGTAACCCGCGTCGGGGCGGCCGCCAATCGCCAGGTCGTCGACCAGGGCGGTCAGCCGCACGTCGATATCGACGACTCGGCAGCGGTCGTGCTGGCGGAACGCGCGGATTGTGACGTGTTCCGCGACGATCGGGTCCTGATCGCCCCACTTCCAGACGTTTTCGGCCTCGACGAGGGCGAGCACCGAGCCGG
>CAYSCH010000494.1:0-6174 GCA_964429355.1 uncultured Planctomycetaceae bacterium | reverse complement strand
ACCATCTCAGTTCGAGCGGTAGCTCGTATTGGTTGGCGGCCCTGCCGCCCTGTGACACGTTGCCCCTGCCTTTTGTCGCTGCTGCTGACGCTCGTTCCCTGTCTGGCCCTGGCCGCTCCCCCGCAGGTTCTCTTCGACCGATCGCAAGTCCCCGAACTCCGCCAGCGGGTTGCCCGGCCTGAGTTTGCCGCGATCTGGGCGGGGATCCTCAAGGAGGCGGAAGGCTATTGCGATCCCAAGTCGCCCCGCTATGCCGACCCGGCGGATCCTTATCCCTTGCCCGAAAAAAGCCCCTACTTGAGCCAGAGCCGGCACGACGCCTTGCTGGTGCATCGGGTCGGCCGCGATTTGACGGATCGGATGGAGGCCATCGGGGTCGCATACCAACTCACCGGCCGTCAGGAACTGGGACGCCACGGGGCCAGGCTCTTGCTGGCGACCGTCCAGAAATACCCGATCACCCATCCGACGATTTCCAAAGGTTTTGCGGGCGGCCGGGGCGACGTGATGCGTGGTCTGGCCATCGGCTATGACCTGCTTTCGGATCAACTCGACCAGGCGCAGCGCAAGGTCGTGGCCGATGCCTGTGCCGATTATCTCGATTTCTTCGTCGCAGAGTTCAACAATCCCAAGTCATGGTGGTACGCAGTCCACAACTACAACGGTGTGAATGGCGGCTCGGCCGGCTGCCTGGCCCTGGCGCTCCGCGAAGACTTTCCCGACCGCACCGACGGCTGGATCGGCGAGTGCGTGAAGATCATCCGCCGCTGGTTGAGCACGGGGTTCGATGAAGAAGGAGCCTGCCTGGAAGGTGTGAGCTATTCAGGATATGGGCTGTCAAACACCGTCTTGTTTGCCCACGCTCTGGCTCGCAGCGGCAAGGGGAATCTGTTGGACCACCCGACTTTCCAGCGGCTGGCAGCCTACTACGCGTTGTCCCTGCTGCCCGGCGAAGCGGTGTTTGACGCACGAAATGATTCATCCTACAGCGGGCTGAACGTCTCCGCACTCGGATTGGCATCCGCCCAGAAGAGCGGACTCTACCAGTGGCTCTGGGAAACCACGGGAACCGAAAGGAGCTTCCTGGAAATACTCTGGGCCGGCGACGTTTCCCCGCTGGACCCGGCCAGCGCGGGTGTGCCGACGGCGCAGCACTTTCGCGGGCGGGGCCTTTGCATCTGGCGCACCGGTTGGACAGATCGCGATGTGATGTTTTCTATCGAAGCTGGCCCCTACTATCCCGTTACGCACAACCAGGCCGACAAAGGCCACTTCACACTCTACGGTCTGGGACGTCGCTGGGCGGTCGACACCGGTTACGCCAACGAGCACGAGCCAATGGGCCGTGGGCAGACGGTGGGCCACAGTTGCCTTCTTATCGACGGCAAGGGCCAGGCCCTGTCGGGAGCGGGACTCGGTACGAACGGTGCCATTCTCGCCTGCGAGAACAACGACCGGTACGGATACGCATTGGCCGACTGCACGGAAGCGTACAACCGCAACAATCGGGCAGTGCCCGGGGCCGTCGTCGACCACGCGCGGCGGCATGCGCTCTTTGTCTATCCTCGTAGCGGTGCTCCGGCCTACGCCGTCGTTATGGACGATGTTCGCAAAGACGACCAGTCTCACCCGTTCACCTGGCAGATGATCTATCCGGACGAGATGGCCGTGACCATCGGCGACCGGCGAGCAGTACTTCAACCGGTCGATACTTCCGGCGCTGGCTATGTGGACACACCGTTCAGCCTGCCACAAGGCGCTGGCGGTGGAAGCTGCGTCCTGGATTTCCAGATCCGTGAGGCTGGCGCGTATGACCTGTGGGCAAGAGTGAGGGCCCAGGACGGAACGCCGGGCCAGTCCGATTCGTTCTTTATCCAGATCGACGACACCCCACGTATCGATTGGCACATGCCGAAGAACAATACTTGGACCTGGGGAAGAGTCAGAACCGGGGTGGAACAAACGCCATTGAGCTACGATCTCCAGCCCGGTTCACACCGGCTTACGCTCCAGATGCGCGAGCCTGGGGCGCAGGTGGATTGCGTTTGGCTGACCGGCGATCGCGAAGCTGCGCCGGCTTTGCCTGCGGTCTGGGAGGATCCGTTGTT
This sequence comes from uncultured Planctomycetaceae bacterium, assembly GCA_964429355.1. GTDB lineage: Bacteria > Planctomycetota > Planctomycetia > Pirellulales > Thermoguttaceae > JAAYAY01. The sequence goes on along the minus strand of CAYSCH010000494.1, from coordinate 4,066 downwards.
CCTCGAGGCTGAAACAGGGCAAATTGCCGGAGCCATGCGGTCCATTCCAGACAGCGAGCCCGAGCCACGACTGGTGGTTCACATCGACGCGACTTCAAGGGCGGAGCTCTCGACGGATGTGTTTGAACCGCAGGATTATCACGGTCCGGCCAGGTTTCCGCGTCTCCGGGCAACGGTCGACACAGTGGAACCGCGGTTCCTGGCCGTGCTGCTACCGCTCGGCGGCGGGCTGAAGGAGCCGGATGTGAAGTTTGAGTCGAGTGGAGACAAGCGTCTGGTCCGGATCACCTGGCCCGGACGGACGGATGTCCTGGAGTGGCCGGTGGGAGATGGAACGCCAAGATTGCTGGAGTCGCCGTAAGGATGTATTGGCGCAAGGCGGGCATCCAGACGCCGCTTGGCTTCTCTGCGTTGTGTTTGGCGACAGGATGGAATGTCTGACGAGAGAGTTCCCATGCGAAGTACGGTTCTCTGCCTGGTTCTTCTCGGGTTTGCCGCAAACAGCCACGCTCAGCCGGGAGCGGGCGCCGTGACCAGCGAGCGGCCGAACATCGTGCTCTTGGTTGCCGACGATCTCGGGTTCTCCGATCTGGACTGCTACGGAGCGGAAGGGATCGACACGGCAAATCTGGCTGCCTTGGCCAAGAGCGGGGTCCGCTTCACCCAGTTCTATTCGGCCGGCGAGGACTGCCCGAGCCGCGCGTCGCTCCTGACCGGGCTGTATGCCCATCAGACCGGTATGGGCCAGAAGCTGATCGACTACAAGGCGCCCGGCTATCGGGGCAACCTGAACAGTCAGTGTGCCACGATCGCCCAGCGTCTCGCCTCGGGCGGTTATCAGACGTTCATGGCCGGAAAGTGGGGCTTGACGTTGCACGTCGATCAGCAGGCTCCCCAGTACAACTGGCCCCGGCAACGAGGCTTCGAGTATTTCTTCGGCACTCTTCTCGGCGCAGGCGACTACTTCAATCCGGCGACGCTGGCGCGGGGCAACGAATTCGCCGGTCAGAAGGAAAACGCCGATTTCTACTACACGGAGGCGATCGGGCAGGAGGCCGTCTCCATGCTCGACAAGGCGGTGAAGAACCCGTCACCGTTCTTTCTGTATGTATCATTCACCTCGCCGCACTGGCCCCTTCATGCCCGGCCTGGACTGCTGAACGCCTATCGAGGCCGGTTCCACACGGGCTGGGATGAGTTACGGCTGAAGCGGTATCAGCGGATGATCGACATGGGGATCCTCCACCGTTACTGGAAGCTCTCTCCGCGGGACCCGCGAGTTCTCTCCTGGTTCGATGTGCCCTTCAAGGACTGGCACCTGCGCCGCATGGAGACCTACGCCGCCCAGGTCGAGTCGATGGACCAGGCGGTCGGGAAGATACTCGAAAAGGTCAAGCAAGTGGGGCGGGAACAGAACACGCTTGTGATGTTCCTCTCCGACAACGGCGCCAGCGGTGAAGAGATCCTCCCCGGTGCGAGCGGACCGGAGATTCCGCAGAAGACGCTCAAGGGGGTGGCCGTTCAGGTCGGCAACGATCCGCAGACCATGCCCGGCGATGCAGCGACCTATCAGAGCTATGGAGTTCCCTGGGCAAATGTGAGCAACACGCCCTTTCGCTCCTACAAGGGCTCCTGCTATGAGGGAGGCATCGCCGTTCCGCTCATCGTCCGTTGGCCGGCCGTGATCCGCCCGGGCCTGGCTACCGGGGATGTCACGCGCGAGATCGCCCATGTGATCGACGTGGCGGCCACCTGCTACGATGTCGCCAGCCTTCCCTATCCGCAGGTCCACGACGGACGTCCCATCCTGCCGCTGGAAGGGACGAGCCTGCTCCCTGCTTTCCTCGGCAATGAAATGCCGCTTCGCCCCCTGTTCTTCGAGTACGAGGGAAACCGGGCAGTGCGCTACGGCAAATGGAAAATCGTCGCCCTCAACGACGCTCCCTGGGAGCTCTACGACATGAATGCTGACCGAACCGAGACTGCAGATCTGGCCGGACAGAATGCCGACGTCATGGAGAAGATGACGACCCTCTATGACCAGTGGGCCACACGTGTCGGCGTGCAGCCCTGGCTCGCCGACCAGCAGGCGGCTTCCGCTGGGAACTGCCCATCAGCCGGCCCTCGGTTCATCAGCCAGACAGCCCCTCCACGGCGGGTTGGAGCAGGGTACAGAAGCGGCACGTCTGAGTCGCTACAACGGCTATATCCGGATTTGTCGACCCCAATCACTCGAGATTCCGGTCCGTGTCCCTAACGGACTGCTATACTTGTCTGGCCACGAATTGGGTGCCCGGCAGACCGGCCGGGGATCGCACCGAGGGACCCATGGATTCGCACCTTGCAGCGTGGTTGGCAACAGCCCGCCGCTACCGGGGAACCTCTTGGGCGGCAACGAACCCGACTCGCCTGGGAAGCGGGTGCACTCGCCTTGCCCGCCGGCAACAGAACCCCGTACAATGCCGGCCATTCCTCCAAGTGACACTCTGGCGAACGAGGGAGGCCATGATTCAACAGAACGAACTCCTCACGCTGTTGGTTGCCGTTGGCGTCCTTGTCTTCGCGGTGAGCAACCGGGAAGGTCTCCGTGAACTGCCTCGCGCTCGTCTCTGCCGGCTCGCCTTCATGTTGCTCGTTGCCGGCCTGACCTTCACGGTCCTCGAAGGCGTGTTCTGGGAACACATCTTCAATCTCCTGGAGCACATTTGCTACGGCGCAAGTTCCGTCACCCTGGCGATCTGGGTCTGGCTGGTCTTCAAGGAGGCGTCGCCATGCTGCAAGACGTGATCCTCGGCCTCACCGGACTGTCGATAGCCGCCCTCGTCGTGGCGACAACCCTCCTCTTCACGCGATGGAAACGGGCGATGAGCACGGATGCCAAGTGGCTGCTGGCCGCCTTGCTCCTGATCTCCATCCTCCACGAAATCAGCAATCTCGGCGAATGGTCCGCCGCGATTCAACCCACCGAACCCTTGGAAGACTACTTCCTCCTTCTTCTTCCCGCCGTCTGGGGCAGTTTCCTCTACGTCTTTCTTCGAGATCAAGGTCGTGCCGAACTCCGTCAGAGCGAGCAGCGCTATCGCTCTCTGACCGACGATGTGCTCGATACAACCTCCGCGGGTATCTGCATCCTCGATTCCGCGAGCCGCGTCGTCTGGATCAACCGAGCCGTCGAGGAGTACTTCGGCCTCCAACGCGACGAGATCGTCGGCCGCGATTCCAGGTGTCTGATCGAGGACCGACTTAAACACATGGTGGAAGATCCCCACGGCTGGGCAGCCCAGATGCTGGCCGTTCTGAATCGCACGGATGTTGTCGGAATCGAATGCCACATCCTCCCCGGCAATACCCGCCGCGAACGCTGGCTGGAATGCCGTGTCCGGCCCATCGACTCGGGACTCCATGCCGGCGGTCGGATCGAGCACTTCTACGACATCACCGAACGCAAGGAGGCCACCGTGCAGCGGGAGGCCCTCCTCCAGGTCCTGGAAACCCAGAAGGCAGAGCTCGAACGCTTCGTCTACACGGTTTCCCACGATCTCAAGAGCCCCCTGATTACGATTCAGGGTTTCCTCGGCGTTCTCGAGGAGAATCTGACGGCCGGACAATTCGAAGAGGCTCGCGAAAACTTCCAGCGCATCAGTCAAGCCGCCAAGCGAATGGAAAAGCTCCTCGCCGAACTGCTCAACCTGGCAAGAATCGGTCGGGAAAACGTCCCCGCCGAACCCGTCAGCTTGGACGAGGTCATCGGCGAAGCGCTGGAACTCCTCCAGGCCAATGTCAGCAGTCGCGGCGTTACCGTAGCCGTTCAGGATTGTGCCCAGGTCGTTCGGGGCCATCGGGTCCGGCTGGTTGAAGTCTTTCAGAACCTGATCGACAACTCCATCAAGTACCTCGGGGAGCAGCCTGCGCCGCGGATCGAGATCGGTGTGGAGTCGGGAAAAGGTCAGGTCACCTGTTTCGTACGCGACAACGGGATCGGAATCGATCCAAAATACCGTCACAAAGTCTTCGACCTCTTCGAGCAGCTCAATCCGCGGCAGGAGGGGACCGGCATCGGACTGGC
>CAYSCH010000493.1:0-6175 GCA_964429355.1 uncultured Planctomycetaceae bacterium | reverse complement strand
GCTCCCAAGCGTACATTTCTTGGAGACCCCGGCTCTTTCATGGTATCTGGATTTTGGAGGAGGCGAAGCGGAGCGCCGAGGTGACGCACAATCATCCGGAGGGGATCCGCGGTGCCCAGGCAGTGGCTGCGGCGGTGTTTCTGGCCAGGACTGGCTGCGGCAAGGATGAAATCCGCGAGTTTGTCGAACGCCAATTCGAGTACGACTTAAGCCGGCGACTCGATGACATCCGTAGGACCTACACCTTCGACGTATCGTGCCAGGGTTCTGTTCCCCAGTCGATCATCGCATTTCTCGAGTCGACGGACTACGAAGACGCCGTCCGCAACGCCATCTCACTTAGTGGAGACGCCGATACGATGGCTTGTATTGCCGGTGGGATTGCGGAGGGGTTTTATGGGGGTGTACCGAAGGAGATTCGGGAGAAGGCGTTGAGGCTTCTGGATGATCGACTGCGCCATACCATCACCGAGTTCTACGCTTGCTTTGGCGGCCGGCTCGTTGACGACTGGTGATGACGGTTCAAAGCAGACTGGTGCCGCCAATGCAGAACGTGTCGCGGCGGGGCGTTCGAGCCCTGGCGACTACCAAACCAGCCGAGCGGATTGTTGACTTGGTTGGAACGCCCGCAATCAGCGAAACTCGGACGACGACATTAACTCTGCACCAGCGAGCTTCTTCGGGCAGTTCCAAAACAAATTGCGTTCCATCCGGTCCCCCAGAACAAATCGGTGATTGCGAAAAAAGCGCCTCGTGTGGTTGCACGACCAGAGGATTAGATCGTAGGCCTTCGTGATAACGATCAGTTCTTCATCTCTTGGCATCCGGGCCCTCGACCAATAACGATACGTATCTTTCCAGACCTGCCAAAATGGCAGTCCAGGGTTTATGAGAATCGACCCGCCTTCGGCGGGTAAGAGGTAAAGGGGTTAAGGTGACAAGTTGTAAGTCCTCGCCGGCCGGAAACCGTAGTAGATGATACGGATGTCGGGGTTGTTGACGTAGCGGAGGGCCGAACGCAGGTCCGGCGCGACGTTGTCGAAGGACCCGCCGCGCATCACGCGGCTGTTACCTCGCGCTGGCCCAATCGGATCACTTACGGCTTCTTCACTTCCGTAAGGTCCATACCAGTCGTGGCACCATTCAAAGACGTTGCCATGGCAGTCGAACACCCCCCACCCGTTGGGCAGTCGGCTGCCGCAGATCTCAGTTTGTGAGGCTGCATAAACGCCGTACTTCTTAGGGAGCGATTCGTCATCCCCCATGGCATACTCAGTGACGGTATTCGCCCGGCAGGCATACTCCCATTCCGCTTCGGTTGGCAATCGGTAGCCGGGCGAGCTTGGATCTAACTGCCACTCATCGTATTCCTTGGTGCGTACCTTCTCTTTTTTGCCGGTGCGAGTATAACAAACCGGCTCCAATCCCTCCTTGCGGCTGAGCCAGTTGCAGAACAATACAACATCGTACCAGTTGACTTGCTGGACGGGGTGTTCATCTGTCGGACTAAAAGTCGTGCTTGCACCGTCCCAGTCTTTCGGCTTTTCTGAATCAGGGTAGTCGGCGTCGTCCACGAACATCTGGAATTGGGCTCGCGAGACCTCGCGATCGCTAAGCAGGAACGACCGGGTCAGCGTTACCGTCTGGTCAATCGCATCCTTGGCGCGATCATCAATGCGAACGTCATCCCTGCGAACGAAGTGTCCGGCGGGGATCTTCAACATCGTCATGCCGATGCTGTTGACATGCCATTCCATACCGTCGGCAGGTTGCGTCGATTCCGCAATCTCGGGCAAATCCAACTTCCATTGCCGCAACGTCCAGCCCGCCGCACTGTGAGTACCTTTATCCGACTTTTTCTCATACCAGTCTGATATGATCGTCTGCCAGGGGTCTTTCGCCTCAACCGACACCTGTTCCAGCGGAACACTGCCGACGGCGAGGCATATACCAGAACGAAACGCAGCATCGTCGATCTCCTTGGCCGGCGCCGAGAGCGCGCCAGGAACGTGCCAGGTCGGAAACTCGTCGATGAAGATGGTCCGACGAATGGGATCCGGTCGGAGTTTGCACATATCTTGTGCCAAAGACAGATCTCCGAGGTGGAGAGCTGTAATAGCCAGTCGGGCCTTCTCTCGCCAGGCTTCCTTCACCTCCGCTGACGCGGCTGCTTCTCGCAACGTTTCAAGAGCGACTTCCGTCGACTGTCCAAGTGCTGTGGTAAGGTTTTCGCCTTCACGCGGCGCGACAGTCGCAATCTGCTCGACTAGAAACTCAACATTCACGTCGCCGAAATGAGCCAGCCCGTACCCCAGGGAGAGTTTCTGATCTTCATCCCCCTCGGCAAATTGGGTATGCAGTTCGTCCAGCACCATCTTCGGCGGGTATTCCTGCAAATCCTCAATGGCGCGCGGTACAAGGATCTCTCGACTGTTGCTCAACGCCGCTGCAGCGGTCTGGATTCGTTCGACCAGATTGCGATGTCGCGCAGACGATACAATCTGCTGGACGATGATGCCGATTACGAGAAAGAGCGTTATGGCGGTGCCCCAGCGAAGGGCATGCACTCGCCCCGCCCTGGCCATCATCCGGGCTTGCTGCGCGGTCCATTTCTTCCTCTCGGTGAGCACGCCAATGGTGAGCCATTCCCACAGCGAAGGCAGATGTCGATTCTCCGATTTCGAGTTCCATAGCTCCGAGCGTTCTGCCAACCGCAATTCAGCCCGGCCTCGGCGGGTCTCTCTTTGCTTGCGGGTCAGCCAGTCGCGCAAGGAGGGCACCAGGTAATCATGGGTGAGCTGGTAATACTGCCCTTCGCGCGAAACTTCAGCCGAGTCGTCCGGCTCGGTGGGCGTGATCAGCCGCAACTCGCTGTCAAGAATCCCCAGGAGCGAATCGAAGTCCTGTCGGCGATCCGAGTGGCCCGAAGCTTCCAGCAGACTGTCGAAAGACTGCATGCGTCCCTTGATTTCCGTTCCCTGGTCCGGCAGCAAGGCCTTCAGTACAGCGTGGACGGCCTTCTGGTGAACGCGGTGTGCGGGCGGGGCGGTTCGGGCCGAGAACATCTCCTCCAGAAACGTGACGCCAATCCCTTCCGTGCCGCCGACCTCTCGAAGACTGTCGGTGGTCCAAGGCCTGCCCTTCATCATCTCGGCGAAGACCGCCAGCCGAACGCAGACGACTCGACCTTCTTGAGCAAGGCCGGCAACGGCACGATCGAGAAAACTTGCCTGATCGTCTGTCGGGACGTCATCCAGCTTCTTGAACGCCTGACCGAATGTCGCGAGGACTTTCCGGGCATGGTCGCAGTCGAACAGGTCGACAGGCTCAGAATTGAGGCCCTCCAGTAGCGGGATTTCGATCGCCTTCATGAACCGGGTGATTGACATCCAGAAATCATCGCGGATCATCAGCAGACACTGCAGGTGCTCCCCGTCGCAGTGCCTCAAGGCACGGACAAGCTGGCTGTCGCTTCCAGCCTCGTTGGCATGCAGCCACTGCTCGAACTGGTCGAGTACGATCAAGACCTTTCGTCCATCGGGACCACCGGTTGCTCGCAAGTGGGCAAACATGTCCGGCAGCGGAAGATCAACTGATAAGTCCGGGCAGTGCTTTCTGAGCCCCTTCAGGATTCGCACTTCCGTATCGACGGCCGTGGCCTCCACATAGACGGGTAGCACGTTCTCGCTAAGCCGCGGCAAGAGCCCCGCCTTTACGAGCGACGACTTGCCGCAGCCCGACGGTCCATACAGCAGCCCCACTTGGAAAGTCTCGTCGGGATCGGGCTCTTCGATGCGGTTCTTCCAGAAGCGGATACTTTTCGGCAGCCCGTCGCGATCGAAGGGGCCGGGCAGGAGTTGAAGGAAGAAATCGGTGTCGCTCGAATCATAGCTCCTTAGGCCCTTGGGTACGATCTTCGGCGAGGATGCTCCTGAGGGTTGCGCGACATCTTCAGGCGATTTGCCGATTTCCGTCGGACTGGTCGACGGCTTAGCTTCCAGCCAGTGCCGCAGATCCTTGACCAGGTCGGCCGCCCCGTCGTACCGATCGGCCGCCCGTTTGGCCAGGCAGGTCAAGCCGATCCTCGCGAGTTCAGGAGGAATTGCCGGTTTGACCTGGCGGGGCGGCGGGGGATCCCGGTTCTCGATCTCGTCGAAAAGCTGCGGCACCGTCTCGCCGTGGAACGGGCGATTGCCCACAAGCAGTTCGTACAGAATCACGCCCAGGCTCCAGAGGTCACTCCGGCCATCCAACCGGTGGGCCTCGCCGCGAACCTGCTCGGGGGACATGTAGGCGTAGGTGCCCGCCCGTTCGCCTCGGTGCCTGTGCTGCACGCTGGCATGGACGGCCAAGCCAAAATCGGCCACATAGGGCTTGCCATGAGTGTCGACGAGGATGTTGCCCGGCTTGAGATCGCGGTGGTAGAACTTCTTCTCGTGAGGGTGGCTGATCGCCTCGGCAATCCCGATCATCAGTTCGGCAATCCGCTCCCACGACAACTGCGACGTTCTCGAATATCTTGCCAGGTCCGTTCCTTCGATGTACTGCTGGCCGATGTAAACAAGGTCTGGCTACTGCTGGACATCGTAAACCCGCACGATCCACGGATGATCGAGTTGGGCCGAGTTGCGGGCCTCCTGAACAAACAGGGCCAGGTGTTTGTCGCTTTGGAAGCGATCCCTTCGCGGGACCTTCAGGGCAACCTGCCGGTCGAGCTGCGTGTCGCGGGCCAGATAAACATTGGCAAAGCCCCCGCGGCCCAAAAGTCTTTCGATCGCGTAGCGCCCGATCGTCTCTGGCATCTTTTCCGGCTCCTCGTCTCCCGGATGGCGCTGCCAACGGTCAGTCTCGTGGAGCGAGAAGTCACCGGTGGACGGCGGAGGAGCGGCAGCAGATCGCCGTTGCTCAACCAGGGCGATGGCGGCTTCAATGATGCTTTGCCGACCATCGAAGCGTTGCCGGTATTCCCTCGAATCCACCTCCTGGCCCGGCTCCCGCCGGAGTTCCAGTTCAACGGCTACCAGTTCACGCAGCAGATCGTCGCGCTCACCTTCCGCAACCTGATCCAAGTAACCCTCGATTCTGGGATTCTGCCCGGCCTTCCACTCCCGCTCGAACTGGTCGCCGAGCCGGTCCAGTCGCTCTTCCTGAGAAAGTGATCGAGTGCTGTCAGTTCTTGATTCGCCCTGGTTCATGAGAGATTATCCGTATCCCATTTGCGTCGAATGATGCTCAGCTTGCGTTCGACCGCCCGCAGACTGATCCCCAATTGATCGGCCAGTTCTTTGTTGGTGTAGCCAGCTAGTTTGCCCAGGGCCACTTCGCGTTGAAGGTCGTCTCCCAAACTCTCAAGGGCACGGCGCACTTCTTCAGTTATCTGGACGGCAAAGGCGGGCGTCGGTTCCTCATCCGCCCATTGGGCCAGGCCAGCCTGCTGGGAGCCGTCTGCATCGGCCGCCGCGAATACCGATTCGCCTCGGACGTGACCACCGCCCCGCTTCTTTGCCTGCTCACGACGCCGCTGAGCGATCGCCTTTCGCTCGGTGAGCATCACCAGAACCTGCCAGAGGTCGTCCCGATCGTCCAGGCGGGCAAACCGTCCGTCTTCGACGCCTTCGAGGAAGTCGTTGAAGGCGGAGAGGGCCACATCCTCCTCGTCGGAGATCCGTATGGGGCTGCCTCGCAGTTTGCCATGAGCCAGGCGAATGAGCCGATCGACGTACCGTCGCCAGATCTGGCCCGCGGCGGCGGAATCGCCCAATTTGAGCCCCGCAATCCACGCGGTGACGCTTCGGTCTTCTGACATATTGATGCCCCCAGAAGAGTGGTCGGATACCCGAATTCTACCCGCGTCACTGGGGTCGCGGAAGAAGCCCGTGCCGGTGCCTCGCGGATGACCGAAGCTGCGAGTTTTCGCGAGGATCTCCTTCGTCGCAAGGTACCGCCAGCCAACCGACTACATCAAGTCCCTTGAGGCGCAGTTGTTTTCGAAGAAACCTGGCGGGGTCCGTAGCCAGATTGCTAGTCAAGGATTGAAGACGTTGCCCAACGACAAGACGAAGCACGGAGAACGTCGGGATGTTCCCGCTGCTGTATCACCCAATCCGCGGACCGCTTGGGGGCCTTCATGCAGAAACTGACGATCACTAGTCCCTCCTCCTGCAATTCCTCTGCG
>CAYSCH010000492.1:4033-6184 GCA_964429355.1 uncultured Planctomycetaceae bacterium | reverse complement strand
TTCGACGGGACCGGCCAGTTCCACACGCTCTGGCTGGATCGCTTGACGAACACGGCCGACGATGCCCAGGGAATGCTCGATGAGTTGACATCGAGCTACGGGCCTGCGGGCCGGCGTCATGGGGATGTGGGGGAATACCGCTTTCGCCGCTTCAGGTAGCTGCGGCCCATGGCCGCCACAGCGGCGAGGCTCAGGAGCTGCCTCGTTTCTCGCGCAACCGCCGGCTTTCATTCTGGAGCGTGCGGCGTTCCTTGCGGGTGAGTTTTTCCTCGCCCTCGCGATGCAGCTTTTCGAGGATCCGATCCATCTCGGCGGCGCGGGCCGCCTCTTTCTCGTCGGGGACCTCGTCGTCGGGGATGTGCACTCGCAGTTTCGGACGGCGGTGGAACAATTTGCCGGGCGAGAGTTTGTCGGTCAGGCGAGTGAAATTCCAGTTCCCCTGCCAGTAGAGGAATGCCAGAGCCATTCCGGTCAGGTGGGCCTGGAAGGCGACCTGGCCAGGCTGTGAAGCGGATCCCCACAGGTCGCCCAGCACCACAATCACGCCCAGGACCCAGGCCGGGATGGGCAAGATCATCATCAGCAGGACGGTCTGCCGGGGATAGTTCAGGGCAAAGAGAATGATGACCCCGGTCACCGCCCCTGACGCTCCCACGACGGAGGCCGCCCCGGCGCCCACCAGCGATTCGGCGGCCGCCCATCCGATTCCTGCTACGACGATCATCGCCAGGTAGAGTCGGAGGAATTCACGCTGGCCGTATCGCTGCTCAATCGGCGGGCCGAGAAAGAACAGGCCGATCAAATTGCCGAAAATATGGCCGAACGAAGCATGGCAGAAACCATACGTCAGAAAGTGCCACCAGAACCAGGGTCTCAGCAAATCGCCGGCCCGAAGACCGAGGAGCTCGTTGAGCGGCTGGCGAGTATCGATGACGGGAACGTCGTTGCGTAAGACGGGGACCTTGTCGCTGAGGAGGGCACTGGCCAGAAAGACGATCACATTGATGGCGATGATCCAGCCAATAATCGTTCCAGGTTTGCGGATGTGAAATCCGCCGGGTTCGTCGCGATAGTAGTCTCGATCGTAGATGCCCATGCGAAATTATTGGTTGTGTGCCGGTTTTGGGCGACCCCCGCCTCGCCCGGGGGATCGCCGATGTGCGATGGCACCCTATTCTGACCCAGGTGCCTGCGCAAGCCTAGGCCAGTTTCGGCCGCGATGCCATGCGCCATTGAGAGTAGTCTGGTCGAGGGGTGGGGATTGATGAAGGCACGGGTCAGGCTGTGCCAGAAAAGTATGATCGAAGGGCTTTCTCCGAGGAGTCCAGGCGGACCGTCCGGTCCGCAAACGGCGGGTTCGACAGCCCCGTGGACTGCTCGGAAGCGGTTGGAGTCGAGGCCCAGTCTGGAGTGCGAAGGCTACTTCGGGGCGGCGGCAAGGACCTGTTTGGCGTTTTCCTGGACACTGGGATCGGGATCGGCGGCGGCTTCCTGGAGGGCGGCTTTGACGCGTGGATTGTTCACGGCAGCTCGGAGGGCGAGCACCGTGTGGGCCCGTACCTGGGCCTCCGGGTCCTTGGCTGCCTTGAGCAGGGGTTCGACGATGCGGGCGTCGCGGAAGCGGCCCAGGGCGATGGCCGCCCATCCACGGACGGCGGGGTCTTTGTCGGCCAATGCGGCGATCAGCGGTTCGACGGCCCTGGGGTCTCCGATCCGGCCGAGGGCAGAGGCGACCCACTGGCGGATCTTGGGGTCGTTATCGGTGAGCAAGCCAAGCAGGGTCGGCACGGCCCGCGAATCGCGAAGCCCGCCCAGAGCTCGAGCGGCGGCGGCCCGCACCTGGGCCTCTTCGGCGAAATCGTTCACTCGGCTGATCAGGTGGGGGGTTGCTTCAGGAGAGCCGGTACGCCCCAGCGAATCGGCGGCAGCAACGCGGACCTGGAGATCACTATCGCGAACGGCTGCGCTCAGGGCGTCGAGAGCTTTCTTGTCGGAGTAGTTTCCCAGTCCGATGACAGCCCAGGTTCGAACCTCGACATTGGCGTCGCTGGTGGCCTTTGCCAGCGGATCGAGAACCTTGGGATCCTGCACGGCCGCCAGGGCATCGGCTGCTCGGACCCGAACGCGGTCGTCTTCGTCGGTGAGGGCTTT
>CAYSCH010000492.1:0-4023 GCA_964429355.1 uncultured Planctomycetaceae bacterium | reverse complement strand
GCTTTGGTCAGTCCGGTGATGGCCTCGGAACTCGAATTGCCGTTCAGTGCCACGGCAGCCCAGAGCCTGATGGGTGCCTTCTTGTCGGCGAGGGCCTTGACCAGTGGTGCAAGGGCCGCCACGTCGCGTGTCTGGCCAAGGGCGGCCGCTGCGGCGCATCGAAGCCGGATATCGGCTTCGGCGTTTTCAAGCATGGCGACGAGGGAATCCAGGGACAGGCCCGCGCCGGACATCCGTCCCAGGGCCTTCATGGCGCGACTGCGGATCTCGGGCTTTTCCTTATCATCCTCAACCGTGGTCATGAGTTTCTGACCGACCGCGGGATCGGCCATGGCGAGCCGAGCCAGGGCGCCCAGCGCCCTGTCGCGAACGGCTTGGGCCGAGTCGTGGAGCGTGGCATCGGTCAGCGGACCGGCCGCCTCCTTGTCGACGAGAGTCTCAAGGATCTCGATGGCATTGAGTCTGGTCTCTTCGCGCTGGGCCTTGAGGGCAGCCCGAACCGGTTCAAGGACCGGTTTGCCGAGTTTGATCAGGGTGGCGACCACGGCCTGGCGAACGGTTGGGTCGATCGTCTCGTTGAGAATATCGACAAGGTACTTGGTGGCAGGTGCAGCGCCCTCGCCCATCGCGGCCAGCTTGCCGGCGGCCTCTGCCTGAATTTCCGGCTTCGGAGCCACGTAGAGCTGCTCAACCAGCGTCTTGACTTCCGCTGGAATGGGGGCAAAGTAGAGATCCTTGGGAGCCTGGAGCTGAGCCGGCGCCATGGCGGCCGGGAGTAGTGTCAGCAGAATCGCAAGAAGACAAACCACAGCTCTGGTCATCATGCACCTCGTGCCTGCTCGACGGCTGGAGAAGATGGATTTACGAACGTCGCGGTTATAGCTTATCCTTCTCGTCCGGCATTGTCGAGCGACTTGCCGGCCGAGAAGGATGAGAATGGGACTCACTGGGCGGGCTCGACGCGGAGGGCAGGTGTCTGCTTTTCGTCGATCGCCTTCCAGAATGGCTCGCCCACCTGGCGGTAGATTCCGGCGACGCCGTCCACATGGTGTCCCAACTGGATAGGAATCCACCGCTGGACGGGATTCCGCGGACGGGGCTGGGTCATCGGGCCGGCCCAGCGCTGCAGGGCATGGCTTTGGGGCCGCCAGGCACCGTCGGGGCCGAGGATTCCGTAGTCGGACTTTTCGTTGACGCGATATCCGCCGCAGGAGTACCAGCAGAAGGTGCCGTTGGAGCCGCTCTCGAAGGCCATGCGAAGGAAATCCTCGTAGAAACGACCGGCAAATTCGAGCCGGTCCGGTCCGGGACCGCCGGAGACAGGGTCCCAGACGCTGTAGCCGAACTCGGCCCAGAGGACCGGCAGTTCGGGGGCCACGGCACGGCAATAAGCGACGGTGAACCAGCCGGGACGAACCTGGTTCCAGTCGCCGATCCGGCCGTAACCTTCGGGCTCCATGATGTCGACGGCCCCGGCCAGTCCCGCCGGATCGTAGGCCATGCGGGCCGGGCTGGCTGTGGGATCGCCGGCGATGGTCATGCGGAAGCTGACGAGGTGGTTTTGGTCGACGGAGCGCACCAGGTCCCTGGCTCGGTGATAGGCGGAATGGAGCAGTTCGTTCTGGAACTTGCGATAGTCGAGCACCATCTTACGCCAGGGACCGTCCTGGACAAACTGGGCGTCGGCGGGGCCGGCAACCTGTCCGTCTTCGCGAGGCGCGGCGAACTGCCAGGCCGTTTCGGCCTTTGCCGGATCGCCATACTGGCGGTCGATCCATGCCCGCCAGGCGACATCGAACGGTTTGCGTTGCGGGCGGTCGCCCCACATGGGTTCCCAGGCGAGATCGTAGGCCATGATCGTATCGTTTTCGGCCAGTCGGTTGGCGGCAATAATCTCGCGGATCTCTTCCCAGTGGAAATCCATGGGGGTGCCGGGGCGGAGCGACAGGTTGACTTTCAGTCCGAGATCTTCGCACTGCATGAGGAAGTCGAGGAGGTTGCGATCGGCGTGGGAGCGGTGATAGACGAAGGCGCTGACCGCGTTGAGGCCGATGGCTTTGAGACGGGTCAGATCGCGGCCGATGATTTCCTGGCCATACGCGCTTGCGTCCATCCAGAATTCGAACGTTGCCTGATCTTCGCAGGCCGTGCCGGAAGAAGGCATGTAGTTGACACCATGAGCGAACCAGGGCTTGCCGGCCAGGTAGAAATCGCCGTCCCTTGCCGTGAGGAACTGGGGCGCGGGCTTGGGCTGCCAGACTCGCAGCGTGTGCCGGATCTGGTCGATGGGGCGATTTTCGTGGAGCAAACGGACCGATACCTGGAATCGGTCGTGTTTGCCTTGCGGGACCGGCCAAGGCTCGGCCACGCGTTGCTGCCGGCCGGGAGCCAGGCTGACGGAGAAGTTCTTGCTGCAGGCGGCACGACCAGCAGGGTCTGTCACCGCGAGTTCCACCTGGACGGTTGCCGGGCGGGGGCCGCGGTTGATGACGACAGCCCCGAGGGGAATTTTTTCATTGCCGAAAGAGGCGTAGTATTTTGCACCTCCTTCGAGGAGAAACAGCCCGTCGAGCATCCGCCGGGCCAGGGTGCCGATCCACTCCGCGACGGCCGCGTGGCCGAAGAAACCGGCATCGGCGATGGGGATACTGAGGACCAAACCGCTGGTCGACTCGGCGGGAATGAGGAGCGAGGCGGGGGAAGCCTGAGGCGAGTCGTGCTCGTCGAGACTCTGGATCA
Organism: uncultured Planctomycetaceae bacterium; assembly: GCA_964429355.1. GTDB lineage: Bacteria > Planctomycetota > Planctomycetia > Pirellulales > Thermoguttaceae > JAAYAY01. The sequence continues at coordinate 1,284 of CAYSCH010000492.1, read as the reverse complement.
ACGACACAAAGCGGCAGGGCCGGCCGCGGTCCAGGCCGGTGCCATCCGGACGGGCCGTTGGGGCGTAGACTACCGACGGGGTCGGCAACTCGATGGGTGGGGCGATCTGCTGGTCCGGGTTGACCCGGAGGTGTTTTGCGTTGGTCACCGGGAAGAGCTTATAGCGAGGCGAGGCCGTTTCGATCACCGGCATGGCAGCGTCGTGGGGAAGGAGATCGGCCGGGCGCTGGAGGAGTTGCGGCGGAGGGGCGAAGCCGACCTGGTCGATCCAGATCGTACGATGGCCTTCGATGCCGGCATAGGCCGCATGGGACTGGGCAAGCCCGAGGGTAATGGTTGCCGCGTTTTCCGGATGGAGGCGGTCGGCGGGCCCGCCGCGGCCCTGGACGGGCGAATCGTGCCAATAGTGAAAAGCTTCAACGGGAAGCACATACTGCTGCCATTGGTCGGAAAGCCGCAGGGTGGCCATCCAACGGGAGCCATCGCGCTCGCGGCACTCGATCACCACCTGGCTCTTTGGCCCGTCGCCCTTGGCCCAGAAGCAAACGAGGAGGGCCGCGGGGTCGGGCGACGAATCGAGGGGCGGGGACTGGAAGGTATCCCAGCCGGCTTCGGCGGAGGCGCGGAGTTTGAGCGCTCCGGCCATGCCGGCGGCACCGGCTTCGGTTCGTTCGGCGACCGACTCGGCGGAAGGACGATCGGAATTGTGCTGCCACGGAGCAAGCTCGGGCGCGTCGAAATCGAAGAGCACGGTGGGGCTCACGTCGCGAGCGACGGCCTCGGCGAGTTGGCGGCGATCGAGAAGCTGGTCGCCATAGGAGCAGAGGGGCTCGTCGAAAAAGGGCCCACCGAGAAGGGCCAGATGGCCGCCCTTGTGAACGTAGACGGCCAGGGCTGCGGGCAGTTCTGCCGGAACTCGCCGGGCATCGGCGACGACGATCAGGGAGTACTGGCTCGGGTCGAGTTCGGCGGGAATCGCCCCGGCGTCGAGGCGAACGAGGTTCACCGATTCAGCCAAAGCGCCCGACAGGGCCTCGACGGTTTGGGACGGCCAGTTGCTGGACGGGGCGACGTAGAGGCCGACGGACGGGGCCGGCTCTGCGGCCAGACCGAGGGTGGCGGCAGCCAGTGCGATCGCGATGGCTGTGAAGGCAGTCTGATAATTCATGGAAATGTCTCTGGACGGAGTTGAGCCGGTTCGACTCGAGTGGAAGGAGCCTGGATCGGCGTCCATTCTATTCGGTGGGGTCGGTCAGAGGACAGAGAGCGGGGAGCGGGGAGCAA
>CAYSCH010000491.1:0-6195 GCA_964429355.1 uncultured Planctomycetaceae bacterium | reverse complement strand
ACGTACTCGACGGAGCGTGCCCGTGTGCGGCTGGTGCCGGGTCGAGCCATCCACAACATCCGCCTGGACCGGTTCGATTCCTGGAAAGGCAAGATCACAGGACTGCGGCTCCAGTGGCCGGCCGACGAGGAACCGGTGGAGATGAAGTTCCGCCGACTGACGCTGGGGATGAGTCCGGCAGGGCCTGCGCGTCTGGAAATCGTGTCGGCCGGGACGGATCGTTACCTGGTCTCTGCGGGCGAACCGGTCGGATTCACAGTAAGGGTCCGTAATGCGGGCGGGGAGGTTCTTGAACCTCAACAGCTTCAGTTAAGGGACACGGGAGTTGCAGACGGCGTGCACGTCTTGGAGACGCCGCGGCTGGAGCCGGCAACCGAGACCGAGGTGAGCACCGTCGTGACGGTGAAGGGGCCCAAACTGGAACTGTCCGCCCCGGGTGAGGCCGCGCCGCGTGCCGTGATGGTTACGGTCGCCCCGGCGCTGGATGCCGACACGTCGACAGTGCGCGGTGTACTCGTCACCGAGTCCTGCGCGGGGATCAGTACGGGCACGATGCGCCTTCGGGCTCCGGCCCATCCAGGAACGGGACAATATGGCCCGTTGGTTGTGGAGGTTCTGCACGACGGCGGACAGTGGCAGCGTGTGGGTGCGCTGCCGGCATGCGGGGCATTGTCGACGGGTGCGGATGTGTACGAGGAACTACCCTGGGGCAAGGCGACCGAGTCGACTGCCGCCGGCTTGCAGGCGAGTTTGGTCTTCACTGCGGTCTGCCAGGCGGCAGATGGTGCCGTTTGGACCAGCACTGCCGAATACCGACTGGTCGAGGAGACCGACCGGATTGCCATGACGCACACGTTGCGGTGCGATCGCGATGGCTCGTTGTATCGTTACGACGGCCCGGTAGTTCGCGTGGGTGACGGTACGTTTGGCAAAGCGAAGTACGAGGCTCTGTTTCCGGGGCTGGAGTATCTTGCGGCCCACGAAGTTTCTTCCAGCGATCGTGATATTCTTCCGCCAGGAGATTTGCGAGTGGTAGCGGACCCGCGCCGCATCTGCATTCCAACCATGGCGATCACGTCGCCCGACCACGACCTTGTGGCCCTGCTGTGGGATAACGAGCAACATTGGTTGGAAGACCACGATCAGCCGGCTGCGGTGTTTGCGTCGCCCAACCTGGTGGAGAGTGGCGATCCTCGCCTGGGGCCGAACGCGTTTACGGTCGAACGTAGCGGCAACAACCATCTGCTAGGGATTTTTGCACCATCGATTCCCGATTTTCTGGATGAGAACGGACTGCGGTCACGGGAGCCAGTCGTTCTGGAAACGGGGAAGAGTATCAGCTTGCAGAGCGTTCTGCTGGTACGGCCGGAGGCCGAGGTTCTCGACGCAGTGACCGAATGGCTCAAGTGGTCAAAACCGGTGCCGATCGGCGATCCGCCCAAGAGTCTTCGCGAGCACTATGCGCTTTCGTTGCGAGGCTTCGAAGAGCTTCTCTACACTGCGGGCAAAGGCTGGACCAGCGTGAAAGGCTGGGACCCGTCGCCCAGTCCGGCCACCGCCGAGGCCTATCTGTACCTGGCCGAGCAGTTGCAGCGCTGCGAGTTGCGGCAGACCGCCATTGAGCGGATCGGTCAGCACCGCGACATCTCCCTGGCTCTGCACCTGGGAGGCGTATCTGGTGCAGTTCGCAATGTGCGAAGTGCGGGGTTCGATGCTCTCAAGCGGCGCGAGCCGGACGGCAATTGGGTTTTCCACCCGACGGAGAAGACCGCCAGTCTGGGCAAAGCCGGGGATACGAACGTGGGAATGGCAGCGGGACACGTACGCCAAATCCTGTATTGTGCCGCCCAGTCAGCCGACGCGGAACTGCTGAAGGAGGGCCTGCAAGGGCTCGAGTGGATACGGAAGTGGCGAGTTCCACGAGGGGCGCAGGTGTGGGAGATCCCGCTGCACGCTCCGGACATCCTGGCGTCGTCGCACTGCTGTGACGCATTTCTTTGGGGGTACCGTCTGACGGGCGATGAATCGTATCTGCAAGATGCTGTTTACTGGGCACGGACAGGTCTGCCCTTCGTGTATTTCTGGCAAACGCCGAAAAAAGGGTTGGAACCGATGCGGGGCGGCACGATTCCGATCTTCGGAGCGACGTTCTACGTGGGCAGTTGGTATGGGTGCCTGGTGCAGTGGTGCGGGCTGGAATATGCGGCGTCGCTTCTCAACCTGGCTCCGTACGATGACAGTCACGACTGGCGAACGATCGCCCGCGATATCACCGTGAGCGGCTGGCGTCAGCAACAGGAGAAGGAAGGTTACCAAGGCCTGTATCCGGACAGTTGGAACATGTTGACGGGAGGCATATCCTGGGGACTGATGCTGGGCCCGTTGCGACTGGTCCAGAACCAACTCGCACTAGACGGTTACTGCCCCGAGGGTGACACGCGGCTGTTTCGTCGGGGCGACGCCCTGGTTGCCCTGCTCGGTCCCGGCCAGTTCGAGGAAGTGTCGGCGGGAGTGCCCGGCGACGGCAGCCGGATCACCGATCTGCCCAACGGCCGGTTCGGCCTGGAGTTCCGCCATCGATTCGGCAACCATTCGGACTGCTACGTGGCGTTGGTCGGGGTGACGGACCCCAGTGAGGTGAAGATTGACGGGATGTTGGCGGGGCGCGCCGCCGACCTGGAAGCAATCGAGCAAGGCTGGATGTGGTCGCCGTCGATGCCGGGGGTCATCATGCGGCTTCACAGTTCCAGCAAGGCTCCTGTCTCTGTCGAGGTCTCAGGGCTCAACACACGTCCGGCTGTGGTTCACCAGACGCGTTGGACGTTTGACACAGACGCCGAGGGGTGGATTGCGGAGAACGACCTGGCAGCTTTCGAGATCCGCAGCGGTGCCCTTGTTTGCGCTGCGACGGGCGGCGACCCGTTCCTGACGGTGAGACTTGCCTCGCTGGACACGAAGAAGTTCGCCCGCGTCCGTATTCGCTACCGAACGCGCCAGAACGGGTCGATGCAGCTTTTCTGGTCTCCGCCGACAGGTTATTCGGCGGAACTGTCAGTGCATGTCCCCTTGCAGGGTAACGGCGAGTGGCGTACAGCCGAGGTCGACTTGAGTGCCGTGCCTGGTTGGCAAGGCAGGATCGCGGGGTTCCGGATCGATCCACCGTCTGAAGGCATGGAGATCGATGAGGTGGAGTTTGTTGGAGGGGCCAACACCCCAGATGAGGGTTGATTTGAACAGGAGTTGACTATCGAGGTGGTGGAATGGACTTTTGCCGCCGAGCCGGCGGTGTGGCGGAGCGGTTGGATGTGGGCACCTGTTGCGCGACCGTGGCCTGATTCTCTGAGCCGTACCAGAGCGAGGAGAGAACTGCGGAGGTTGTTAACGACACGAGCGAGGATGCCCGATCGACCAGCACCCGGGAATCGCGCTCGTGTCGGCGCTGTTCAGACGATCCTCACTTGTCTTCCAGCTTGTCTCCGATGAGTCCGAAGACGAGCCGTGTCCGTACCGGCGTATTGACGTTTCGTCCGCAGGAAAACGTCAAGCGGTTTTCGCCTTGGGGAAGAGCCGGGACATCCCCGACGAGTTTCATCCTGCTCACTTCCTGGCCGGTGTGATTGCAGACGGGCGCCGTCTGGCCGCCTTCCCACTCCATATAATGGCCGCTTGCGATCGTTCCCTGGAAAAGGAACCGTCGGCCCTCGAGGACGAAAGAGGGGTCGATCAAATCGTAGCTCCGAATAGGCACCGCCTTGAGTGTTCGGAACCTCAGATTCTTCGGATCGCCGACGATCATCAGGTTGATTTCGGAAACATGGTCGTAGTGGACGATCCCGCGATATTCGTCGAGATAGGATCCGCAGGGTTTCGGCCATTCCACGGGCGGGCGAGTTCCGTTTTCCGCCTCGATAAGCGAAAAGTACTTCCATCCGGAGAAATCGACGTCGATGAAATGGTCGTTGTGTCCGGAAACATACTGGATCGGGCTTTCCACCCGGACATTGATCTTCTGCCCGCCGTTGTCGCCGCGGACCCAAAGCCCCATCGCAAGATGCCCCTGCAGATCGATGGTGGGATCAAAGATGCGCGTCGTCATGTTTCCAACAGGTTGTGTTTCGTCGAAGCGTATCAACTCGACGGACGAAGCAGTCTGGTAATCTTCCGCCGAATACCGATTCTCGATCCGAATGGTTGGTCTGGCCGCTTGAAAACGATTGGTTACCACAATCGGGGTCGTGAGATCGGTCATTGAGTCCGAGGCCGGGAAAGAAGCGACCGCGTATTGATAGTCTGCCTCGTAGAAGTCCCAGCGATTGGCATCTTCGCCATGCCTTTGCAGGACGAAATGGGCGCCGGGTGTCTTGAGCCGATCCAAGATGGATTGCGAAGAACACTTTTCCCGCTGGAGACGCATATAGTCGGCAAGGATGGCGCCGTTCCTGAATGCCAAAGGCTGGGTCTCGCCGAGCGAAACGTCGAGAAAAGAAAGGCCGTAATCGTGCGCCAATGCTTTGGCCGCCAGATAACGAGTGTCCTCGACATGCATGGGAGGGCACTGAAACGCACTGATCGCTTCACTTGCCGAAGGACAGAGGGCAAGCCAGCCGAACTGGCCGGGAAGGTAGTAGTCATCCGACAGATTCCTCAGGGCATCGACATGCTGGTCAAAATACTGCTGGAATCCTCGGCGCGGGCAGTCCCACTCTCCGACGCGGGACATGGGATACCACAGAAAGCAGTAGTCCATCACCGGGTCGGTCTGCGTGTATTTCAGAATCTCGTTGATGAAAAACGCGTCGTAGTACGGAACGTACTCACGATGTTCTGTCAGAACGCCGGTGGCGTCCAGTGCGTCGAGGTAGATCATTCCGAACCCGCCTTCATTGTAGGCCCGAGCCGTCTCGCGCGAGATTTCGCGCACAAGGTCGCTTCCGGGCCGGGAACAAAAAAGGCCATAATGTTGCGTGACGTGCCCGACGGCGGCGCCTTTCTGATGAGAAACCACTTTGGTTCCGTACGCTCCCCGACGACAGTGGTTGAACCCATACGGCGGATTGTCGCTGGCCGATTCGAAAACGATCAACTCATCGTCGATTCTCAAAACGACGCTGTTGGTGATCGAATAGCCGACGATATTCGAGACATCGGCGGTTGACTCCCCAACGGGCACGAAGGTCGCCTTTTCGTCCAGATCGCCAACCAGCGTAAAAACTCGCATGACATCGAGGTCTTTGTGCGGGACAGGCGTGACAAAACGGCTTTCCTGATGGACGAAGTGGGCATAGGTGAGAATTCCAGTCGTTATGCCGTGCTTGTTGAACTGGCGCGAGACCTCACGGAAATCGGAGATGCCGTTCGGGTAATACTCCTTATTGAAGACGAAATCGCCCTGGCGAAACGGCAGGCCCTGATGAAAATAGACCTGGTCAACACCAAAGCGTGAGAGGTGCGCGCACCAGTCTTGAACCTCTTCCCGCCGGATCGGCGCGGACGTGATGATGTAGGTGCCGCGGCTACGGGGATCGTCCAGAGCGAAAGGGCCTCCTGCCGCATGAACCGGCATTTCTCCTTTCCGAAACCCGGCCGCGATGGTCTTCATCTCTTTGCGCAAGATCGAAGCGGGAGCGCCCAGAACCGCCAGACCGGCCTTGTCATAGCCGAGTTCGCGATAGATGACTCCTCCCAGACGCTGCGAACGTCCGCAAAACTCCAACGCGGTCACGTTGATCGTCAGCGGCATGACCGTACCCGCAAAAGGATCGGCGCCGTCGTCCGTCGGCGCCATCACGGAACGAGCCATTTCGATGGAGAAGAAATCGTCGCCGGCCACGGAAACAACCTTCATTGCGATGCCGTGCGATTGGGCTCGGATGTCGAGCGTCAGTTGGACGGGATGCTCGGCCTGAGAATTCGTGTCGGAGAACGAAACCACGTAATGATCGCCCTTCTTTTCCAATCGATTGGAGAAGAAAGAGGTCTTCTCCTTGCCGCTGCCATGAGAACTGAAACCGGCATGTACTCCATGATCGGCGAAGTCATCCGGTTGAGCGGCCATCTTCTGAAGGGCACAAAAATGGTGGGTTTGTTCCTCTCTCAGGTAATTGCGGCCGTCCCGCTTATCGATAAACCCCCGTACCGTACCGTCGCCAGCGAGGACGTATTTCAGGTGTTCCGTTTCAAAGACAAAGGAATCCG
>CAYSCH010000490.1:0-6221 GCA_964429355.1 uncultured Planctomycetaceae bacterium | reverse complement strand
CACGCCAAGAGCGACCTGAAACGCACCACAGCCTTGGTTGCCAAGAGCGCCATTTCAATGGACGATCACGAGAACGCGATGAGAGACGCGGACTGTGCCGCCAGCATCGTGGCCGCTCGGCGCAGCGCGCTCACGCAGTTGGAGAAACAACTTGCCCAGGCCAAACTTGGCTGGGATCAGATTCGCACCAGGGAGGCCGAATTGGCGGCATTGGTTGCACGCCGCGAGGAGGCCGAGGCCGCGTTGGCTGAGATGAAGAGCATTCTTGCCGACTTGACCATCGTAGCGCCGATTTCGGGAGTCATCACGACGCGCATGGTCAACACCGGCGAGGTCGTGTCGGCCGGAACTCCGTTATTGGAGATCGTCGATCTCGATCAGCTCTATCTCAAAGTCTACGTGCCCGAGGTGCAAATCGGCAAGCTGCGGCTGGGCCTTCCAGGCAGGATTCACGTCGATGCGTTTCGCGATCGCTCATTCGAGGCCACGATCCGCTACATTGCCTCTCGGGCCGAGTTTACGCCGAAGGAAGTTCAGACCGTTGACGATCGCGTGAAGCTGATCTACGCCGTCCGTTTGTATCTGAACGCCAATCCCGATCGACGACTCACGCCCGGCCTGCCGGCTGACGCCGTGATCCGTTGGCAGGAGGACGCCCCCTGGGCGGAACCGCAATGGTAAGCGCAAACGATCCAACACCCATCATCTGTGTCCGCGACTTTGGAAAACGCTATGGCCGTCGCCAGACGATCGGCGGCGTTAGCCTGGAGGTCAAGCGGGGCGAGGTTTTTGGACTGATTGGCCCTGACGGGGCCGGCAAGAGCAGCCTGATGAAGGCGATCGCCGGCGTGCTGACCTACAATCGCGGCGTCATTGACGTGCTTGGAGTCCGTATAGATTCCGAGCGGTCGGCCGAGCGGATCAAAGGGCGGATCGGTTTCATGCCCCAAGGGTTGGGGATGAATCTCTACCCGGAGCTTTCGATCGAGGAGAACATCGACTTCATGGCCCAATTGCGGCTCGTTCCGCCAGAACAACTGGCCGATCGCAAGCAGCGGCTCCTGACGAAGACCGGACTGAACGAGTTCCGCGATCGACCGATGAAGTTCCTTTCTGGCGGAATGAAGCAGAAACTGGGACTGGTCTGTTCGTTCATTCATCAGCCGGAACTGGTGATCCTTGACGAGCCGACCACGGGGGTCGATCCCGTATCACGCCGCGATTTTTGGTCGCTTCTGACCGACCTCGTGAGTGAAGAGGGGATAACCGCATTGGTTTCGACGGCGTACATGGATGAGGCGACGCGATTTCATCGCATCGGGTTGATGTTTCAGGGCCGGATGTTGGCCTGCGACACGCCCGACGGAATTCTGTCGCTCGCGCCGGGCACGGTCATCGGCGTACAAACCGGAATGGACGCCCGAGCGGTCGATACATTGAAAGTGGCATTTCCACAGGTCACGGCCCAGGGCGCATGGGTCCACATCTTCATCGACGAGGTTGACCAGACGGCTGCGATCGAACAGGTGACTGCGGTCTTGCGTCCAATTTCGATTCGGGCAATTCATGCCGAGACTCCCGAATTGGAGGACGTGTTTGTGGCGCTTTTGCGAAGAGAGGATGCCCAAACCTGCACAGCCCCAATCAAGCTGCCGCCGTTGCCAACGACGACTGCCAAGAGCGACGATGCGGTCATTGAGGCCCAATCGCTGGTTCGGGAGTTCGGCCGTTTTCGGGCGGTGGATCAAGTCAGTTTTCGCGTTCGCCAGGGCGAGCTTTTTGGACTTCTGGGGGCCAACGGCGCGGGCAAGACGACGGTAATCAAGATGCTCACGGGCATACTGCCGCCGACCTCGGGCGTTGGACACGTGGCAGGCGCTGACATGCGTCACGCAGGATACGATATCAAGGAGCGAATCGGCTATATGTCGCAGGCTTTCTCACTTTACCAGGACTTGACGCCCCTGGAAAACGTTCGCCTCTACGCCGGCATTTATGGACTAAGCCGCAGGGCTGCGCGCGAGCGAACCGAGTGGGTCATCGACATGGCGGGACTGTCCGGTTTCGAGCGACAGCCAGCGCGACGGCTTCCGATGGGCCTTCGGCAACGATTGGCCCTTGGTTGCGCGTTGGTCCACCGGCCGCGAGTCTTGTTTCTGGACGAGCCGACCTCCGGGGTCGATCCGATCGGGCGACGGACCTTCTGGGACATATTATTCCACCTGGCGCGAACCGAGTCGGTGGCTATTCTCGTCACCACGCACTACATGAGCGAGGCCGAACATTGCGACCATTTGGTGCTGATGCACGCCGGTCGAGTCATTTCCGACGCTTCGCCCGAACGGCTGAAAGAGGAAGTCGAGAGGGAGGCCGGACAGCTCTTGGAGGTTTCCACCGATCAACCGCTGCCGGTACTTCAAGTCCTCCGGCGTGCGGGGCTATCGGGAGCGGCACTCTTCGGCAGCAAGATTCGTCTGCTGACCAAGGAAATCGAAACCGCAGAGAATACGGTGCGTCGATCGCTTGCCGCCCAGGACATACGACTGTTGGGCATGTCCATCCGACCGCTCTCGATGGAAGACGTTTTTGTGTACCGAGTGCTTGCCCAGGGCAAGCGGGAGAAACAACGCGCATGAATCTCCAACGCATCATCGCCGTGAGCGTTAAACAGTGGCAGGAAATCCTCCGCGATCGCCTTTCGTTCTGTCTGGCGTTTGTGGTGCCGTCGATGCTGATGGTCTTGTTTGGCTACGGACTTTCGCTGGACGCGGAGAATATCCCGTTCGCCGTAGTTGACCACGACGGCACGGCCATTAGCCGAGACTACGCCGATCGGTTCATTCGCTCGCGCTACTTCAAGTTCCAAGGCTACGCCGGGCGCGAGCAGGACGTGGACCGTTTGCTGGCCGGCAACATGCTCCGCGCAGCCATTATCATTCCTGAACGGTTCCAACAGCGATTGCAGCAAGACCGAACGGTCGCCGTGCAGACCTTGATCGACGGCACGTTTCCCGATCGGTCGCGGGCCGCGCGCGGATATGTATCCGCGATCAACGCCTCGTATAGCGCGGAATTGACGACCGCCGCAATGGCACGGCGCGGCGGAACGTCGATGAATACCGCCGGTCGTCTCATGGAACCCATCAGGACGGAAATACGCTATCTGTACAATCCATCGGCCAAGAGCATCACGTCGATGGCCCCGAAGGTGATAATGATCGTACTGATGATGACCCCGCCACTGTTGACCGTGCTGGGAATCGTTCGTGAGAAGGAAAGCGGCTCGATCTACAATATCTACGCATCGAGCGTAACGCGATTGGAGTTCCTCATCGGCAAACTTTGCCCCTGCGTTGCGATCTCGGCCGTCAATGCAGTGTTCTTGTTCGTCATTGCCCGCTGGGGATTTGGCACGCCGTTCAAAGGCGACGTATCGCTGTTCGTCATTGGCACGCTGCTCTATCTTGCCTGCACAACCGGCATCGGCCTGGTTGTCTCAGCCTTCGTTCGCACCCAGGTGGCAGGCATGGCGCTGACGACGGTGCTGACCATGTTACCCGCCGTGCTGTATTCCGGGGCAATGATCCCCGTCTCCTCGCTCTCGGACGACGCCCAGATTCAGGCGCACATGCTGCCCGGAATGTATTACACTCGGATCGTTGACGGGACGTTCTTGAAGGGCCTTGGCTGGCCAATGCTCTGCGACGGCATCTTGCTCCTGGGCATCTATGCCATCTCCCTGCTCGGTCTCGGATACTTGCTTTTCCACAAGAGGCCGCGAACATGAACCATGCTTCGCCAATGTCGCCCATGCTGATCTGGTGCCGCAGGCTGTCTGTTATGGTCGGCAAGGAATGGTTGCAGCTTTGCCGCGACAAGCTCTTGCTGTTATTCATCGCCTTCGCGTTCACGCTCGACGTATACACATCGGGTTCCGGCGTCAGTCTGGACTTGCAGCGCGGTGCGATGCTCGTTCACGACAACGACTACAGCCGAGCTTCTCGCGACCTGCTTGCTCGGTTTCAGCCGCCCTATTTCGATGTTCGCGGGCAAATCCATCGAGCGGAAGAAGGCATTGCCCAGTTGGACCGGGGTACGGCGATGATGGTCGTTGACATTCCACCCAAGTTCGAGGAATCGTTGCGACGTGGCCGTCAAACCTCCGTCCAACTCCAAATCGACATGTCCAACGCCACGCTGGGATCGCTGGCTGAAGGCTATGCCGGACAAATCATCGGCCGTTTCAGCCAAGAATACGGCTCGGAAACCAACGACCTCGACAAAACGCAGAATCTCCCGGCGATTCAAGACGAGTGTCGAGTGCTGTTCAATCCGAACCAGAGCGACCCCTGGTTCTTCTCGATCTCGGAAATGCTCCAGGTCATCACGATGTTCTCGATCTTGCTGCCGGCGGCGGCATTGGCACGGGAAAAGGAACGCGGAACGGTCGAACAACTGCTGGTCGCACCGCTGTCGCCCATGCAAATCCTGCTGCCCAAGCTGATAGCCATGACTGTGGTGATATTGGCGGCCACTGCCGTCTGCCTGTTCGGCATCCTTGGCGCGGTGTTTCACGTGCCCATGAGGGGAAGCCTCGTGCTCTTTTTTGCGGTCACGGCCGTGTATGTCGGCGCGACGGCCGGTCTGGGACTGTTGGTGGCAACCGTGACCCGCAATCTGGCGCAAGTGGCCATGCTGACGATTCTGATCCTGGCTCCCATGATGTTCTTGTCCGGCACCTTCGCACCGCCCGAGGCGATGCCGGCATGGATGCGCTGGATGGTCTATCTGTTCCCGTTGCACTACTTCATCGAAGCCGCCTACGGAATCCTTCTAAAAGGCGCCGGTGTCGGCCTGATCTGGGATTCCATCGCGGGGATGTCGGTCTTGGGGACCGTGACTTTCGGAATCGGCCTATGGCGATTCCGAAGACAATCGAGATACGTTTGAAGGAAGGCTACTGCGATATTCAGCCCCGATCACGCCCTTTTGTATCCGAAGGCATGGGGACATGCGATGTTCGCGCCGCCGCATGGAATGAGGTGTCCGCTCGCGTGGTCAAAAGCATGAATTGCATTCATCCGCTGCGTTTCCTATTGGGAAGGAGCCGTCTTCGTCGCTGGTACGCTTGGTTTTCGCTTAACGGTCAGCAGCATTTCGGCATCGGCCAGGGCCGTCTTGTTGTCGATTTCCAGAAGAAGCCATTTGCCGTCGTGGTAGGTGGTGGCCTCGTCATAGGCTTTCTGGACTCGCGCGGACAGGTTTCGATGAACCGCGTCCACCTTCGCCCTTTCTTCACGGCCGAAAACGATCACCAGCAGGCAGCGGCCCTTTTCCGGTATCATCGTGCAGAACGACTTGCCCTTCTTGTACCGAACCGACCAGCCGTGCTTCTTGCCGCCGTAGAGCCACCCGGGCGCAAACACGCCCGGATATTTCTCGGCAATGATCTTCTCAACCTGCCGCCAGAAGCCGAAGGCTTTCTTGCCAAGCCACGATTCCAACTGCCCAGGCGTCGGTGGCGATTCGGGTTCGTTCAGTCGGGGGCTGCTCTCGCTCATGGCATTCCTGAAACGCCTGGCTTCATCGTGTGTCATGGCGAGCCTTCTCCGTCACCCTCGTGACAAATTCTGTTTTGCCTTTCGTATACGCCACTCGATCGTTCGGATGAGTTGCCGCAAGCCGCAACTTGAGGGTCTGATATTCCAGGGCCACGGCAGGATGCCTGATGAGATAGTCTCTGAACAAAAGCCTGTCCCAATGCTCGAAATGACATTCGACCATGTGGATATGGTGCGTGCGAACCCCGTCGGCATTCCGTCGGATGAACCAAGCGTACCAGGGAGGAACATCATCGCCCCACGTTGGTCTCCAGAAGTAGTCGTAACCCTTCGACTCCAAAATCGGAACGACCTGCTCCTTCACTCTCTCCAGGCTTGTCACCTCAACGAGCATGTCCACAATCGACTTCGCCGCCAGGCCGGGCACCGCCGTGCTGCCGAAATGCTCGATACGTCCGATCAACTCCGAGGGCAGGCAGGACCGAAGTCGGTCTCTCTCTTCCTCGAAAAACACCGGCCATTGCGGATCGTAGGGAACGATCGCAACGCCCTCTTGCACTGCCCGTGCAACACGCTGTTCGAGCTTTTGGCTGTCTGAGGTCATGGGCCGGCACTTCCGAAGAACATATTGCCCAGGCTTACACTTTTGAGAGATATTGA
>CAYSCH010000489.1:0-6318 GCA_964429355.1 uncultured Planctomycetaceae bacterium | reverse complement strand
GGGTTGAGCCGACTGCCGGGTGAGTCCTTTCCCCGCAAGGGGCAGTTGATCGCCTTGTGGGAACTGGGGGGAGCCGATATATTTGTGTATTCGGCGTGAAGAAGCCCTGACAAAACGTGGGGTCTCCACGGGCATGGAAGTGCGCAGTTGGCGGTTTCGGCAGCGGCGCTGAAATGTCGCGTTTCGGCCAGCGTAGCTCAATCGGCAGAGCACAGCATTCGTAATGCTGGGGTTGCGGGTTCAACTCCCACCGCTGGCTCTTTTTTTGGTTTCCGGTTCCAAGATAGCCGGCCCAATCTCCCTTGTAGTTGTGTCGGTGTGCGAGGGGAAAGATGAGGGCGGTATTCCTTAGCGGCGGTGAATCTCTCGAAGTGAGTCGAGGTCGATGAACCTCGCCCATTCCATCTCGACACCGCAAGGTAATTCTGTGAGCAGACCTTCGGTGTTGTCTTTCGAGAAGTCGCCGAAGTGGTACGCCGTGTTCGACGGCGGCAACCTTGGGACGCAAATTCTCCCTACCGGAGCGAGGAGTCTCTCAGCATGGCACAAGGCTTGGATTTCGATCTGAAGCAAGCGGTGTTGATCAGTGGTACTTTCGGGCCGCGCGAGATTGAACAGGTTCTCGACGCGATTGCCGTGGACTATACCCAATTGGGTATCCTGCGGGAGGCGGTTCAGGAACTTGAAGCCAAGGAAACGCCTACGCCAGCAAGTAACGTGGTGCTCGGCGTGTGCCTGTATCTGCTGGGCAATTACCCGGCCGCGCTTTCGGCGCTGCAGAGGGGTGACGGGGGTGCGCTGGCGCACTTCTACATTGCCAAGGCGAATTTCGGCCTGGGGAACTACCAGGCGACCCTCGATAGCTACGAATCGGCCGCCAAGGCCGGCTACGACCGCTCGATCTGCGCCCTGGGACGGGTGGAAGCCCTGCGGTACGCCCGCGACCCGGAAGGGGCCTTGCGAGAACTCGATCAGCGCGGAGCCACAGTGGCAGTTCTCGGGGGAAATCCGGCTGAAGTCGTGGCCCTCTACGAGCGAGCCGTTGAAGCCGACCGAAAGCACGCCGGGGCCCTTTTCGGATTGGCCCTCGAAAACGATCGCCATGGCAACGACGAGACGGCTCTCGAACTGTACAAACAGTCGGCGGCCCGATTTCCCACCCATGTTGGCGCCCTGCTCAACCTCGGACTCATGTACGAGGATCGCGGCCAATTCGAGCGGGCCGTCCAGTGCTATCGGCGAGTTCTCGACGTCTTCCCCGACCACGAGCGTGCCAAGCTTTTCCTGAAAGATGCTCAAGCCTCGGGCGACATGTTCTACGACGAGGACGCGCAGAAGAAACGCGACCGGGTGAGCCAGGTCCTGTCGCTGCCGGTTACCGACTTCGAGCTTTCCGTCCGCAGCCGGAATTGCCTGCAGAAGATGGGCATCATGACTCTCGGCGATTTGTGCCGTTCCACCGAGCAGGAATTGCTTGCCAGCAAGAACTTTGGCGAGACGAGCCTGATCGAGATTCGCGAGATGCTTGCCTCCAAGGGGCTACACCTTGGACAGATGGCAACCGACCGCCATGTGGCCGAGACTCTCGACACGGAGTCTCTCAGTGCCGACGAACAAGCCCTCCTCACGCGGCCGATTTCGGATCTGAGCCTTTCTGTTCGGGCGAGAAAATGCATGGTTCGGCTCGGAATCACGACGATCGGCGAGCTGCTGCGTCGAACGGGCGACGAGCTGCTGGAGTGCAAGAACTTCGGCGTCACGAGCCTCAACGAAGTCCGTGACAAGCTGTCGAGCCAAGGCCTGAAACTCCGCGGTGACTGAGTCTGGCGGACACGTGAGCAATCCTTTGTTTTCGTACCGGATTCACGCCAGCGACGGCACTTCCCCTGCGCGGTCCGGAACGTTTGTCACACTCCATGGTGCGGTTCAGACGCCGGCCTTCATGCCCGTCGGCACGGCCGCGACCGTGAAAGGTCTCGAGGTCGAACAACTTCGAGCGACGGGCACGGACGTCGTCCTGGCCAACACCTACCATCTGGCGCTGCGGCCCGGTGAAGAGGTGGTCAAATCGCTCGGAGGTCTCCACCGCTTCATGGGCTGGAATGGTCCGATTCTCACCGACAGCGGGGGGTTCCAGCTCTTCAGCTTGGCGAAAATGACCGAGGTTGACGAGCAGGGGGCCGTCTTTCGTTCCCACATTGACGGCAGCCTGCTTCATCTGACCCCGGAGGATGCCGTTCGGATCCAGGAAGCCCTTGGCAGCGATATCGCCATGGTTCTCGACCACGTCGTCGGGTTGCCGAACAAGGAAGATGTGATTCGCGATGCCATGGAACGATCGGTTCGCTGGGCGCACCGCTGCCGCGAGGCCGCCACCCGGGCCGACCAGGCCCAGTTCGCGATCGTTCAGGGCGGACTCAATTCCAGGATGCGTGCCGAATGTGCCCAGAGGCTGGCTGAACTCGACTTCCCAGGCTACGCCATCGGCGGCCTGAGCGTCGGGGAGCGCCCGGAAGAGATGTACCAGACTCTGGAAGCCACTGTTCCGTCGATGCCGGAGGGCAAGCCCCGTTACCTGATGGGGGTGGGGCGCCCAGAGGATCTGCTGGAAGGAATCCGCCGGGGCGTCGATATGTTCGATTGCGTCATGCCGACACGAAACGGCCGGAACGCCCTCGCCTTCACCGATGAGGGAACTCTCCGCCTGCGCAATCTCAGGCATCGCCTCGACGACCGGCCGCTGGACGAGAACTGCCCTTGTGCCGCCTGCCGCCGAAGCCGCGGCTATCTGCGGCATCTTTTCATGGCCGGCGAAATGCTCGGGCCGGTCCTCCTTTCTCTCCACAACATCACCTACTATCAGCGTTTGATGGCCGACGCTCGCAGAGCGATCGAGGAGAAGCGGTTCGAAGAGTTCCTGGTCGGCAAGCGGACGGGTTGGTCGGCCGAGGAGGACAACGGCTCCGGACCGGATTAGTATCACCACCCCAAACCTGGAAGCAGCGACGGCCCAGGGCTCTTCCGACGTTACTGCCGCGGCGTACGGCGCGACAGGGTCTGGAATCCGGCGATGGAGACGGCCACCTCAAAGGTGGCCAGCAGGGCAGGATGCAGCCAGTATGGGGTGGGCTTCGCCTTGGGAATGAGCCACTCGGCCCGTTCCCACCCATCCCGCGTTCGGCGCCAGAGATCGGGGGGGGATAACTGGGCTGTTGGAACCACGGGCGGAAGCTCGGCGGCGACCCAGCCGGCGAGCAGAAGCATAGCGAGAATCCAGCCTATCCAGCGCAACGGTTCGCTCCAGAATTGCGGGCCAGGACCGCTCCCTGCAGCGGTCGGCGACGGATGACACATGGGGCTGGATTACGCAAACTCCGCACCGGTGCCATCTTGCTGCCCGGCCGCAGAGACGCAACTCTATATTTTCCAGTGACTTCGAAGCATCGCCCAAGGCCAAAGGGGTACTGCGGATGTTGCGATTCGGCATCATTTCCCGGGGGGATTTGTCGTTTGAACGCCACGACCGGCACATCCGCAACAGCCTCAGGTTTCCGGGTTCCGACGAGGCGTCGGATTCGATTGCCACTTCGTGAGATGTGTCCTAGAGTTGAAGCACACACTTTCTCGTTCGACTTCCAGCATCTCAGAAACGGTGATATCCATGCCCGCCGGCGCTGCCCCGCAAATCGACCTGAAGAAAGTCCTGGCTAACGCGCAACTTCCGGCACTGCCCCAGAGTGCCATCCGGCTTCTGGAGCTGTCGCAGGACCCAACCAACGGCCCGGCCGAGTTTGCGGTGCCCATCGAATCCGATCCGGGCCTCACTGGGCAGGTGCTTCGGTTTGTCAATTCGTCGTACTTCGGGTTCTCACGAGAGATCTCGAGCATCAAGCTGGCAATCACCCTGGTCGGAATACGCACGATCAAGAACTTCGCCCTTTGGAGCGCAGTCTTTAGCCTGATGCCCAATCCAAAATGCGGGCCCTTCGACCTGAAAAACCTGTGGCAGGATTCGCTGCGTCGAGCTTTGTTTGCCCGAGCCACCGGCAAACTCCTTGGAATGAAAGAAGCGGAAGAGCCCTTTTCTGCAGCCTTGCTCCAGGACATGGCAATCCCGTTGCTGGCGAAGGAGGCCCCTGGAGCCTACAACAAGCTCCTCGATTCACGCAAAGACGGTGCCGTTCGCTTATCGGCACTGGAACGGCAGGTGTTCGGCTGGACCCATGCCGACGCGGGCGCGATGATTGCCCGGCAATGGAATCTTCCCGATGAATTTGCCGTCCTGATTGAAGGGCATCTCGACCTGGACGAGCAGCTGAAGGAGCCCCGGAAAGACCCGGCCGCGATCGCGGTGGCATTGTCGGCCTTATTGCCGGCGACCAGCGACGGCCAATGGAATGACTGCAGTCGGTTCGTAACGAGCTTCGAGACAGCTGTCGGCCCGACCGGGCCAAGCCCTGCTGAGATCATGTCTCAGATCGACGAGGAATTCACGGAATTCGCCCCCGTGCTGAAATTGTCATCGCCGAGCAAATCGCTCGCTCAGATCCTCGAAGAAGCCACCGCCCCCTCGGCGTGACGTTTCCTGCTCAACTCAGGTTCGAGATCCTTACACGGCCTTTGACACGACCGCCGGTCATGGGCATTCATGCCCCTGAAAGACACCCGCGTTCTGTCGGATCTCTCAGAGACCGTCCCGAAACCGAAAGCAACTCCCGGTTTCTGCCCCACTCCGCAGCCCGTACAAGACGCATGGGTGCCTTACCCTGTCTCCGTCTGCGGGCGAGACAAGTGGAGTGCGGGAGCGCCTCTTCTGCTGGGTGACAATCTGCCCGGCAATTCGTAGGGTTCCTTCCGTCTTGGAACAATCGCGGAGTGTTTCGCCTGCCCCCCTTGAGCGGCAACCGTCCGAGCGTTGTCCGCTGGAGTTGGAGACCCCGCGGGACAAAAAATCGCGAATTGAGCGGAAAATCTCGTGACTCCAGCGTCTTCTCCGCATACGATTCTGTCAGTTTGGTCCCGAGTCTTTCCGTGATCGGGTCTTGGGCTGGATTTGGGCAGGGGATCTTGGATCGAAGGAATTGCCATGTTGAGCGATCGCGACGAGATCCGGCGTGAGCATGCACTCCGCCAGGCCGAAGGTTATCTGGAATTGAATATGCCTGAGACGGCGATCGCCGTCCTGAACAGGCTTCGCGACTGCGATTTGATGGGAGCGCACGGCCTGTATCTCCTGGGCGAGGCGTATCGTTCCATGGAACGATACTGCGAGGCCCTCGTTCCTCTGGCCAAGGTGGCGGCTCTTCTGCCTGAAGATCCGCACGTTTCGTTGGCGATTGCCTGGTGCTACAAACGGGTGGGGCGATTGGACCGTGCCATCGATTCCATGCAACGGGCGATTGAATACTCGTCGAATTGCGCGATTCTGCACTATAACCTGGCGTGCTATCTCAGCCTCACACAACAGGCAGGCCGGTCTCTCGATCATCTGTCTCGTGCGCTCACCCTCGATCCCAGTTTCCGTATTCTCATCGACGACGAGGCGGACTTCGATCCGATTCGAACGGATCCGGGCTTCACGGCTTTGATGAGCCTCGTACTCTGAGTCCGATGACTGAGGCCGCCTGTCGCTGGCTGGCCGCCGCGTGTCTCGCGCCACTCAAGAAAAGAACCGGGCGGCAGGTTGTTGCTGCCGCCCGGCGCGAGTCGCACCAGTCGATCGTAGGGTTTCCGAGTGCGGCCAGCACGATCGCCGCTGGTGTCCACCGATGCCTGTGGAAGGCTCTCGCGAGATCAGGATCTTGGAGTCGTTGACAGAATCACGGATTGCGCACAAACCATGCGAGTGCCCAACTCCGTCAAGTTGCCAGGATCTCCTAGAAACGCAAGGTTACGCCGGCGAATGCTCCGTGAACGATCAGATCGCCGTTGGTATCGATGTCGGCGATTTCAGGAATATCGACGACATAGGTGGGGATCTGGTTGTCCGCCAGGGCGATCCCCGTCGCAAAAATGACACGATAACCGAGATACATGCTCCAGTTCGGGGCCACCTGCCAATCCAGTCCAAGGTCGATCTCTGAGAGGAAGGAAAGAGCATCCTCCTCGCTCCTGACCGGGTACGTTCCGGTGACGCCACTGGCGGCCGTTGGGTTGGCGACAACGCCGTCACCACGTGTCAGACCGAAATAGTGTTCCACGTGGTTGTTGTAGATTCCAAGCTTCGGAGCGGCAAAGAGCCGCCAGTTGGGCAACCACCGGTAGCTTATACCGCGCGTGGTCGGAAATGAGACATTCCCCGGGCGGGAGAGTTTTGGT
>CAYSCH010000488.1:0-6344 GCA_964429355.1 uncultured Planctomycetaceae bacterium | reverse complement strand
CTGCCCCTCTTCCCCTTCCTCCTACCTCCCTACCCCTCCCCCCCGCTCCCCGCTCCCCGCTCCTTGCTCCCCGCTCCCCGCTCCTCGCTCCCCGCTCCCCGCTCCCTGCTCCCCGCTCCCTGCTCCTTGCTCCCCGTCCCCTGCCTCCCGATACTACGGTACAATTGTTCCAAGATCGTGTATACTGACACTCCCCGAGTGACGCCAGTTTACGTCTGGCCAGAACATCTCAATCCATGATTCTCAAGCACCTTGCGCCGTCACTGGCCGTCCATGTTTTGTGCTCCACACCCAGACTTGCGCCAAAATTGCCTACCCGCTGACTTCCTGTCCCCTGTCTCCCTGACTTCTGCCCCTCAACTGAGTCCAATCTCGAACCGAAATCTCCCAGGATGTCCGGAGCCCCATTCATGACTTACTCCAGGTCGCCACTGCCGATCGCTTCGGCATCGTGCCTCGTCCTCGCTCTGCTTTCCGTCGTGGCCGTCGCGGCGCCGCCCGAGATCAACCTCGCCGGTCCTTGGCAGTTTCAACTCGATCCGGAGGACCGTGGCACGGAAGAGGAGTGGTTTGCCCGTGATCTGGTCGACCAGATCGACCTGCCCGCTTCCCTGCAAGAAAAAGGCTTCGGCCATGACGTTTCGCTCGAGAGTCGCTGGATCGGTGATATCGTCGACCGTTCGTACTTCGACTCGCCCCGCTATGCCCCCTATCGGCAACCCGGCAACATCAAGTATCCCTGTTGGCTCCAACCGGAAAAACACTATGCCGGCGCCGCCTGGTATCGGCGGTCGGTTGAGATCCCAAGCCGGTGGGCTGGAAAACGCCTCGTTCTTTCCTTGGAACGGCCCCATTGGGAAACCACTCTTTGGATCGATGCCGTGAAGATCGGTTCCTCTAGCGCCCTCGGCGTCCCCCATGTTTATGAATTGCCTCAAGGCCTCGCCCCGGGCCTGCATCAGCTCGCTGTGCGCGTCGATAACCGATTGATCGTCAACGTCGGCCCCAACTCGCATAGCGTCAGCGACCACACCCAGTCGAACTGGAACGGGCTCGCCGGCAACTTGAAATTGGCCGCCACCGACGCCGTTTGGATTCAGGACGTGCAGGTCTATCCCGATGTGGAACACAAGACGGCTCGCGTCGTCGTCGAGATCGGCAACGCAACAAGCCGCCCGGTCGATGGCACCCTCCAGCTTTCGGCCGCGTCGGGCGAGCATCGCGTCGATCCCATCTCCGTCCACTTCGCATCCGATGGCGAAACGAAAACCGTCGCTGCCGAACTCGCTATGGGCGAACAAGTGCACCTCTGGGACGAGTTCCAGCCCTCCCTCTACCGCCTCACGGCAGACCTGGTTGCCGCCTCCTGCCATGACGTACGGCATGTCGACTTCGGCATGCGCCACATCACCACCGACGGCACCCGGTTCGTGCTCAACGGACGGCCGATCGCCCTGCGCGGTACCCTCGATTGCTGCAGCTATCCGCTCACCGGCTATCCGCCGACCGACCTGCCCGCCTGGGAACGGATCATCCGCATCTGCAAGGCCCACGGGCTGAACAACATCCGCTTCCACTCCTGGTGCCCGCCTCAGGCGGCCTTCCAGGCAGCCGATCGACTCGGTTTCTACTACCAGGTCGAATGCTGCTCCTGGGCAAATCAAGGCGCCAGCCTCGGCAACGGCGAGCCCCTCGACGACTGGATCTACGCCGAAGCCGACCGGATCCTCGAAGCCTATGGCAACCACCCCTCCTTTCTCTTGATGCCCTACGGCAACGAACCTGCCGGGCCGGGCCAAGGCGCCAAGTTCCTCGGCCCCTGGGTCACCCATTACCGCCAGAAGGATCCCCGGCGTCTCTACACCTCCGCCGCCGGCTGGCCCATCATCCCTGAAAATCAGTACCACAACGTGCCCGGGCCCCGAATCCAGCAGTGGGGACAGGGGCTCGCCAGCCGCATCAACGCCCATCCCCCGGAGACTGTCACCGACTACACCGGCCTCGTCAGCAAATACGCCGTGCCAATCGTCTCCCACGAAATCGGCCAGTGGTGCGTGTACCCAAATTTTGACGAGATCGCAAAATACACCGGCGTGCTCAAACCGAAGAACTTCGAGATCTTCCGCGACTTCCTCAACCAGAACCACATGGGCGGACAGGCTCGCGATTTCCTCATCGCCTCGGGAAAGCTCCAGGTTCTTTGTTACAAGGAGGAAATCGAGTCCGCCTTGCGAACGCCTGGCTTCGGCGGATTCCAACTCCTCGATCTGCACGACTTTCCCGGCCAGGGCACCGCCCTCGTCGGTGTTCTCGATCCCTTCTGGGATTCAAAACCATATGTCTCGCCCGAAGAGTTTCGCCGCTTCTGCGGCCCGACCGTCCCCCTGGCCCGTCTGCCGAAGCGAATCTTCACCAACGGCCAGACCCTGACCGCCGGTATCGAGATCTATCACTATGGTCCTGCCGATCTGACCGATGCGGTCGTCTCCTGGCAACTCGCCCGCGAAGATGGACACGTGGTCGACAAAGGCCTCCTGCCGGCCAAAACGATTCCCGCCGGAGCACTGGTACCGGTCGGGTCGATTGAGGTGGGCTTCGATGGCCTGACCCGTGCGAGCCGGTTCCGGCTTACCGTCCGCATCGCAGCGGCGGAAGTCGAAAACGATTGGGACGTCTGGGCCTATCCGTCGGCAACCGCCGCTCCCGACCCTGGCCGCGTGACGATTGCCAGCGAGTTGGACGACAAGACCGTCGCCACCCTCCAATCGGGCGGCCGCGTCCTGCTCATGCTCAAGCCGGCAGCGGTCAAGACCGATTCGATCCTCGGCTTCTCATCCGTCTTCTGGAACACCGCCTGGACACACAATCAGCCCCCTCACACCCTGGGAATTCTCTGCGATCCCGCCCATCCTGCCCTCCGGGGATTTCCCACGGAGTCTCACACGAACTGGCAATGGTGGGAACTGATCCACGGCGCCGCCGCCATGACGCTCGACAGCCTGCCCCCCGAGCTGCGACCGATCGTCCAGCCCATCGACACCTGGTTCGAAGCCCGTCGGCTCGGCCTGCTCTTCGAAGCCAAAGTGGCCGGCGGCCGCCTGCTCGTCTCCTCCATGGATCTCCAGAGCGATCTTGCCTCCCGGCCCGTCGCCCGGCAGATGCGGAAGTGCCTGCTCGACTACATGAGCGGCGACGCATTCGATCCCCAGGTATTGGTCGATGTCCAGGCCCTCCGGACCTTGACCAAGCCCCTTTCGCCCCTCGAGCGGCTCGGGGCCGCCATCTCGGCCGACGATGCCCAAACGGGCTACCCGGCTGCCAATGCCATCGACGGCGATCCGGAAACGCTCTGGCACACGACCTGGGGCGACGGAGCGGTGCAGCACCCCCACTGGATCGTTCTCGATCTCAAGAAGCCGTGCTCCTTGGCAGGGCTGACCTACCTGCCTCGTCAAGACCAGGGCAACGGCCGCATCGACCGTTTTGCGGTCTTCCTCAGCGCCGACGGAAAAACCTGGAACGAGCCGGTTGCCTCGGGGAATTGGGCGAACGACGGCCAACTGAAAACGGTCCAATTCCCGTCACCCCGCAGCGCTCGCTACGTCAAACTCGAAGCCCGGAGCGAAGTGCGAGGCCAGCCCTTTGCCTCCGCGGCCGAAGTCAACGTCCTTCTGATTGAATAACCTCAAACGCAGCCCACACCTCCCCAAGTCCTGATGAATCGCGCATACTACTCTGTATGAAACGCCGCTCGCTCATCACAGGTATCTCGGGATTTGTCGGCGGATTCCTGGCGGAACACCTGGTCCAATGCGGCGAAGACGTGCTGGGAACGTCGCCCGACGGGCAGTGGCTGCCGGATTCGTCAAAACGGCTTCCCCGACATGCCGGCCAACCCGTCGCCTGGGACTTGTCGTCCTCAGATGGCCTCAAACCACCTGACCGCGAAAGAATCGAGGCCTTCGCTCCCGAAGTCATCTACCATTTGGCCGCGCTCAGTGTGCAGGACGACTGCGGCAACGATCGGCCCAGCCCGTGGGCCATGGCGGTCAACGTGGAAGGAACACGCCACGTCCTCCAGCTCGCCGCCGAGCTGCCTGCCCGTCCTCGCGTCCTGTTCGCCTCATCGGCCCACGTCTACGCCCCCGTCGATCCGGCCCACCCCCAAGTCTCCGAAGATTCTCCCCTCGGTCCCTCACGGGCCTACGGGATGACCAAGCTGGCAGCCGAGCGGGAAGTACGAATCGCGGCCGATCGCTGGGGATGCGACGCCGTGATCGTCCGGGCTTTTCAGCACACCGGACCGCGCCAGGTACCTCGACTCATGCTGCCCCAGTGGGTTCGCCAGGTGGCGGCAGGCGGCAACGGGCCGATCGAGATCTACACCCGCGACGCCTGGTTCGACCTCTGCGACGTTCGCGATGTGGTGCGCGCCTACCGCCTGCTCGCCCAGCGCGGCGAGTCCGGCGGTGTATATAACATCGGCACCGGCACCAATCGCCGTAGCGGCGACATTCTCACCGAGCTTCTTGAGCTGGCACAGTGCAAACGCCCTGTCGTCGAAACGCGACCGGGGTTTCGCCAGGAACCGATCGCCGACCTCCAGAGGCTCGTTGCCTGCACGGGCTGGCACCCAGCCATTCCCCTCCGCCAGACAATCGCCGATACGCTCGCCTACTGGCAGGGCAGGCTCGCAGAATCCGTCTGAATCGGAGGCGCTTCTGGTATATCCACTCGCCGCAATCACAACCCAATTGAGTCACGGCAAACAGCACATCGAACATCCGGCCCTTCCGAATTCCCTGATCCTCACCGGAGCGGAAGAGGTCCGTTTCGTTCGAACCATTATCGCATGACCTCGAACCGCATGGGGTCCTGATCGAGGCCGAGCAGGAAAACGCCGCTGATGGTATTGAACTGGTCGAAGTCAAAGATTTCACCGACGATCTCTTTGCCGCGGGTGATCTCGACGATCTGGGGTTGCTCGCCCACGTGCCCGTGGCCGCCCCAGTTGCAGACGAGGGTGTTGCCATTGGGGAGACGCTCGAGGCCTGCGACGAAGCGAAGCGGGTTGCCGGGGAGGTCGTTTTCACCTACCTCCCAGACAACCTTGCCCTGTGGGTCGACCTCGATGAGCTTGTGAGCATCGCCGGCAGCGATCAGGGTGTTGCCGTCCGGCAGGCGGATGCCGTTGTAGGCCATCTCCTGGGGGATCTCGCGAACGATCTTGCCGGAAGGGTCGTACTCGCGCACAACGCCGTCACCATACTGGCCCACGAGGTAGTTGCCGGTAGCGAGTTTGCGTGCGCCTCGCATCTGGTGGTGAACCCGTTGCTCGTCCGTCTTCAGTGGGACCGTCTTGACGACCTTGCCTTTGCGGTCGACCTCCACCAACTGCATCGGCCCCGATTCGGCCACCATCACCAACCCGTCAGGAAGGGGCTGGCAGGAGTGCACTTCGTTGCCCTCGGCCGACGTGTAGCTCCAGACGACCTCTTTCGCGCGGGTGATCTCGGCAGCGCCATGGAGATGCGAGAAGAGAATGTTGCCACCGGGCAGGACCCAGACGTCCATGGGCCGCGTGGCAGTGTGCTGCCAGGTGATCTTCCCTTCGGCGTCGACCAGGCAGATCTTGTCGCCCCCGTAGTCGGCGCACGCGAAAGGCTTGCCCAGCGTAAGCCTCTTGGGGCCGGTCTGAGAGGGAGCGGCGGCTGATGTGAACTGCGTGGAGAGGAGAACGAGAAACAAGGCGAGTCGGGGCATGGTTCGCTCCTGGGTGCGCATCGGGGGTGCCAACGGCAGCCAGGCTGCGGCCTCCCCGATCAACAGCTTGCCGGTTGGATCAGGAATACGGAACGGGGGAGTAGTGGGTCGGGAAAACGGTCAACTTACGGGCTGCTCGAGGGTACTTTTGAGTTCTCGCCAGAAGGCGGGAGAAACGTCGTGGGGAACCGCATCCGAAACCGCCTTCAGCGTCTCCTCGAGCGAGTCGCCCTGCCACCGTGCCATGGCAGCGGCCGCGATGGCGACCGAGCGGCTCATGCCCGCTCCACAATAAACGAGCGTGGGAACCTCCTCGCGGAGGAGCGAAACAAGTATTTCAACGGAGATCTTGAGCATGGCCGGCAAATTGCCCGGCCCGTCAACGAGCGGGAAATGGCAGTACAGAATGTCACGGGGCAACTTTGGCGGGAGTTCCTCGGCAGCGAGATTCACCAGCGCCGCCACTCCCGCGTCGAGCACCCGGCGGGGATCACTTGCTTCCCCGGCATTTCCGATCCAAAGCCGTTCCGGAATGAGTTCTCGCATGGCAATATCCTCCGCAGACGGCCACTGAATTGCCT
>CAYSCH010000487.1:0-6356 GCA_964429355.1 uncultured Planctomycetaceae bacterium | reverse complement strand
CCCGAGCAGAGGGAAAACAAGGCAAGGACAAGCATCATGGGCCAATAGGGGATCTTGTGGATGTCGTCCGAATCGCGCAACACAAGCCAAGCGCCTCCCATAAAGGCATAAAGCGTCAGAAGCACACCAACTCCAGTACAACCAACAAAAAGAGCGATCGAGTCAGCGATGTGCAACTCCAAGTTCTTGGCAACAGATGCTAGCGCGCCTGCCACGGCCGCCAGTATGGCAAGAGAACCAATAAACGCGACATGATGGTTCGCCACGTCCTTGCTGCTCCCAGAAACAGATAAACGGAACAGGTCTAAGTCTCGACAAGCCAGCCTGTATCGGGGAGGTTACTACGATGCACCACCCGTAACACCGGTGATCTTCCGCCGATCGCCCTCCACCTCGAAACACCTATTCCGAAAACCGCCGGTATTGCCTTCGTAACAGGAGCATATCAGAAGCTACGTCCGAGCGGTATCCCGAGGGGCAATTAAACGGGGCAATTAAACGGGACAGGTCTAATATTGAGCACGACGTTCACGCCGCGGTCCGGATACAGGGGTCGGGGAAATCGCCGGGATGAACCGGACTGGAATAGCCAGTGAAAGAGTCGTACGAGAAAGGTCCAGCCAACCGCTCGGCCCCAAACCCTACGCCGGCGATGGTAACACAAGCGGGTGTGGCATGGGCAAGGGGTACACGCAGGCCAGGTATTCAGCTCCGATCCTCACCACTCCCGCGTGCCGACCTTGTCCCGACAGGGGGAAGGCAGCACCAGCGGCGACGCTCACGGCGAGTCGCCGACAGACACTCACGGAGTCTTAGTACGACAGCGCCAAGTCACGAAAATGCCACCATATGTTGGGGTGACAGCAGCGACAGCAACCCAACCCATTGCCCGAAAACCGCGACTTAGCGCTGTCGTATTAGAAGCCCTCACAAAACCTACGAGTTTCCCACGGGCATGGATGTGCATAGCCGGTGGTTTTGTTAGCGGCTCTTAGACCTGTGCATGTGTGGAAATTCCAGCGAGCTCGCCATCGCTGGACGTGGGAGCGGATGCAACGCCTTGCGAGGCATCATCTTCCCCGTCCGCGAATCACCCATCCTTATCCGAACAAACGATTTCGCGCTCGACTCAAGGCAGGAGCCGTATGAGGTAGTTCTTCACGTACGGATCTGTGCGGGGGGCCGCCGGCAACGGCGGTCCCTACCGCGATAGTTTGTATCCTTGACAGCCGTGGTGGGGGATGGTAGCCTCAGGCCATGCCACCCGCGATTGCCAGTTGCCAGCGGAGGATATGCGTACCACGTACTGAACCGTGGCGTGGGTAAGATGCGCCTGCTTGCCAAGGAGCGGGCCTTCGAGGAGTTCATCGGCCAGGCAAAGGAGCCGTTGCCGATGCGTGTGTTGGCGTGGTGCGTTCTGTCGACGCATTGGCATTTCGTGCTTTGGCCGCGTGAGGATGGCGACCTGTCGGAGTTCATGCGTTGGCTTACGGTAACGCACACGCAGTGCATCGCACGTCCGGAGCCGGCCCCCTGTACCAGGGCCGCTTCAAGTCGTTCCCGATCGAGGAGGACGACCACTTATTGACCGTGTTGCGGTACGCGGAACGCAACCCCTTGCGGGCCAACATGGTCCAAGAGGCCGAGGCATGGCGCTGGTCAAGTCTTTGGCATCGGGGCCACGGCGACGAGTCGGAACTGGTGGACGAAGGGCCGCTACCGCTACCGCTGCCGCGACGTTGGCGACAACACGTGCAATCCCCGCAGACAGAAGGAGAACTGGAAGCGTTGCGGCGCTCAATGGTCCGCGGCGTGCAGTTTGGCGAGGCGTCTTGGCAGAAGCGGACGGCGAAGAAACTGGGCCCGGAATCGACGCTCCGCCCTCGTGGCCGGCCATGGAAGACCGTTCAGAAGCCGTAGCAAAGACTCCCGACTCCTTTAGTCCGTCCCGAGTACGCCGAGAACATCGTCGCCACGACCCGAGAATCCCTTGTGGTGCTGGCCGGCGAGTTGTGGATCATCTCTGCCAGCCGCTCGTCCTGCGTAACTCTCCGAGTGCCGCCCGTGCAGACAGAGCATCGGATGTTCTGCGAGAAGCAGTGGGACATTCCCGCCTTGTGGCAACTCTTGGAGGACATTCTTCCCAAGGAAACGCAACCCCGGGATGACCGGGCCGAACACGATTTTCCAGGCGTTGGGCACAAGGTTCTCGTGCTGAGTGCAAGGCAAATGGCCGGGAAAGACGAACAGCCGCCGCTGATCCTGCTGGCTAATTGAAGACGTCACACAATCGCCGGAAACGGTAAGGCGGCTTAAGGTGAAGCGATGAGCACCAAGGCGTACAAAAACTCGGACTCGGCTCAATCGGCCGAGTTGCGTCGCCGGGCTGAAGATCGCTTGCGAGCAAGCGAAGCCCAACGGACTGAGGTCGCGTCGGTGACTGATGCGCGCGCCTTAGTGCATGAGTTGCAGGTGCATCAGATCGAACTGGAGATACAGAACGAAGAGCTTCAGCGCGCCCGGATGGAGGCCGAGGAGGCGTCGGAGAAACATTTCGATCTGTTCGATTTCGCCCCAACTGGACTTTTCCTGTGGGATCACGATGGGCGGATTCTGGAGATCAATCTGGCGGGGACCGCGCTTTTGGGTCTGGACCGTAGCGTGGCGAGCCAGAAGCGGTTCGGGCAATTCGTGGCCGAAGAATTCCGCAGTACGTTTGCCGATTTCGTCAAGCGGGTGTTGGCCACCGATGCCAGGCAGACCTGCGAGATCCTGATCGAGAGAGAGGGCTCTCCGGTCTGGGTGCTGGTCGAGGGGATCGCCGCCCAGGATCGTCGTGGGCCGGAGAGACTTTGCCGCGCCGCGGTCATCGACATTACCCAACAGAAGCGCGCGGACGAACTGACGGCAGCCAACCAAGCCCTGGAAGCAGAAATCGCGGCGAGCAAACGGCCAGGGGAGGCGGTGCGTCAGAGTGACGCTTTGCGTCTGTCTAACGCCTACAACCGCAGCCTCATCGAAGCCAGCCTCGATCCGTTGGTAACCATCGGATCGGATGGGAAGATCACCGATGTCAATGCCGCGACCGAGGCGGCGACTGGTCGCACACGCAGCGAACTCATCGGGACTGATTTTTGCGATTATTTCACCGATCCGGAGAAGGCCCGCGCCGGGTATGAGCAGGTATTCCGCGAAAGTTCCGTGCGCGACTACGCCTTGGAGCTTCGGCATCGGGATGGACGTGTGTTCTCGGTGTTATACAATGCCTCGGTCTATCGGGACGAGGCGGGTTACGTGATGGGGGTATTCGCCGCTGCTCGCGACATCACGGAGCGGAAGCACGCGGAAGAGCAAGCATCGCAGCTCGCTGCGATTGTCGAATCATCCGAAGATGCTATCCTCAGCAAGACGCTGGAGGGCCGTATCGTCAGTTGGAATCAAGGTGCAAGCAGAATCTACGGCTACACGGCCGAGGAAGCGATCGGCAATTCTGTTTCCAATCTGACGCCTCCCGATCACCCTGATGAAACGCCCGAACTCCTCAAACGAGTCCGCCGGGGCGAGAGTGTCGAGCACTACGAAACCCTGCGCAGACGGAAGGATGGGAAGGTCATCGCCGTCTCACTCACCCTCTCTCCAATCCGGGACATTTCCGGCCGAGTGGTGGGCGCATCGACGATCGCTCGCGACATCAGCCAGCGCAAACGGGCTGAAGAGGCATTGCGACTGGCCTACTTCTATAACCGCAGCCTGCTGGAGGCCAGCGTCGATCCGCTGGTAGCCATCGGGCCGGATGGGAGGATCACGGATGTCAACGCCGCGACGGAAGCGGCGACCGGCCGCTCGCGGGAGGAACTCATCGGGACCGATTTCTGCGATTATTTCACGGAGCCGGAGAAGGCCCGTGCCGGGTATGAGCAGGTGTTCCGGGAAGGTTCGGTACGCGACTATTCCCTTGAACTTCGGCATCGCGACGGCCGTCTCACCTCGGTCCTTTACAGCGCCTCAGTGTACCGCGACGAACAGGGAAAGGTGGTCGGCGTCTTTGCCGCAGCCCGCGACATCACGGAACGCAAACGGGCCGAAGCGGCGGTACTGGCTGAACGGCAGCGTCTCCTCGACGTGTTGGAGACGCTGCCGGCGATGATCTGCCTGCTGACGCCCGACTACCATGTCGCCTTCGCCAACCGCGCCTTCCGCGAGAAGTTCGGCGAGTCCAACGGCCGGCACTGCTACGAGAATTGCTTCGGGCGCACCGAGCCGTGCGAGTTCTGCGAAAGCTTTGACGTGCTGAAGACCGGGCACTCTCACCATTGGGAAGTAACCGTCGTGGATGGCAGCGTGATTGCCGCTCACGACTTTCCGTTCACCGACGTGGACGGTTCGCCTATGATCCTGGAAATGGACTTGGATATTACCAACCAGAGACAGGCCGAAACGGCGCTCAAGGAGGCTAATGAGAGGCTCGAGCGGCGCGTGGCCGAGCGCACGGATGCCCTGCAACAAGCGAAGGCTGCCGCCGAAGCCGCCAATGAAGCCAAGGGCCAGTTTCTGGCCAGCATGAGCCACGAGCTGCGCACCCCCATGAACGCTATCCTGGGCATGATCGACGTGGCACTGCCGAAGGCCTTCGATCCGACCGCCAAGGACTGCCTGCAAACCGCGAAGGGATCGGCCGACCTGCTTCTGACGCTGCTGAACGACCTGCTCGATTCGGCCAAGATCGAATCGCGCAAGCTGGAATTGGAGTCAACCGCGTTCAGCCTGCGGAGGATGCTTGACCACCTTACGCGCGTGCTCGCCGTCCCCGCAAGCGAAAAGGGATTGCTATTCTACTGCCGTATCCCGGACGAAACACCCGATGCAATCGTGGGCGACCGGACGCGATTGCAGCAAGTCTTGCTCAATCTTGCCGGAAACGCCATCAAGTTTACCGAACGCGGAGAGGTGCACATTGGTGTGCGCACTCTGTCGCACGACGGCGATGCCTGCTTGGAGTTTGCCGTGCGAGACACCGGCATTGGCATCCCTCCCTCGGCCCAGGCACGGCTCTTCCGTCCATTCGGCCAAGCCGATGCTTCAATGTCGCGGCGATTCGGGGGGACGGGCCTTGGACTTTCCATCTCCAAGAGTCTGGTGGAGATGATGGGCGGACGCATCTGGGTCGAAAGCGAGTTGGGTGCAGGAAGCACGTTCTACTTCACCGTCCGCCTGCCTTTGGCAGAGAAACTCCCTCCCGGTTTCGAGGCCCCGATGGCTCTCCCCGCGGCGTTCTGCGGACAACTGCGAGTCCTGCTGGTGGAAGACAACCCCGCGAACCAGAAGTTGGCCACGTATATCTTGCAGGATCGTGGGCATGTTGTGGAAGTCGCAGGGGACGGCCAAGAGGCGATCTGCCTCACCGAACAGAACCGATACGACGTGATCCTGATGGACGTGCAGATGCCGGGTATGGACGGATTGGAGGCAACGGCCGCCATCCGCAATCGCGAGAATGGCCTCAGCCATGTGCCGATCATCGCCGTGACGGCTCATGCAATGGCGAGCGACCGCGAGCGCTGTCTGGCGGCGGGCATGGACGGCTACCTCTCCAAACCGATCAACGCCCAAGAGATGATCTGTTTGGTTGAAGGTCTGGCTCGCGGCCCATTACCCGTGCCCGAGGGTGTCGCTGCAATGCCCAGGCGGGCGGAAATGCCGCCACACGCAACGATACTCGTTTTCAATCCTGACGAGGCGATTACGCGGTGCTTCAACAGCCGAGATATGGTGCGGAATATGATCGAGTGCTTTTTCGACGACATGGACAAGCTCTTCCCGCAAATGCGTTCGGCCCTCGAAAAAGGCGACCTGATGGAAGTCGGTCGGCTGGGACACCGCATGAAAGGAACCATCGTCTGTCTCGGCGCACAGTTGGCAAGCGAGGCCGCGCTGCGAGTAGAGCGGTTCTGCAAGGCGAGTGGCGGTTCTCCGTCCGAAGTGGAGGATGCCGTAAACGCACTTGAACGAGAGTGCGTCGCATTGAAAGCCATGTTGAGAGACCATCCGCTGCGAGTCGACCCGACGCAGAGCGGCTAGCCATTCGCCAGCATCCAGCGGACCCCGGCGTGGCTCAGCTCTCCGGCGTTCTTCAATCCCAGTTTGTCCTTGATCTTCTCGCGGTGCGATTCGATCGTGTTGGGCAATTAAACGGGACAGGTCTAATATTGAGCACGACATGGACACCGCGGGCCGAATACAGGGGTGAGGAGTCTTTGTCTGCGGAATTTTAGCTCTCGACCAGACGATCCGATCTCCCATCTCCGATCTCCCATCTCCGATCTCCCATCTCCGATCTCCCATCTCCGATCTCCCAT
>CAYSCH010000486.1:0-6424 GCA_964429355.1 uncultured Planctomycetaceae bacterium | reverse complement strand
TAGTAGGGGCCGCAGCGGCGGCCGCTGGTGGTACGGTAGGAGGCGACGACGGAGCAGGGAGCGGGGAGCAGGGAGCAGGGAGCAGGGAGTAAGAGGACGGGGGACAGAGGACAGAAGTCAGAAGTCAGAAGTCAGAGCGGCAGAGGTCAGAGGGGCAGGAGTCGGGAGTCGGGAGTCAGGGGACAGGAGTCGGGAGCAGGGAGCAAAGAGCAAGACATGGGAATTTCGTTGTCTAGTCATGCGTACATGTGTGGACGTGTGTATTGTCGCAGAAATGGCTCTGAAAAATCCAAGAAAAATTGGCCACCCCACTAAAGAGGCGAGGAATTCAGGAGACAGGGGACGGGGGACGGGGGACGGGGAGCAAGGGCGCGGGGCGGGGAGCGGGGGGACAGAGTCCCAGGAGGTTGCCCGCGGGTGGCGCGATTGACCAGAATGGCCCCGTACCAGGCCACCGTCGAGATGGTACTGGTATCCGCTTGGCGTCTGCCCAACTTGGTACGCCGCATTAATGATCGCTTGAACAAACTGGGATTGGCTGGTGTCGCTCAAGGGGAGAAGTAATTGTCGCCGGACACTGGTGCCAGGCGGAGGGGTGATTGGTGTTCCTGGCCCTTTGCACTTGCCCTCTCTGATCACGATACTCCATGATGAATGAGGCAACTGTGTTGCAGAATCCCTTCTTCTGCGGCCGGCCGCGAGCACGGAGGGTCGATTCCAGTCCCAACTGTAGGGCCGTCCTGCTCACCCAAGTCTCGCTTCCAAAGGGTTGGCCTCGGGTCAGGCTCATAGGACTACGAAAACACCACATCATCCGCCAGGCCCGTGAGGTCCTGCGTCGTTGAGGTCAAATTGCCAAAGATCGACCAGGTGTAGGCGAAGTCGTAATCGCCGTCGTGGTGCCGTTCAGCCCCGATCAGGGTCACCGGTCCCAGTGTAAGGCACCTTCTTGTTCATGCCCGAGTGGATCTCCTCGTCTGCAGCATCGCCGAAGACTACTTTGACGGAATCTGTTTTGCTGCCGTCCTTGAGAATCAAGCCCGCGGACATTTCTCTTTCTAAGAAGCCAACTTTGTCCACTGTAATCGTCTGTTCTAGCCATTCCTTCCTAACCTTCGCTTGCTCCTCACCGCTGAAAGCTATCGGCCCACCGGCGCACTTCCAAGCAGTCCCGACGCCGATGCAATCTGGCACGATTCTTGGATACAGATCAACATCCCTGCCTGTTGATGAACGCAGATAGAAACCCTTTACATCGTCATCCAGGTCAAGCCTGGTCGGCGCCGGATCCGCCCCACAGGTAATCCTTGCCGGCTTCCCCGTAGAGTTCGTCGTCGCCCTCTTCGCCGAAGATGCGGTCGGCGTGCGAGCCTCCAAAAAGGAAATCCTTCTCGTCGCCGCCGTGGATCTCGTCCTCGTCGGCTCCACCGTAGATGCGGTCGCTTCCAAGGTCGCCGTACAACCTGTCCTTTCCATCCCCACCCCAGAGCGTGTCGTTGCCGGATTCACCATGCGATTGATCGTCGCCCCCTCGTCCGTCCACCCGATCGGGACCGTCGCCGGCACGGATCACATTGTTGGCGGCGTTTCCCAAAATCGTATCGCCCCGAGAAGTGCCCACCACATTGCAGACCGCATCGGCGCGAGAGAGAATTACCGCCAAACCGGCACCGACGACATCCTGCCATCCCGCGCGCGCAAGATCGAGCTGCACGGCTTTACTCAGCCGATGGAAATCGAGAATATCGCATCCATCACCCAAGTAGATCTCGTCTCTCTCGCCCGACGTGCCACTGAAAAGGTATTCGTCGTCACCGGCCTCGCCGTAAAGCTTGTTCTCTCCCGTTCCACCGTCGAGCTTGTCGTCCCCACCGCCTCCCCAGAGATGGTCGCTCCCTGCGTCGCCATGCAAGAAGTCCCTCTTGTCGCCGCCGCGGAGGAAGTCGTTTCCCATGCCGCCAAAGAGTTCGTCAGAACCTCCTTCGCCGTAGAAGCTGTCCATGCCGCCGCCGAAGAAATGGTCGTTATCGGGGCCGCCGTAAGCCAGGGTTGAAATCGCCGTGTTGTTGCGGAATACGTCTTCACCTTTTCCGCCTTCAAATCGCACGGTTGAAATGGCCGAGAAGTACTGATGCGTGTAGACACTTCCATTGAGCGTTACGAAGAACCGGTTCGCGTCATTCGGATCATAGTCAATCGTCACCCGATCGCCCGCGTCTGTCCCCTCAACATTGACGGTCCGACTAATGATTTGATCGATCCACTCGGCAAACGGGTCGACGCGTACTGCGGTGTACTGATAGACGGCCCTGAGCGGGTCGTCGGGTTTTTCACAGCTAGCGAGGCCGCCCGTTAGTATGCCTGCAAGCACGAACGTCCCGTTGACGTTCAGAAATCGCCAGGCAGACAGTACGGCAAGCAACAGCCGTCAGAATCCAGAATTCCGGCGCCCCATTTCCCTTCCCTCCTCGCCTGATGATTCTGGAGGCAACTTGCTTGCGTCCACCGCCAAACAGACTCTGGTGACCGTACGCCCCACAAATGGAGGAAGATGCGATGTTCAAGCGAACCCCCCGGGTTTTGAGCCGAAAGAACCGGCACCGGTTGCTTACCTTCGAAGGTCTCGACCGTCGCGAGATGATGGATGCGGCCGGCCTTGGCGTATTGGCCGCTGCCGCTGTCGCTGTACCAAACGAGACAACGGCTGCGCTGGTCGGACCGGCACTGCCCGCGAGTTCCGCAACTTCTACGGGACTTGCAGGCGCCCAGGCAAGTGCGACGGTCCTGGCGAAAGGAACGGTTCAAATAGCATCGATCACAAAAGCCGGTGAAGTCGACGCGTTCACCTTTACCGCCAAAGCAGGAGAAACGATTGAGCTGGCGATGGCACGATACTCGATTTCCAACTTCGTGCCGTGCGTCAAGGTCTATTACCCGGATGGGAGCCTATGGCAGACTCTTTCGCCCAATGGCCTGACCGGAGAAAAGCGACTTGTGGTGCCCAAGGGGATGAGCGGTACATTCCGGGTTGAGGTCCAGGACAACAACCTACGAGACACCGGGCAATACAAGCTCGGCCTCGAATCCATCTCCCCTCCCAGTCTCAACCCGATTGCCCTGAAAGCAGGCAAGATCGCCAAGCGGCAAATCACTGAGTCGATCCAGAAAGACCAATTTGTCTTTACCGCCAGTAGCCGGCAGACGATTGAACTCGCCGTAGCCAGGAACTCGATCTCCAATTTCAAGCCCAAAGTCCAAATCTTCTATCCCAATGGTACTCTCTGGAAGACCTTGACGGTCAATGGACTCACTGGTGAGACCCGACTGGCTGTACCCAAGGGTATTGGAGGGCAATTCGTGGTTCAAGTGCAGGACGACAACCTGCTGGATATCGGCGATTACAAGATCGGCCTTGAATCCATCTCGCCCCCCAGCGCTGATGCGAGTCCGCTGAAGGCCGGTAAGGCCGTTACCAGAACGATCGGCGAATCGATCGCAAAAGACCAGTTCACGTTTCAAGCCAAGGCACGCGACACAATCAAGCTCACGATCGAGCGAAAGTCCATCTCCAACTTCGTCCCGGAAGTACGGGTGTTCTATCCTGACGGAACTCTCTGGAAGACTTTCACCGTCAACGGACTTGCCGGCGAGGCGAGACTTACCGTGCCCAAGGGAGTGAAGGGACTGTTCCTGGTACAAGTGCAGGACAACAATCTGTTGGACACCGGCAAGTACACACTGTCGCTGAAGAAGTAGCCAAAGGGCGCAAAATCGTGACCACCCCTCTGCAGGCCCAACACACTACCCTGCAACATCTTAACGCCGCCGCTGCTTAACCACTGTGTGATAAACTTCCCGATCTATCAGGTTAGTAGCACAAAGACCAGCTCCACGCGCCGGGGCGCCGCTTTTGAAAGCGTCGCCAATCGTGCCGGCCGTGGAGCTGGTCGTGGCAGGTTTCAGTGGGTAACGGAGTAATTGGTTACGGAAGGCTGGCGGTATCGCCGCCGGCCATCGAGCCAAGCGACCCCCAGACACCGTACGGGCTCGGTCCGCCTCGGTTACCGGCCTGCGGAGCAGCGAGGTTACCCGTATTGATGGTATCGCTGATGAATTGGACCGAGCCGTCCATCATCACGCAATTAGCCCCGCCGGGGTGGTAACTCGAGGCCGAGAAGAGACCCCATTGCCAACTCTGGTTGGTGGGCGAGAGACAGGACGGGGAGTTCGGCGGCAGCACGGTGTTGACGCCGTTCCAGGCGGGCCGTCCGTCGGCCCATCGCTTGCCCACAACCTTCTCAGGGTTGAGGGCGATGCCAGACTTGTACCGCCCGTTGGTTCCTTCCGTGGCCTGGCAGACGGTGGGATTCTGGTCGATGGGGCCCATTCCATCGGCGATATCGCCGCGAATGGCCCCGGTCGCGCGGTACATGCTGCGTTCGGCCATACCGATCGTGTTGCTGGTACCGTCGGAAATCTCGGAGAAGGAGCCGTAGTACTGATGGGCGAAAGGCCCGCGGGTGGGCTTATCGTAGGCACAGTTATTGATGTGATCGCCCACACTGAACATGTAGTTATTGTAGCCCTGTTCGCTAGACGGGTTGCGTGAGCCGGCTCCGCCGTCGGACGGGCAAAGAAGGCCAGGCGTCTGCGCTCTGAAAGGTGGATAATCGGTTCGCCACGCCGCCGGGCCAAAGGGCGGAAACGTCGCTGTCCCGAAGGTTGTGGTGCCGCTGATCTGATCCCACAACGGGCCTTGCTCGAGAAAGGGGAGCAGGGCGACCAGTCCGCAAAGCTGACCATTGTTCCCATCGTTGAACGCCGAGGGGGTTCCGATCGTGCCGCCACTGAGCGTGGGGAACTTCTTGGCCGTGTCGGCGTAGTTGTGCAGCGCCAACCCAAGCTGTTTGAGGTTGTTGGTGCACTGGCTTCTGCGAGCCGCTTCGCGGGCGGCTTGTACCGCCGGCAGCAGCAGCGCGATCAAGATTCCGATGATCGCAATAACAACCAGCAGCTCCACCAGCGTGAAGCCCGAGTGCCGATGTTTTTTCAACATGGCTGTACTCCTTGAAGAAATGGAAATAGGAAGAGACTCAATCCGTCAGGTCGAAAGTGAACGCGTTCTCGCCGGTCTCGGCCACCGTGGCTGTCAGATCGGTGGTGCCGATGGAGATGTACTTTTCGGGGAGCAGATTGGTGGTTTGTCCGGTCTTCATCGCGTCGTCGCCGGCAGGCATGGCGCCGATCTCGGTGGAGTCGACCTTCACGCCGGCACCCTCGGTCTTCGTCTTCTGGACCAGGACCTGGTATTCTCCCGGGATCGCACCGTCATTTTCACCCAAAGTGCTCAATGGGGTCTTCCCACTTGCATCGGTAATGCCGAAAGCAGCCTGGCCTTCCTTTGCTTTGGCAACGAAAGTGACGGTGGCCCCTTCGACAGGCGAGCCCTTGTAGGTGATCGTTACAGTGGCCGGCACCCGAGCCGGTCCGGTGTCGCCCGGAGGCGCGCAGCCAAACAAAGCAGCCATCATGGGGACGGCACAAGCTAACAGCAAACTGAGACGTTTCATGGCATCCAATCTCCAGCACTACAGAAATGGCCAAGGGCACGCAGAGTCATACAGACAATCACAGGGCGGCAGGGCCGGCAAGCCGATGCGAGCTACCGTTCGGTTTGACGCGGCCTGCTCCTGTTGGTCGCGAGTCTTTCGGAAAGAGTTTCACGATCTTTCAGGTTCGTGGTGCAGAAACGTAATGTCGCCGAGCTTCAGCGAACAATCCTCGCTTCCTTGAGAACCTCAGCAGCCGTCCCCGCCACAATCCGGCCTACTACGACGTCAGTGTAACAGCCATTCCAGTGCCTTCACAACAGCGAACACGAAATTTGTACTGCTATTCGACACTTTAGTCTCTGCCGAATCTGCCACCGCCTAGTCCCTTAGCAGGGAGGGATACCACCTGGAGTTCACAGAAACGCCCCAATGACCAGAGTCTTCCGGTGGCATTCCGGTGTGGTCCGATCGGCTGCAAAGGCGGTAGATAATAGGGCTTTCCCCTGCCAGAACGGGACAATAATCCGTGAAACCGCTGCCGCGACGCGAAAATAGTCATTTCGGACCAGGTAACCACCTCTCAGAGAGGGACTTCACCTATCCGTTCGAGATCACGGGACCTGAACCGGCAGCGGCGCGCGATCGGATCGTCGAAGCTCGCCCCTCGGGCAGGGGCAAACCAACAAGCCAAATGAGTGGCCGAT
This sequence comes from uncultured Planctomycetaceae bacterium, assembly GCA_964429355.1. GTDB lineage: Bacteria > Planctomycetota > Planctomycetia > Pirellulales > Thermoguttaceae > JAAYAY01. Next base: position 168 of record CAYSCH010000486.1, on the reverse strand, counting down.
TCCGCACGGCGCCGGCTGCCGACGCGATCGCTGCGTCGAGTTCGTTTTTTTACTCGTAGTCCCACTTCAGCAGCCAAGGGTCCTTGGTCTGTTTCTGGAAGGTCTTGAGGCGGGCCTGGAGGTCGGCCAGAACGGCCGCGTGGCTCGGGTCGGCGGCCAGCGCGCGCC
>CAYSCH010000485.1:5916-6437 GCA_964429355.1 uncultured Planctomycetaceae bacterium | reverse complement strand
TTTCCGATTTCGTCCTTCGTCCTTCTTTCGTCATTTGAATTTCGTCATTCGTCATTCCCCCCACTCTGACTTCTGACCTCTGCCCTCTGACCCTCTGCCCTTCGATCTTTGGCAATTCACAATAACGTCTCCGCGAATCTCGCCTTCCAGGCCATGGGGGGCAGGCGTAGAATGAGTGTCGTACTATGGCTGAAGCCGAGATTTCCTCCACAGTATCCGACCGACTTGTCGAACTCGTCGGGCGGATAGCAGCCCAAGACGACTTCGTCGAGGTGGTCCGCCAGCTTCAAGCAGGTCACGCGGGCACGTTCGACGGAGTCTGGGGGTCGGCCTGCGCGCTGCTAGCGGCCGCGCTCCTCGGCAAGGGTGCCGGACCCCTGGTCGTTGTCTGCCCCACTCCCGAAGAAGCCGACGATTTTCTGGAAGATTTCGGCCTCTTTTCGAGGTGTACGCCCGAACGCTTCCCGGCCCTCGAAGTGCTCTCCGGCGACCGGATCCTCCTCGACGAAGTCTTCGGCGAC
>CAYSCH010000485.1:0-5906 GCA_964429355.1 uncultured Planctomycetaceae bacterium | reverse complement strand
CGAGTCCTCAAACGACTTCCCAGCGACGACCCGCCGCAGATCGTGGTCACCAGCACGGCCGCCCTGCTGCAGCCGGTGCCCAGCCGGGCGACCATGGCCCGGCAAACCCGGTCGATCCGCGTCGGTGAACGGACCGGCGTGGAAGAGCTGGCGAGGTGGCTGACGGAAAACGAGTTCCACCGAACCACGGCCGTGGAACTGCCGGGCGAATTTGCCGTCCGCGGCGGGCTGCTCGATATCTTCGCTCCCGACTGGTTCGATCCGGTTCGAGTCGAGTTTTTCGGCGACGAGATCGACTCCCTCCGCCGCTTCGACGTCTCCGGCCAGCGCAGCCTCGCCAGGCTCGAGAGTGTCGACCTGACGATGCTCAATCCGACGGTTCGCCACGAGGCTCACCTGGCCGATCACCTTCCGGCGGGAAGTTGGTTCCTGCTGATTGAACCCGAGGAGATCCAGGAAGCCGGCCGCCACTACCTGGCACGTCTCGAACGTCCCCAGGAACTTCACAGCACCAATGCCGTCCTGGAACAGGTGCTGCGATTCCCTTCGGCCACGGCCTCCGCAATTGCCGTCAGCAGCCTGGAAGCGACCTGCCAGCTTCGTATCGAGTCGGTCGAGCGTTTCAGCGGCGACATCGGCAAGGTCCGCGAGGAACTCAGCGCCGCGGCCTTCCGCCATGAGGTCTTTGTGGTCTGCCCGACGGAAGCCGAAGTCGAGCGGCTGGCCGAGATTTTCCGCACAACCCAACTCGCCCTCGACGGCCGGCTCCACTTCACCGTGGGCAAACTCCGCCGCGGCTTTCGCCTCGTGAGCGAGTCGGCGCTCCTCCTTTCCAGCAACGAACTCTTCCAGCGCACCGAACTGCGCCGCCCCGTCCGGCGCCGGCTGGGAAAGGCGATCGACAGCTTCGTCGACCTGCGCGAGGGAGATCTCGTCGTGCATGTCACCCACGGCATTGGCCGTTACCGCGGCATGAAGCTCCTGGAAAAAGGAGACCAGATCGAAGAGCACCTGGTGCTCGAGTTCCAGGAGGCAACGAAACTCTATGTGCCCGCCTCCAAGATCGGCCTGGTACAGAAATACGTGGGCGGGGCCAAGAGCCGGCCCAGGCTGGCAAAACTCGGCGGCCGGCTGTGGGGACGCCAGAAGCAGGTTGTCGAGAAGGCGGTGCTCGACCTGGCGGCCGACATGATCGAACTTCAGGCAGCCCGCTCCGCTCGTCCCGGAATTGCCTTCCCCTCCGACAGCCAATGGCAGCGCGAGTTCGACGCCTCCTTTCCTTACCAGGAAACCGACGATCAATTGACGGCCATCGAGGCCGTCAAGGACGACATGACCCTGCCCAGGCCCATGGATCGCCTCCTTTGCGGCGATGTCGGGTTCGGCAAGACCGAAATCGCCATGCGTGCCGCCTTCAAGGCAGTGGAGGCCGGCTACCAGGTGGCGATCCTCGTGCCCACCACGGTGCTGGCCGAGCAGCACTACCGATCGTTCTCCGAGCGAATGGCCGAATTCCCCGTCGAAATCGCCGTGCTCAGCCGGTTCGCCTCGCGGAAGCAGCAGTCCCAGACGATCCAAGGCCTCGTCTCCGGCTCCGTCGATATCGTCATCGGCACCCATCGCCTGGCCCAGACCGACGTTCAGTTTCAGAACCTCGGCCTGGTGATTATCGACGAGGAGCAGCGTTTCGGCGTCGAGGTGAAAGAGCGGCTCAAGGCCCTCCGCCACATCGTCGACGTGTTGACCATGACGGCCACACCCATTCCACGGACCCTCCATTTGTCGCTCTTGGGAATTCGAGACATCTCCAACCTGGAGACCCCACCCGAAGATCGCCTGGCGGTCGAAACCCGCGTGACCCGTTTCAATCCCGAGATGATCCGTCACGCCATTCTCCGCGAAATCAGCCGCAACGGTCAGGTGTTCTTCGTCCACAACCGGGTTCTCGACATCGACAAGGTCGCTCGCGCTCTGGAGCAGATCGTGCCCGAGGCGACGATCGGAATCGGCCACGCACAGATGCCGGAACATCAACTGGAACAGGTCATGGCCGATTTCGTCCGGCATGAGTTCGACGTGCTCCTGAGCACCACGATCGTCGAAAGCGGTCTGGATATTCCCAATGCCAACACGATCTTCATCGACGAGGCCGACCGCTATGGACTTTCGGATCTCCATCAGCTTCGCGGGCGTGTGGGACGCTACAAGCATCGAGCCTACTGCTACCTGCTCATCGATCCCAACCGGCACGTCACCCCCAATGCCGCTCGGCGTCTGCGGGCCATCGAGGAGTTCAGCGACCTGGGCGCCGGCTTCGCCGTGGCCATGCGCGACCTGGAAATCCGCGGCGCCGGCAATATCCTGGGAACCCAACAGAGCGGTCACATCGCCATGGTGGGCTACGAACTCTACTGCGATCTCCTGGAGAAGGCCGTCCGCCAGATCAAAAGCATGGCGCCCCGCACGGTTGTTGACGTCGATGTGGATCTACCCTGCGAAGCCTTCCTCCCAGGTCCGTATGTGCCGGACATGCGGCTGAAGATCGACCTGTATCGTCGGCTGGCCAGGGTCACCGAACGAAAGCAGCTCGAGGATTTCCGCCTCGAACTCGTCGACCGGTTCGGTCCGATACCCGGCCAAACCGAACGGCTGTTGAACCTGGCCGACCTCAGGATCTCAGCCCACCATTGGGGGGTTCGGGCGTTGCGATTGGAAGACCGCTATGTCGTTCTCGGCTATGCGGATCCTCGCAAGATCCGACAGCTCGTCGAATTGGCTGGTCGCCGGTTGCGAGTGGCCGATGGCCATGAAGCGTATCTATTGTTGCCTGCAGAAGTTACGTCATCTGAAGAAATCGTCGCGTATGTCAAATCGCTGTTGCAGTTACATTGAGGTTGTTCCTATAATCCCGCCCGATCTTTTCCGGGGTCCCCTGCGCGACCACGCAGACGACGACTCGAAACAACCGGTCTGTTGGGTGGAATTCTCTCGTGTTACGAAAACTCTATCCCATCTTGCTCACGATCTCTGCCGCCATGACGATCGGCATCTACTTGCACCCGGGCGAGGCTCGCAAGTGGATCCGGCAGGCAGGCCAATGGGGTTCGCAAGTGGCAAGCGACGCGCTGCGGGCCACAGTCGTCCTGGCCGATGAGACCCGCGCCAACTTGTCCCAGGCCGGCTACGCGTCAACCAATCCTTCCACTTCGAACACCGACCCGTACTCCCCAACACCCAACGATCCGGCCTGGACCTATGTTGCCGACGAAGGAAGGCCGGCAACGACCCTCGGTGCCCCCGTAGCGCCTCCGGCGTCGCCGAGTGGCTATTATTACTACCAACCCAACAGCCCGTCGGCGGTCGGCTCTGCCACTGCCCAGCCGCCCAACTCCCATCCGGACACCTATCCGCGCGTGCTGGCCACCGGGCCGAACAATCAGGACCCGCGCTACTCGAACCAACCGCTGTCCCCCTATCCGGCTGCCAGCGAATATCCGGGAAACGGCGGTTCCCATTCCGCCCCGCTTCCGGAAAACCCGCTCCGTCCCAGCATGCCGCGGCAAGCCCCCTGGTCGGCTACAACCGACCGTATCGGCACCGCGTCGGAGCCGGAGTCCGCCTCGGCCTACCACGAGTCGCGCCCCCAGCCGAGTCTGGGCGGCACGTATCCCAAGGTTCAGTGGGCCGGTGACTGGCGCGATTACCGGGGTGTGCCGGAAACGGTCAAGCCTACCGATCAATCCGCCTACGGCTACTTGCCCCCTCCGGACGTTGATTCGACCTCCGCCACCGTCGATCGCTACTTGCCAAACCCGGCGGAGAACTCCGCGGCACCTTCTGCGGATGCCGCGCTCCAGCCTCAAGTCGTGCCGGGACCGTCGATCGACCCGCCTGCCGTCACTGCGGTTCCCAGTCCACAGGACCCGTATGGGAGCACGATGGCCGCTGCCCCCGGCTACTGGCTGCCCCCGCCCATGATGCCGTCACCTCAAGGGACCGGCGCGGTTCCTTACCAGCGATACGATGTGGCGCAGCCGCAGCCGCCCATGGAGCCAAGAGTAGCATCGCTTTCACCGCCGCCGGCCATGCCCGATAGTCTTCCACCCCAGCCGGCAAGCCCACCGGGCGCCCTGATCGAAAGCCCGGACCCCGTGGCCGACCTGACGCTCTGCGAGGGAGCTCAGATCCTGGCTCGCGTGGGATCGGAAGTCGTCCTGGCCAGCGAGCTCCTGTGGCTTGCCAACCAGACGCTGAGCGGTCTGGAAGGCATCGACAAGGCTTCGGAAAGCGACCTTGCCAAAGCCCGAGAGCAGCTCGTCAAGAAGTTCTTGCCGCAACACATCGAATTGAAACTTCTTTATGTCGACGCGAAAAGGACTATTCCGGCCGAAGCCCTGGAGAACATCAACAAGCAATTGGCCACGCGTTTCGAGGAGGTCGAAGTCTCCGATCGCCTCAAGAATCTGAAGTTGAACTCGCGGCGCGAACTAGAATCGCAACTGGCCGCCTGGGGTACCTCCCTGGAGCATGAGAAGCGGGCCTACATCGAGAGGGAAATTGCCAAGCAGTGGATCTACGAGAAAGTCCGCAAAGAAGAGGAGGTCAGCCACGAGCAATTGGTCGAATACTACCAGGCACACGCCTCGGAATATGATCACCCCACTCGCCTGCGATGGGAACACTTGGAGGTCACTTTCCAGCGACATCCCGACAAGCGCGAAGCCTGGCAGCGAATTGCCGCGATGGGCAATGCCGTGCAGCAAGGCCGGCCGTTCGCCCAGGTCGCCAAAGAACTGTCCGAAGGGGCCATGGCCTCCAGCGGAGGGCAACACGATTGGCTGACGCAAGGCAGTCTCAAGTCCGACGTTCTGGATCAAGCCCTGTTCTCCCTCCCCGCCGGTGCCATGAGCCCGATTCTCGAAGACGAGACGGGCTTCCACATCGTGCGGGTCGTCCAACGCGAAGACGCCTACCGGACTCCCTTCAAGGAGGTCCAGGACGCGATTCGCGAGAAGATCAAGAACGAACGCAGGCAGACTCAAATGGCCGAGTTTGTTGAACGTCTCCGCCAGGAGATCCCGGTCTGGACCGTGTTCGATCAGCCCGCCGACTCGGCCGTTTCCGCCGCGGCTTCCAAGCGGCAGTTTTGAAGCGGCTCCCGTGCGCCAGGCGGGCCCAAGGAAAGAAACCGCCTCAGATCCACCGGTCGTGCAGCCGAATCCAATGCTGCCGCCACAGGCTGCAAATCACAGAACTGCAGGCCTGCCCTGCGACGGTTCCTGATCCCTCCATGCCCGGAAAACCGCGACTCGCGTGACAGTGATTCTCCCGTGTGTTAGACTTCTTCCTGTGTGCTGGCATCCGCCCGCAAGGAGTCTTTGCACCGATCCGGGAGTACACGATCATGGCGACAGTCTGGCGATGTGCGTGGTTAGCCTTGGCGTCCACCGCGTTTTTCCATGGCGCGGCTCACGCCCAGAAATGGGAGCCAAACTACGACGAAAGCCGTGTTCCCAGCTATACTCTCCCCGATCCTCTCGTGTGCAGCGACGGCACACCGGTGACCGACGAAGCCACCTGGTTCAACCGTCGCCGTCCCGAAATCCTGGGCTTGTTCGAGGAACACGTCTACGGCCGGGCTCCGGGTACTCCCGAACGCCTCACATTCGAGGTGCGTTCGGTGGCCACCGACGCGCTCGAAGGTAAGGCGGTCCGCAAGGAAGTCCGGATCACGATCGGCCAGGGGGGCAAGACCTTGCCTCTCGACCTGCTCCTCTATCTTCCTGCCGATGCCAAGAAAGGGGTTCCGATCTTTCTCGGTCTCAACTTTGCCGGTAACCACACGATCCACGCCGACCCGGAGATCACGCTGTCGGAAGGCTGGATGCGGGACCAACCGGAAAAGG
>CAYSCH010000484.1:0-6470 GCA_964429355.1 uncultured Planctomycetaceae bacterium | reverse complement strand
CGCCGGGCAAAAGCGAAGGCCACCCGTCTTGAAAAAACATAGCGCTGTCATACTACACCGACCACATCATCTACTCGCCCGATGTTCCGGTGATCCGCGACGACGCCGGCCAGTTGCTCGAACAGCCTTACACCGTGTCGATCATTACCGCGCCGGCCGTCAATGCCGGGGCGGTGCGCAAGGTCGAACCAGACAAGGCGGAGGAGATTGGCCCAGTGATGCGCCGCCGGGCAGCGTATGTACTGGCCGTTGCGCAGGCCAATGGGTGCGAGCACCTGATTCTGGGCGCCTGGGGATGTGGTGTATTTGAAAACGACCCTGAAGAGGTGGCGAAGATCTTCGCCGACCTGCTGCTCGGCGCCGGCAAGTACGCAGGCGAGTTCAAGACAGTCGTTTTTGCGGTCAACGACCGATCGGAAGACGAGTCCACCATCGGTCCGTTCCGAGCACGATTTGGCGGAGCGTGACGGCCAGAATGAGGGCGTTCCGATACCTCCTCACCCTCATGGCCGCATCGCCTGGTGGGTCGTGTCGACAATCGTCTGAAAACTAAGTCCCAACGCGGCCGCCAGCGCAGAGTCTATTACCGCCGACGCCGGCTGCATCCGCTGGATCCACGCGCGGCAGCGGAAAGCTGTAGAACCCAGCTTCTACCACCGGTAGTAGACCGGGGGCGCGTTGTAGAACGATCTTGGGTGATACGTCTGACGGTGCGGGGAATGGGTGGCCTGGATGCGGGCAACCGCCTCGTCGTGGGTGTCGAAGTGGCGTCCGCGGTAGCCGTAGTCGCGATACCTCCCGTAGTCATAGTCGTAATTCCACCCGCGGCGTACGTTGGGCCCGTAGTTGTCGTTGTAGTTGTCGTTGACAATGTAGTTGTTGTTGACAATCTGGATGCCGCGATTGGGCCCGGCAGCCAGAGCATTGGTCGCCAAAACGGCCGGCAACAAGAGGAACGGGGCAACGATTGACAGGAACCTCATCAGGAAACCTCCTTTTCCTCACGTGAGCGACGAGTGTGCACCTTGGGCCAGCCGAATCGCTGCCCGTGAACGTTGCAGGGATAAAGAGCACATATCGTGCCAGAACAGGGCGATGATTCGCGTAAAGTGTTACCCGCGAGCAGGTAACGATGCTTCCTGGTGGATGATGGGTTGGGGCAGGCGCCGTCGGAGTGACGACGATATGGACCCAGACTGATGACATTCTTGCCCATGGCTCACGGGCTGGGGCCTCTCGCTCACGAATCCGGTTTTCAGGGGCCTCGCCAGCCAGTCACGGGTTTGAAGTGGCCCCGTTGGGGCTCCACCTTGTCATTGGGGCACTTTGATCCATAATGAGGCAGCTAGGAGGAAAAAGGGGACTGCCACCTTTTGCCGGATCGACCGGACCTTTCCTTCGGTCGGTCACCGCTGCCTGGCACAAAAGGTGACTGTCACTGTTTTCCGGAAATTCCGCAAGGCTATTTGGGCGAACAAACGGCCAGGTTATCCGTGTGGGTTGCATGAAGACTCTTGGTAGCTGATTTCGCCGGAATTTGGACGTCTGTGAAGACCTTCCGAGTCTGGTGATTTGGGCTGCCCGCCGAAACCGAGAAAGGAAATTCCGCCATGCCGTTGGTGGTCGTTGGATCCGTGGCGTTGGATACGATCGAGACTCCAAAAGAGACGCGAGAGAACATTCTCGGCGGGTCGGCCGTGTACTTTTCCGTCGCGGCAAGCTATTTCACGCCCGTGCGACTGGTCGGGGTCGTGGGGGACGACTGGCCGGAAAAACACACTCGTCTGTTGGAGTTGCGGGGGATCAACGTCGACGGGTTGCAGGTTGTCGAGGGGGGCAAGACGTTCTATTGGCGCGGCCGTTACCTGGAGAACATGAACGACCGGGAGACGATCGAGGTGGGTTTGAACGTCCTGGCCGACTTCGATCCCAAGCTGCCCGAGGAATGCCGCCGGGCGCCGCTGCTGTTTCTGGCCAACGGTTCGACGACCACCCAGCTCAAGGCGATCGAGCAGTCGACCGGTGCGACGCTCGTCGTGGCCGACACAATGGATCTGTGGATCCGAACGGAACGGGAGCAACTCGACGAGATGCTCACGAAAATCGACGGCCTTGTGCTCAACGACAGCGAGGCGAAGTTGCTGACGGGCGAAGAGAACCTGGTCGTGGCCGGACAGAAAGTTCGCCAGATGGGGCCGCGGTTCGTCGTTATCAAGAAGGGGGAACACGGCGCGATGTTCTTTAGCCAGTACGAGACGTACGTGCTGCCGGCTTACCCCACCCACAAAGTCGTGGACCCGACCGGCGCCGGGGATAGCTTTGCCGGAGGCATGATGGGCTACCTGGCCGAACAAGGCAACTTCGAACCGACCACGCTCAAGAGAGCAATGGCCTACGGGATCCTGGTGGCCAGTTTCACGGTCGAGGACTTCAGCCTGGACCGGCTGATACAAATCTCTCGCGACGATCTTGAGCAACGGATGGTCGAGTATCAGCAAATGCTGTCGTTCTGAACCGGCCGTCCGAAAGTCGGGCGGACGAGATGCGAGATGAATGTGCACAATCCCTGGTTCTGTTACCGCCTCTAGATAGATAGGATCTCGAAATTCGAGGGAAACCTTCCAAGTCAGGCATAGCCTGCCCTACGTGGGCGATTCATCGATGAAACAGCAAGTTCGGACATTTGTTGCGGTTGAGGTGAGCGAGGCGGTCCGTGCCGCGGCGGCCAAAGTGATCCGACAGCTCGCGCGGTGGGACAGCAGTCTGAAGTGGGTCGACCCGCAGAACATGCACCTGACCCTCAAGTTCCTGGGGGAAGTCGAGTCGGTGGAGATCCCCGACATCTGCCGCGCGGTCCAGGAGGCGGCAACCGAGGTGCCGAGTTTCACCTTTGAGGTGGCGGGAGTGGGGGCGTTTCCCAAGCTCGAACGGCCGCGAACCGTCTGGCTGGGCGTCACCGCGGGTGCCGAAGAGCTCGCCGAACTGCAAAGACATCTTGAGAAGGGCCTGAAGAAGTTGGGTTATCCGCCCGAAAACCGGCGATTCTCGCCCCATCTGACTCTTGGCCGGGTCCGACACCCCGGCCCCGAGCTGGCAGAATTGAGCAAAATGATCGAGTCGCTCTCGGGGCAAACGGGTGGGACCACCGAGGTGGACGAGGTGACGGTCTTTTCCAGCGAACTGACACGCGAGGGTCCGATCTATCAGGCCTTGGCCCACGCGGCGTTGGGTTAGTGCCCACAGCCAACCTGGGTGGCCTTTTCCCAGGCCAGCCCGGTAGTTCGCGGGCAAGAAACGCGGATCTTGCCAATCGCGGCACAGAGCCCACGCCGCTATCATGGGGATGGGGGTGGTGTTTTGAGGAACTCGGGGCCAGCCAAACGCGGCGATGTCCACGCGGCTGTCACACCCAGAAGCGGCGGTGGTGTACGGTAGTTTCTCACAAGGGGATCGGCTTGTGAACGAGGCGAACGAGAGGACCTTTCGGTTCACCTGCCCGGAGTGCTTTGTTTCTCTCAAGGCCCGGGTTGGTCAATCGGGGATACGGCTGGCTTGTCCGAGTTGCAGCGCCTCGGTCGTCGTGCCGAATGCCCCACAGCGGGAATCGGTGGCCGGACAGACCGATCGAACCATCGATGTACCGGCCGCCCAGTCCGGTGGCGAGTACGGACTTCAGAAATCCGACGCGGTTCGAGGCGAACCTTCCGACCTGATCACCGTGACGTGTCCGATCTGCGCCACCCGTTGCTCGACGCAGCGTACGAAGCTGGGCCAGCAGATTCAATGCGTCGAGTGTGGGACCCTCTTGCAGATCGCCGAAGCTCCCAAGTCGCTCGGACAGACCCGCCGGCCCCAGAAGATCGACCAGGCCGGCATCGGGGAATACGGGGTGAGCAGCGCCGGGCAATCCGCGGCGGTGCCTCAGGAGGTGACGATCCCCTTCCATTGCCGTCTGTGCGGTACGCTGCTGCGGGGTACCCTGGCCGACGTGGGCCGGAAGCTGACATGCCCCGACTGCGGAACCAAGACCGTTGTTCCACCGCAGAAGAAGATCGACGCCAAAGCGGTCGTGGGTGCAGCCGCCCTGGCGGACCTGGGGGAATATGGACTGCGTGAACCAAACATCGGCCCAGCCAGCGACATACCCGTGATCTGTTCCCTCTGCAGTTCCCGGCTGATGGCACGAGCGGATCAGGTTGGCAAGAAGATCCAGTGCCCCGATTGTGGAACCGAGACCGTGGTGGTGGCGGCGGCGAGGGCCAAGACAGACGCCGTGATGGGGGCATTGTCCGATAAGGGACGCGCAACCGGAAATAACTATGGAGTGAGCGGCCCGCAGGCCGATTCGGCCGGGGCCCTGGTTACACCGGCCGAAGTTTGCCTGGAGTGTCCCAACTGCGGCCGCGACGTCAGAGCGTCGACCAGAGACGGGAAACGCGACGTACCCTGCCCCGATTGCGGCACGGCCATTCCGGTGCCCGAGCAGATCGTGCCGGCACCGGCGGCGCCACCACCGCCTGCCGAAACCCTCGTCGAGAAGGTCGTGCATATCGGTGTCGACTGCCCTAGATGCGGCACGCGAATCCACGCGACGGATCGCCAGGTGGGCAAAAAAGTACGCTGCCCGGATTGCGATACCCCGATCACAATTCCTCCCCCAAAAGCCAGTGCAAAGGTGGAAGACCAGATCGTGCCCACCGGTGAGGAGTATGGAGTCGGGGCACCCCCGGAGGTCGTCTCCCAAGTGCCCAAGATCGGACGGGCCGTGCCGCGGGACCCGGCCGACGATCCGGATTTCGACTTCCTTGACAAACCCAACGCAGCGCAGAGGCATTGGCAGTTGCCCGACATGTCGGACCGATTCGGCTTCCTGGGCCATCCGGACGCGTCCAGTCGCTGGCTGGTGTTCGGTTTTGGTGCCGTGCCGGTGTTTGCAGTCCCTGCCGCCGCCCTGTGGTTGCTCGAGAAATCCTCGCTCTCGGGTTCTCAAGCGGTTGGCTGGTTCGTGACCTGTGGCGTGTTTGGGGTTGCGGGGCTCGTCTTTCTGGCTTGGGCAGGCCTGTTCTCGGTGAATCTTGTCGCGATTGTCGAAGATACCGCGGCCGGAAATCAAACCGTACGGAACTGGCCGGAAGGGAACTGGACGGAGCAGATTGGCGAGAGTTTTTACGTCTTCAACAGTTGCATGGTGAGTTTCGTGCCGGTTACGGTGCTCCTGCAGAACTACCCGCCTGCCCGTCCGTTTGCCATGTATCTTTACGTGGCGGGCTTCTGGCTGACACTTCCGGTGGTCCTGCTGTCGATGCTCGAAAGCGGGTCTGTTTTCTCGCCGGTTTCCGGAAACGTGGCCGCAAGCTGCTATCGACGCCCGGGACCATGGGCGTGGTTCTATCTGCGATCGTTCGGGCTCGTGGTCGTGGGTGTCGTGATCTACATGATCTTCTGGCAGTATGTTTGCGGGCCTTTTGCCCTGCCGCTACTGGCTCCGCTGGCGACGACCTTGGTCATGATTTACGCCCGATGGCTGGGCATTCTGGCCATCAGTGTCCAGGAGACGATTGAAACGGCGGCCGAGACGGGAGAAGGAAAGGGCGGCTGAGGACATCGCCGGTGGGCACCTGACCAGCGGCTCGGATACAGGAAACGGCGACGAATCTCGCTCGAACTCAACCGTCTGCCCCGCAAACCCGGCATTGCCGGAAGCTTAAGGAGCCAGTTCCCGGTGGCGCTTCCGACCTCTTCTGCCTGTGGGAACATCCGTCGCATTCTCCAGACCGCTTGAAAGCCCTCACAAAACTTACGAGTTTCCCACGGGCATGGATGTGCACAGCCGGTGGTTCTGTTAGCGTCTCTAGAAGAACTCCCACTGCTTGACAGGTTGGCCGTTGCGGAGCTTGACGGCGATCTGATGGGCATCGACGATGGCCACGATCCAGACGGCAAGCGATCCGGCGCAGACGATTCTCCAGAGACCGAGGGCAAGCACGAGCAGCACAATTCCTTTGACAGTCTGGCCGAGGATGAGTTGGCCCAATCCAGGGACGATGGCGGAGAGGATCGCCATCACGGCAGGATCTCGTGGCGGAACGCTGGGCATGACGAGATCCTGACGAGCAGGATCGCCGTAGCGGGGAGTTGTTGGGGGCGGAGCGGCCGGGCTGCTGGAAAAGAGCCCGGCAATTTCGCGGGCGGGTTTCCAGTCCTGCTGGCCCTCGGTCCAGACGAGGTCGGCGGACTTGAGCGTGCCCGCATTGGCCAACTGCTGAAGCTGATAGAAGGAGACGGGCCCGTTTTGCCGGCCCTTCTCCGTGTAATACCATTGAGCGTCGACCATGGTTGGAGGTCTCCCAAAGACGAAAGCTGGCCGCGGCGCGACGAGAACTCTGACCTGAGGCGGCCCGGACGCATCATACCTTGTCTTGCCCAGCCGAGGCCTGCCCGAGGCCGCCGATAACCAAAAAGCCGAAAAG
>CAYSCH010000483.1:0-6481 GCA_964429355.1 uncultured Planctomycetaceae bacterium | reverse complement strand
GACAGGCACAGTACGTTCAAATCGTTGTGCCGCCGGCTCATTTCGGCGGTCAAATCGTCGTGGCACGGTGCCGCCCGCACCCCGCTGACCTTGTTGGCCGCAATACACATCCCGATGCCCGTTCCACAGACGAGGATTCCGCGATCGGCGTCGCCGTTGCCCACCTCGTGGGCAACCTGCTGGGCGATGTCCGGGTAGTCCACCGGACCTTCCGCGTTCGAGCCGAAGTCGACGGCTTCATGCCCAAGTTGCGCCACGAATTCCAGGATCTTGTGGCGAATCGAAGTGCCGCGGTGATCGCTTCCGACTGCAATACGCATGATAGCTACCTGAAATGAAAATGTCTGCCCTACAACCCCAGATCGTCCAGCCGCTTGGCCAACTCGGCCCGGATCTGTTCCGCACAACGCTCGTACTGCTCCAAGGGACCGCCGATCGGGTCGCAGATGTCCGATCCGTCCACGCGCAGCGTCGACGTGCGATCGGCCGACTCCGGCCACTGCATCACCAGAGCCTGGCGATGCGAGGCGGTCATGGTGAAAACATGGTCTGCGTACCGCAGAAGTGCCTCCGTGACCGGATGCGCCTCGTGGGCATGAATGTCGATCCCCATCTCGTGCATGACCATCGCGGCCGGCTCGCTCGCCCGCCCGCCCGTCATCGCAGCTACCCCCGCCGACATCACCGTCCAGCCGTTCTCCTCGAGATTCTCCGGAGTACATCCCAGCCGCTCGGCCGCCATCTTCCGAAAAAGCCCTTCCGCCATCGGACTCCGGCACGTATTGCCCGTGCATACGAACAACACCATCATGCTCGCCAGCCGCCTGAGAGTCGGTTCGGGCACCGCGCCCTCGCGCAGGATCTCGTAATGGTTCCCGTTCACGCGAACGACCGACGACGGCTGGCCGTATCGGCAGGGCCCGTCGTCCAGAACCAGATCGATCTCGTCGCCGAAGGCGTCGACGATCTCGGTGGCCGTCTTCGCATCGGGCTCTCCCGAACGATTCGCACTCGTCAGCGCCACCGGACCGGCAATCATTTGCAGCACGTCCAGCACCACCGAATGGCCCGGCACACGCAGTCCCACCGTCTTCTGCGGTGAGACCACATCCCGCACACGCTCGGGAAGGCGACCCAACAGGCTCTCCTTGTGGCTCGCGTCCACCACCAGCGTCACCGGACCCGGCCAGCACCGACGGGCAAGACGCTCACTCAAACGGCTCGCATCGGGCGCGTAATCCAGCAGTTCCTGGGCGCCCCGGATCGCAAGCGCCATCGGATGCCCGTCTACCCGCCCCTTGACCGCCACCAGACGTTCGACCGCCTGCCAGTCCAGTGCCCGAACACCAAAACCGTAGACCGTCTCCGTCGGAAACGCAACAATCTTCCCCTCCGACAGCGCCTGAACCGCCCGATGAACGACGTCACGCGGGTCCTCAGCGTTGCGTACGTCAATCACGGCGGGTGACATGAAAAGCTCCGTCGGGCGGAAAGGACTCCACTTCTGAACGTAATATGTTACTATACAGGCCTTTGCGCCCCGCGGTCAAGTGAACCGGCTGGGGGAGACCGGCCTGGATTTTGGCTCAACTACCCCGATCTCTTGCGGAATTGCCCCAGCGTCAGGCCGGTTTTGCGCTTGAAGAGCCGGCAGAGGGGTTCGAGATGCTCGAAGCCGGCGTCGGTGGCGATCTGGCGCAGGGTCCAATCCGTCCGCGCCAGCAGCTCTTTGACGCGGTTCAGTCGGACGCGGTCGATTTCGGCCCGAACCGTGTGGCCAAACGTATCTGCGAACCGCCGCTCTAAGGTGCTTCGCGAGAGCGAGACCGTTTCGACCACGTCCCTGACTCCGATGCCGCGGACGGCATGCTGGCGGATGAACTGGGCGGCGGCCACCACGTCTCTATCGGCCGTGGCCACAGAGTCGGTCGACTGGCGCGACACGACCGACAGCGGGCCGAACAGGCGGTCGCCGATCGGCCGCCGCTTGTGCATGAGCTGGTCGAGCATCTCGGCCGCCGCATAGCCGGCCCCCGAGCCGTCGAGTTCCACGCTGGAGAGCGACGGCAACGCCATCTGGCACACGAGCACGTCGTTGTCGACACCGATCACGGCAACCTCGTCGGGCACCGAGATCCCGTTCTCCCTGCACACGTTGAGGATCTGCTGCCCGCAGATATCGTTACAGGCCATCAGTCCGATCGGTTTGGGGAGCGTGCGCAGCCAGGTGGCGACTTCGGCTTCCCGGGCCAGACCGCCGGCTTCCAACGAAGTGACACGAACTTGCCGGCGGTGCCCGCCGTAGACGCTCACCTCGTAGCCCTGTTCGGCCAGGAAGCGGACGAAACACCGGCAACGTTGCTCGGAAAAGTCGGCGCCCGCAAAACCGCAATAGGCAAAGCGGTGAAAGCCGCGTTCCAGCAAGTGTTCGGCCGCCATCCGCGACACATTCCATTCGTCGACCTTCAACGTCGGCACACCGGGGGGCGAATACCACGAAAACAGATCGATGGTGGGGAGGCCCAGCCGCCGGATCCGCTGGATCGCGCCGCGGGTTTCCACTCGGGCGATGATGCCGTCGCCGTCCCAGCTTGCCAGCCAGGCCGGGACGCCGTCCCGCAGCGTCCGTTCATGGTGATAGATCGCCCACGGCCCGTGCTGGTGCGAGTACCGGCTGATCCCTTCGAGCATTCCGCGGCCGTGGGCGCGAGACATCTCGACCAACACGGCCACCTTCAGTGTGCGTTTTCCCTTGGTCATGGATCCTCTTGGGGTTTGCCGGAAGGGGCCGCCCTCTCCGCGGCCCCTTCCCATGCTACTTCACCCCCGGCGCGCGGGAAACACACGGCTGAGTAGAATGGTCAATTATTTCGACAAGATGAATCATTGACGTTCTGCCCGGGCGGGGCATAAAGTCAGGTTCATTGGTGTTCAGAAATCTCAGTGGCCTTGCGTGATTCCAGGAGAGACCGATAGGGTTTCAGGTAAGTAATGCCGGGAGGGCGACCAGCGGGAGCCCGGAATTTGTGGTGCTCGGCTGTGAATCATCACGGCATTGGATTTCTGACCACCAATAAACGCCGCTGCCCGCCTTGTGTGGCTGGAAGCGACGATGGATGGCTATCCGGCCGCTCCCGATTCACCTGCCCTTCCGCTTCGGCACAGGAGACCGCACATGAGAACCCGCACGCTCTGGGTAGTAGTTGCTGGTTGGTTGTTTCTGGGCAGTTTGCAGGCTGAGGCCGCCCAGCCGCCGGCCAGGCTGTTTGCCACCGACAATCCCCAGCACGGTTGGACACAATTTCCGGCGGCCGGCTACTCTGAGCCCGTCTGCGGCATTATCTACCGGCTCAACGACGCCGTGACCAACGGCATGCCGCTGGGAACGGTCGATACGGGCTGCCTGGATCTGGAGACCGATGGGACCTTCGGCTACAGCACGATCTTCAACAGCATCACACCGCGGGGCAAGTTCGGGCTGCGAACGCCCGTGCTGGCCCTGAACGTGGGTGGCAAAACCTGGGCCTCCGGCGGCCCGCCCTCGAAACCGACGCTGGTACACGTTCCCGCCTGGCTGGATTTTGAACTCGGCCCCCAGCCCGCCTGGGCCAACACCGCAAACCCCATTCCGGTGCCCGGCTGGGCCAAGAGCGTGGGACAGAGCAAGTACGACATTCCTGCCGGCAGAGTCTTCTGCCACACCCCGGCCGTTGTCCGCTGGACCAGCCCGATCACGGGGAGCATCCAGGTCAGCGGCGGTCTCTGGGCCGTGCGCAATCTGGAAAAGCGGGTCCAGAGGTGGCAACTGCGAAAGAACGCAGAGCCGCTGACCGGCGGCGAGGTCACCTGGTCCGAGACCTGCACGTCGGCGGCTCCGCAGTCTCTGGCAGCAGGAACCGGCGGCCAGGCTGCCCTGCAACTCGCCGTTCAGCCAGGGGACCGCATCGACCTGAGCTTCGAGGTGGCGGCCGTCTGCGGCGACCATATCGGCGTGGACCTGAAGATCACCGACGTTGGCGCGGGCAAGACCTGGGACCTGGCCGGCGACTGGAGCGACACCCAGAACCCCAACGGCGTGTGGACCTGCCTCGACGACCGCGCGGGGCCGCTCTACTTGTTCGAGCAGGGTCGAGCCTCGCAGGTCCAGTTGCCCAGGGAGATCCATTACTGGGGACATTACCCTGTGGCCGACCTGGAATACGAGACCGATGCCCCCGTGCAACTGGCCCTGCGCGCGTGGAGTCCGTTCCTTCCGGGAGATCTGAAGAACTCCACGATCCCGGGCATCGTGCTGGAGGCCCACCTTCGCAACGTGACGGCCGAGCCGCAGAGCGGCACGATCGTGATGAACTTCCCCGGCCCGGCCGTCGGCGAAGTGCCGGCCGGCACCGCTTACGAGCGCAGCCAGACCCACGGCCAGTCCCAGGGCATCGAGGTCCGGACGCCGTCGGCAAGCTATGCCCTGGGGATTGTGGGGCAGGAAAAACTGCGCCTTGGCGGCGACCTCGGTTCGGATGAGCAGGCGTGGGTCCGGATCGCCCAGTCGCTACCGGCTCCCGAACCCGGACAGGCCGGCACCAGCGCGGCGGTCGACTTCTCGGTTCCCGCCGGCCAGGAGAAGGTGGTCCGTTTCATCCTCACCTGGTGCGCCCCCGATTGGAAAGCAGGGGGGCATCCCATGGCGACAACCACGAACACCTTCACGCACATGTACGCCAAGTACTATCCCGATCCCGCCCAGACTGCACAAGTGCTGGCGGCGGACCACGAGTCGCTCCTCCAGCGCATTCTGGCCTGGCAGCAGGTGCTCTACACCGAGAAGCAATTGCCGGTTTGGATGCGCGACGCGCTGGTCAACAATCTCTACATGATCACCGAGGTGGGCCTGTGGGCTCAAGCCAAACCGCCGCTGGGCGACTGGGTCCGGCCCGAGGATGGGTTGTACGGCATGGTCGAGTCCCCCCGCGACTGCCCGCAGGTGGAGTGCATCCCCTGCAGTTTCTACGGCAATATCCCGCTGGTCTACTTCTTCCCGGAACTGGCTCTGTCGACGCTCCGCGCCTACAAGCAGTACCAGTGGCCCGACGGCCAGGTGGTGTGGGCGTTTGGCGGTCCCCTCGGGGGCAGGCCACCGCTCGAGTTCTCCATGCCCAGCCGACCGTACCAGGTGGCCAGCAGCGACGTCTGCATGGTCGAAATGGTCGACAAGCTCTGGCGCCGCACCGGCAACGACGCCGTCCTCGAGGAGTTCTACGATGCCGTCAAACGGGCCACGATCCACACCATGAACCTGCGGCCGGAATACGGCGAAAAGCAGGTCATCGCCATGCCCACCGGCGACAAGGACAATGAATGGGTCGAGGACGTGCCGATCTCCGGCCTGGCTTCTCACGTCGGCGGGATCCATCTGGCGCAGCTTCGCATGATGAGGCGGATGGCCGAAAGCATGGGCGACGCCGATTTCGTCCGGCAGTGTGACCACTGGTTCGACGCCGGCGCAAAGGCCATGGAAGAGCACCTTTGGACCGGCAATTACTACCGGTTCTACAACGAGCTCACCAGTGGGCAGAAATCCGAGATCATGATGGGTTGCCAACTCGACGGCGAGTGGATCGCCCGTCTGCACGGCCTGCCCGGCGTGTTTCCGCCAGACCGCGTGCAGACGACGCTTGCCACCGTCGCCAAAGGCAACGCCGATCCCCAGGAGTGCCCGTACGGCATGCGGGTATTCGCCAATGCGGACGGGAGCAAGGTCCAGGGCAACTTCGGCGGGTATCTGGGCAGAAACGCGGGCACTTATTCGGCCGAGGGGTTCATGCTGGGCATGACGTACCTCTACCACGGCCAGAAGGATTTTGGCGAAGACCTCATCCGCCGCACGTTGGCCTACGTGATGGTCCACAACGGCTACACCTGGGACTTCCCCTTGAGCTGGCAGGTCGACAGTGGAAAGCGGACCTACGGCTCCGACTACTACCAGAACATGATTCTCTGGTCATCGCCCGCAGCCTTCGCCGGGCAGGATCTCTCCGCTCCCTGCAAGCCCGGCGGCCTGGTCGACCGCATCCTCAGCGCCGCGTCAAAATAAGTTGGCCAATTTGGGTGGCACGTCGCTGAGGCACCAACGGCGTGGTGGGCCCGTGAAACCACGCGATTTGTTGCGTTCAGGTTTCTACCGTCTCCATGAAATGTCGTCAACATCCCGCAAGAGCTTCCTGTCGTCGTCGAACACTCCGTCGACGTCGCTGGTAGTGCCTGGCATAACTGACTGCCCTGGATATGCCCCGAGTCGTTCAACCACGAACCTCACGTGGTTATATTACCTGGCAGTCCCTTCGAAGGCCTTCCACCCCCCCCAAAAAAGAAGATTCCGCCAAGCTGGGTTGACCTGGTGCGCGGGGGCGGTATCCTCAGTGGCACCGGGGCGGGCCGACACTGAGTGGTCCAGGCAAAACGAACTTGGGTAGAATTAATGAGTTAG
>CAYSCH010000482.1:0-6504 GCA_964429355.1 uncultured Planctomycetaceae bacterium | reverse complement strand
TGCCGCGGGGTCGGGCTCTTGGGATACCCAGACGTCGAGGGTCAGTATACACGATATTGGAGACATTTGTACATCGTTATTCTTGGCCACCCCATGGACGAGGGGAGGGGAGCAAGGAGCAAGGAGCGGGGAGCGGGGAGCGGGGAACAGAGGACGGAGGACAGAGGACAGAGGGGACAGGAGACGGGAGACGGGAGACAGGGGGGCGGGGCGACACTCCGGGCGTGAGGCGGAAGGCTCGTTGCGCCACAGATATCGCAGTTTCAATTATTGTCAACGGGAGCTGACAGTACTGTCCGCAGAAGAGCGCTGCCAGTACTGGGATGAGCGGGATATTGGGCAGCAGGTAAGGGAATCAAGTGGGGGTCGGGCGGCGCGCCCATCGATGTTATGCTTGGCGGGGGATCATGGCGGGGTGGTGGAGCCAGTGGCGTTGCGGGTGGAGAGCGTGACGCTGGATGCGGGTTCGGATGAGCTGGGGGGTGGCGCGGCTGGGGCGCTCGAGCCGTGTAGGCTATAAACCGGCACAAGGCGTCTCTCAGCTCGATGGCGTCGCGTCTGCAAGACTGCCGCATGGAAAACCGGAATCGTTGGTATAATCGTGGCTGAAACCCACAATCCACCCACTGCCGAATTTGAAGCGCCGCGCACATGTCGTTTTTCAAGCGCCGCGCGACAGCCAGGTGAATCTATGGCCGAACGCACGGAGTATGGGTATGAGTGAGCGATCACAGGATGGTAATTCTACTCAAACGCCAAAGAGACAGTTCTGGGTGTTCTCCAGAAATCAGTACGCGATCCAGGTTCTGAGTCACTTGGCTCTCGGCTTCGCCGCAGGGTATTGCGTATGTCTGGCATTTCCGCAGACGCCGAACGGTGGCGGGGACGACTGTGAATGGCGCATTCTCCGTGATGTTCCAATGAACTTGGAGGAAGTGCGTGCGTCCTCGCCAGAAGCAGCCCCCCTCGAACTTGCGATTCTGTGCCTGCAAGCGGACTTCACGCGTCAATATCTGTTGAAGTCATTGAACAGAAACCCCGCGTATCAGAGAATCGACGAGCCAACAGTGCTGCAGAAAGCTGCCCTTGCCGAGTTCCGTCGGGCATCGTCGGGGTATGATGAGTATCGTGAATTGCTTCACCTGCAGTACCCTGATAGCGTGCAATTAACTTGGATCTTGGAACGCGAGGAGAATTGACAGGAGTGGAGTTCGCTATCGGGCCACTTCAAGCCAGATGACGAGCAGACCAAACGGCAGCTCATGACGGCAATGACGACTCGCAATGCAGCCTGGCAGAGAGTGGTAAATGGCCTTGCGTGATTCCAGGAGAGACTCCAGCGCCGCCACCCACCTTGTGGTGGAAGCGACGATTGATGGCTAATCTATCCGGCTGCTCCCGACTGACCTGCCCGTCCGCTCACCCGCCGCGTTGCGGCGGGTGAGCGGACGGGCAGGTCAGAAGGCTTAGGCATGACAATTATTAGCCATCAATCGTGGCTTCCACTGGGGCAAGCCCTAATGTTGTCGCAAGGTTAGGCGTAACCGTTGATGATTCCAAGCTTTACGCGTTGCCCGCATTCACTGCTATCAGTTACAGTGTGCCTTGACACGGCAAGTTGGAGATAGGACTGGGAAAGCTGGGGGACCAACATGCCGACAGAAGGCGTTGATAGCAATACAGAGACAGCTGTGCTTAGTACTTTCATGCAAATACCCTACGCTTATCCTTGCGACATTAGGGGCGAGCCCAGTGGCGGCCTTCGCATGAGCGCCGAGGCGCAAAGGAGGTTGAAGTTCGCGGTTCTACTCTCCGTGCTGCTGGAAATGGTAGGAACTGCCGTAGCGGGTGGTCTTGTACTTTTCGAACTTGCCGTCGCCCCCCACTCCGGCCGTGCCGGCGAGGAGATCGTCGATTTCTTCCTGGGTGACGGGTGTGAACGAACGGGCCATGGCGAGGTCCTGCTGCAGGTCCTTCCGTGACGCGATACCGCAGACGAGGGTACTGATCGGAAGAGACAAGGAGAAGCGGCGGCAGATTTCGGCAGAGACTTTCAGCTCGCCGGGGATGATTCCGCCCGACAGGGCTTTCATTCCGATGGCGCCGATGTTTCGTTTGGTACACTCGGGAAGCACCTGCTTCTGGAAACTGCGGTACTGGGCATCCAGGATGTTGATCGGCATCTGGACGGTAGCCCACTGGTAGGACGTGGAAAGCATTTTGAGATGAAAGGTCGGGTCCTGGTGGCCGGTGAATCCGATGTGGCGTACCTTGCCGGCTTTTTGTGCCTCCAGAGCGAATTTCAGCGCTCCTTGTTCGTAGATCCACTCGGAGTCGACGGCCCAATTGATTTCGTGGAACTGCCAGAGGTCTATCACGTCCGTTTGGAGGCGTCTCAAACTGTCTTCAAGTTGCGACCTGGCTCCGTCGTAGTCGCGTGCGCAGACTTTGGTCATGAGAAAGACCTTGTCGCGGCGGCCGCCGGTGGCGAGGGCCTTGCCCATATACTCTTCGCTGCGTCCGGCGTTGTAGTCCCAGGAGTTGTCGAAGAAGGTCATTCCCTGGTCGATCGCTTCATGCATGATTGTGATCGCCTGCTTTTCGTCCGGGGTGCCGATGTGGTAGCCACCGATTCCCACAATCGAGACTCGCTCGCCCGTGTTGCCCAAGGGGCGGGTCGGAATGCCGGAGGATTCCGTCTGCTGGCCGGCCAAGACTTGAGAACCCAGTCCGGCGGCAGTCACGGAGGCAACCATGGCCCGCAAGAATTCTCGTCGGTCGGTCTGGTTCATGGCAGAACTCCTGGCATGGTGTGGGGTAGGTTGGGGGGAGGCTTCACTGCATGGAATCGTAGCGGGGTTCCGGGGGCACGGAAAGCCCCTGACGGCATTGGGATTATGGGCCCGGGGCTTGCGAATGCCCACCAACCGTGGGAGAATCGCCGCATCGTGTTGCGTCTACGCGAGTTGCATGAAATATCGATTGCGCCAACGTCCAGGAGAGAGCCATGTTGTCTCGCTGCCTCATCCTCTTGTCGCTTTGTGTCACTTGCGCAACGGCGGCGGAACTGCCGACGGACTTCACACTGCCAGAGCCGCCCGGTCCCTATGTTGCTCAGCCCGCGAGCTCATCGCTGTTTGCCCACGGGCAACCGGTCATCGCCACCAGCTACTTCTACTGGTACGACAACGACACCAAGGCCCACGTGCTTGACGGCGACGGGACAGACGCGCTAACGGATCATCCGCCCACGCTGGAAGGGTTCAGCTATAAGAACGCGGATTGGCACGCGGCACAGCTCGAGGACATGATCGAGGCGGGGATCGACGTGGCGCTGCCCGTCTATTGGGGCGAACCTACGAGGATGCCCCAGTGGAGCAACGAGGGGCTTCCGCCGCTGGTTGAGGCCCGGAAGCGGCTGCTCCAGCAGGGAAAGACGCCCCCGGCAATCGGCATGTTCTACGACACGAGCACGCTTCAATACAATTCGCGAGGGGCACAGATCGACCTGACCACGCCGCAGGGCCGATTGTGGTTCTACGGTTCGATCCGCGACTGTTTCTCGCTCATTCCGGCCGAACATCGGGCCACGATCGACGGCCGGCCTCTTGTGTTGCTTTATGCCAGTGCGTTTGCCAAGAATGTCGACGAGCAGCTTTTCCCCGCGGTGCGGGAGATGTTTCGCAGGGACTTCGGAGTGGACCTGTATCTGGTCAAGATGCGAGGCTGGCCGGGCGAGGCGGATAGCGAATATCAGTGGGGTGGGGCGATCCATCCGCAGATTCTCGATACGGCCGGGATCGGGCCAGGCTACGACCACTCGGCCGTGCCGGGTCGGACGCCTCTGGTTCGGAAGCGCGACGACGGACGTTTCTACCGCTACGGTTGGCAGAAGCTGCTTGACATCGAGCCGGACGGTCGCCCCTGGCTCGTCCATGTGGAGACCTGGAACGAACTGCACGAGGGGACCGAGATCTGCGAAACCACAGAATACGGCCGTCAGTACATCGAGCTCACGCGCCGCTTCGCCGACGTGTTCCACCAGCGGGGCAGGCTCAGTTCGGCCGATCGGCTCCCGCCCATCGCTGAAGCATCTGCCAGACCGGAAACCTCCCGCGGTCTGAGCCTCTACGTATCTCCGGACGGCGACGGTCTGGCAGAAGAGGTGGATATTGAAGGGGTTAAGGCCTGGCGAACGCGGCCCAACCGCCACTCCGGCAACCGCTACCTGTATTTCGACGCCGACTACACATTCCTCGAGGGGGGTGACGAATCGCTCTCGGTCGTCGTCGAATACCTGGCCACCACGACGGCAGGTGGCATCCTGCTGGAATACGACTCGGCCGACCCGGCGGCGGTGGGGATCGCCCAGTACTTTCGCCAGACGGATCCTCAGCGGCTCTCCGGTTCCGGACGGTGGCAGGAAGCCCGTTTCGAACTGCCGCACGCCCATTTTGCCGGACGGGCAAATGGCGGCGATTTGCGACTCTCGTGCCCCGGCGGAGATCTGACGCTGCGGAGCGTCCGAGTTTGCCGGCCCAAGGCTCAATAGCATTGCACGGCAAGCCAGCAAGCTGAGGCGGGGATCGCAATCTTTCCCACCTGGCAACGAAATGTATCGAGTTGGAGTTCTCCCCCACGACAATCCATCCCAGAGCACCCTATGAACCAGCCACTCAATCGACCCTGTCGATCGCGAATCCAGCGATTGGCTGTCGGCCTTTTGTCTGCCGCCACTCTTTCGTTCCAGGCGGCGGGCGGGTCTCTCTCGGCGGAGGAGTCGCCAGCGGCCGGGCGAGTTCAGGCTGACGTTGCCTTCCTGGCCGACGACGGCATGCAGGGGCGCGGTGTGGGTACGGTGGGGCTCGAACGGGCGGCGGAGTTCATCGCCAAACGGTTCGGGGAACTGGGGTTGAAGACGGATCTGGCGGGGGGAGGGCCGTTCCAAGTGTTCCATTCGAGCACGCGCGTGCCCAGAGTCGAACAGGGCGTCGACTGGGCGGCAATCCAAGCCGCCAAGGGGGAGAAACCGGGCACGGCTTCGCCCGTGGCGGCTCCGCCGCCGGACAGGGAAGCGGATGATTCTGCGGACGAGGCCGAGAAGTCCGGGCGGCCGGGGCGACGGGCCGTGGAGGTGAAGAACGTTGTGGCCCTGTTGCCGGGCGAAGGTCCGACGGCCGACGAGGTCATTGTGGTCGGCGCCCATTACGATCACCTGGGGTACCGGGAGAAGAAGGGTGAGGTCACTGTGTTCAACGGCGCCAACGACAACGCTTCGGGCACGGCCGCCATGCTGGAGATTGCGAGCATTCTCACCGAGCGAAAGCAGAAGCTGCCGCGAAGCGTGCTGTTCATTGCCTTTGCGGCCGAAGAACGCGGCCTGCTGGGCAGCTTCTACTACGTGAAGCACCCGCTGGTGCCGCTGGAAAAGACGGTTGCCATGATCAATCTGGACATGGTGGGCTGCATCGAGGAGGACCGCATAACAGCCGGCGGCGTGGGAACCTCGCCGGCGCTGGGGGACCTGGTCGAACGGGTGGCCGGGCAGCACGAGCTCGACGTGATCCGAATGCCGGGGAGCATCGGAGGCAGCGATCACATGGCTTTCTACACCCACGAGATCCCCGTCGTCCACCTGATCACGACCGGCGGCTGGAAGGACTACCACAAGCCGACCGACGACGTGGAGACGGTCGACAGCGACGGCATTGCGAGAATCTCGCGGATGGCCGCCGGCCTGGTTGTTGAACTCGCCGAGTGCGACGAGTGCCCCGAGTTCAAGGACAGCGGCTGGGGCGGTGCGATGGCCCGCAACCTGTTCCGTCTGATGGGTTCGGCGGCCAGCGCCATGGTGGAGCCGAAGAAGAACGATCAGTAGAGCCAAAACCAACGCCACACGGGAGGTTGTGTGATATGGAACGAGCCGAGTTCTGGCTAGTCATCGAGGAATCGGGACGAGACCATGAAGGGGATGCGCAAGTGGCCGAGATCGAGCGTCGTCTCTCGGCGTTGTCGCCAGAGGACGTCTTGAGTTTCGAACGCCACCTCAGGGCGTTGCTGGCCGAATCGTACCGCCAGGATCTCTGGGGTGCGGCGTACCTGATCAACGGCGGCTGTTCCGACGACGGGTTCGACTATTTCCGTGGATGGCTGATCGCCCAGGGCCAGAAGACCTATGAGCGGGCTTTGGCAGATCCAGATTCCTTGGCCAAAATTGCCGATCTCGAAGAACCGGTAGAGCTCGAGTCGCTTTGGTACGCAGCCGGCCGCGTGTATGAAGGCATGACAGGCGATCGAATTCCCCAGAGCGTCTACCAGAAGAGCCAGCCAGCGGACCTTGGTGAGCCGTGGGATTTTGATGACGACGCGGAAATGGAGAGGCGTTATCCGAAGCTGTTCGCCAGATTCTGCTAACTGGACTTGCGTGCTTCCCAGAGGAAACTGCGGCAAGGCATTGGGCCGGAACGGACAGAGTTCGTAGGCAAATAAACGGACGGAACGCGA
>CAYSCH010000481.1:0-6515 GCA_964429355.1 uncultured Planctomycetaceae bacterium | reverse complement strand
GATCATGAAAGGCTTGAAATGAGAGTATCTTCGATTTCCGTCCCACAACTGTTGGTTCTGGCAATTCTGGCCGTCAGTGCTCCATCCACCGCGAATGCCCAAGCACCAGCGGCTCCTCCAGCGCAACGCGAGATCAAGGTGCTTGGCGTCGGCAACAGCTTCACTGTCAACGCGTTTACCTTTCTGACTCCCATGGGTACCAGGAGCGAAAAGTGCCGCCTCACCCTCGGCGGAGCCATTATCGGCGGCTGCTCTATGGAGAAGCACATTCGGCTGGCGAAGCTGCACGAGGCCGATCCCGACAATCCGGACGGCAAACCGTACTCCCTGACCACCACGGATGAAAACGGTATAAAGACCCGCACCCAGGTGGGACTTCGCGAGTATCTCACCTCCGATCGCTGGGATATCGTGACCATCCAGCAGGCCAGCGCTCAAAGCCCCAACATTGCGAGCTTCCGTCCCTATGCCAAGGAACTCTGCGATTACATCAAGAAGTACGCCCCCCAGGCCGAGGTGGTCATGCACCAGACCTGGGCCTATCGGGTCGACGGAGATTTCGAAAAGGTGTTTCCCGACAAGCCCGGTTACGGCCAGAAGGACATGTATCGCGACCTGGACGCGGCCTACCGCACGATTGCTGAAGAACTCGGCATCCGCGTGATCCCCGTGGGAGCCGCGTTTCAATTGGCTCGCGAAGTCCGCCCGTTTGTACCCGACAGGGACATCGATTTATCGGCGTTCGCGCCGCCGAATCTTCCCAACCAGAAGAACTCGTTATGCGTGGGCTACTCCTGGAGCAACACCGAACCGAAGCAACTTCGCTGCGACAGTCACCATGCGGGAGTTCAGGGAGAGTACCTTGCCGCGGCCGTCTGGTTCGAGTTTCTCACCGGCTCGAATCCCTACGCGGAAGGCATCCGCGTGGAAAAGATCGCAGAGGAAGACGCGAAGTTCCTCAGCGGGATCGCCCACCAGGTGGTTGCGGAAGGCAAACGGCCAGCGGTGAAGTAACGGCTGGTTGACGAACATCGCAGTCAACTGCTGGAGGCCTGGCATGAATACTTCGTCTCATTCCAGAATCCACTCCCAAAAGGCGTTTGTTCCTACCACGGCGTTTGCGAAGTCGCTGGAATTTGATGAGGAAATGATGCGAGTCATCCTCACCGACGGGCGAGTGTTGAGTGTGCCCTTGCAGTGGTTTCCCGTGTTGCGTCAAGCGTCTCCCGAGCAACGAGAGCGGTACCGAATTGGCGGCGGCGGTATTGGGCTTCATTGGCCAGATCTCGACGAGGATCTGTCGGTGGCCGGCTTGCTGGCGGGAGCAGAGCCACGTCCCATGTAGACTGCGTCGAGCGGGTAGTCAGCAGCCTGGTCTCCCGGATCTCCATGGTCGGCGATCCAATCGCGGAACGCCCGTCCAGGCGGTCAGGCGTCATACCCGCGGGGGTTCCCCGACTGCCAACGCCACGCGTCGGCCGTCATGGCCTCCAGGCCCAGTGTGGCCTTCCAGCCGAGCTTCTCCCGTGCGAGCGTGGGATCGGCATAGCAAGCGGCCACATCGCCGGGGCGGCGGGGGACGATCTCGTAGGGAACCGGGCGGCCGCTCGCCCTGGCAAAGGCCTCGATGACTTCCAGCACACTCGACCCGTTGCCCGTGCCCAGGTTGTAGGTGAACAGTCCAGCCTCTCTCGCGTGGGCATCGAGGGCCGCCACGTGTCCTTGGGCCAGATCCACCACATGGATGTAGTCGCGCACGCCGGTGCCGTCCGGCGTAGGATAGTCGTTGCCGAAGACCGATACCTTCTTGCGCCGTCCCACCGCCACCTGGGCCACGAACGGCATGAGGTTGTTGGGAATACCCTGCGGGTCCTCGCCGATCAGGCCCGACGGATGAGCCCCCACCGGGTTGAAATACCGAAGAAGCACAAGACTCCAGCGCGGATCGGCAATGGCCAGATCGCGGAGGATCTCTTCGATGAACAGCTTGCTGCGGCCATAGGGGTTCGTGGCACTGAGCGGGGCCGTTTCGGGGATCGGCAACTGTTGGGGATCGCCGTAGACCGTGGCGGAAGAACTGAACACGAGGGAGCGAACTCCGGTCTTCTCCATCGCCTCGAGGAGGCTGACGGTCCCGCCCACGTTGTTCTCGTAGTACTTCAGCGGGATCGAAACCGACTCCCCCACCGCCTTGAGCCCGGCAAAATGGATCACCGCCTCGATCCGCTCGTCGGTAAGGATCTTTTCCACGAGCGGCTGGTCGCGAATGTCGCCCTCGTAGAATGTCAGGGTTCGGCCGGTGATCTGAGTCAGCCGCTCCAGCACCGCCCGTTTGCTGTTGTAGAGATTGTCCAGCAGGATCGGCTCATAGCCCGCCTCGAGCAGGCGGATCGAGGTGTGGCTGCCAATATAGCCGGTACCGCCGGTGACGAGGATTCGCATTGATCTGCCTTACGCCGTGATGCCCTTCGTGAGATACATGAACGCGGTTTCCAGGTTGATCTCGTCTTCCTTGAAAGTCCTGATCCTGAAACCCGCCTGGACGAGCAACGTGGCCAGCTCGCTGTAATCCTCGACGCCTTCCCCCAACGTCACCAGCAACTTCTCTTCCTTCCGGTCGACCTTGGTGACCGACTTGTGTTCCTGGAGGAGATTCGCGGCGGCATCCTGATCGCCCATCACGTCGATGACCAGCACCGGGCTTTGCCGGACTCGCCGCATGACCTCGGCCACCTCGGCCGACACGAGCAATTCACCCCGCTCGATGATCCCGACCTTGTTGCAGATGTCGGCCAGTTCAGGAAGGATGTGGCTGGAGACCATGATTGTCTTGCCCAGCTTGCGGAGCTCCTTGAGGAGGCCGCGGATCTCGATTCTCGCCCGCGGGTCCAGGCCACTGGCCGGCTCGTCCAGCAACAGCACCTGGGGATCGTGCAGGAGCACACGGGCCAGTCCGAGGCGCTGGGTCATGCCGCGGGAGAGGCTGGTGACGAAGGCGTTGCGCTTGTATCCCAGGTCGACCATGTCGAGCATCTCGTTGCACTTCTTTCGCCTCGCCTCCCCCTTGATGCGGTAAGCGGCCGCGAAGAATTCCAGATACTCGATGACCTTCATGTCGTCGTAAACGCCGAAGAAGTCGGGCATGTAGCCGATCAGGCGGCGGATCTCTTTCGGGTGCGTATAGATCGAGTACCCGCAGACCGTCGCCTCGCCGACGGTGGGCTGCAGCAGTGTGGCGAGGATCCGCATGGTCGTCGTCTTGCCCGATCCGTTTGGTCCGATGAACCCGAACAGGTCCCCCTCGTTGAGATTGAGATTCAGGCTGTTGATCGCCTTCAGATCACCGTAGGCCTTGGTGAGGTCTCGGGTTTGAATCATGTTCTTCTCACCTTTCGTCTGCTTTGACGGGGAGGACGAATCGCAGCAGAACAGTGTGTTTTTCTCGGACGGGCACGACTTCACCTTGCCGGGTAAGAGAGATCTGGACATCGCAGGGAAGGGCCGCATTAACCGCAGCGCCCCCATCGGACCCTGCCAGCCTGGCCACCAGAACGGCCCGGTCGCGTTGCAGCAGGCCGCTCATATCGATGAAGCCCTGGTATGTGTTCGCCAGATGGGTGTAGGGGCGCCCGCCGGCTGCTTCAAAGAAGGTCATGGCCCGGAGGATGTAATCCGCGTCGATGCTCTCGATGCTGTAGCGGGTTGCCTGCTGCGTGGCACGTTCCTGACCCTTGTTGAAAACAAGCTTTCGGCCGGTGAGAAAGCTGGCTAGTTCGCGGCGCGGCACGGTCGGGCCGATGCGGAAGTTCTGCCCGGGGGTCAGGGTCCCCAATTCGTAGACCCAATTGCCGTAAACGAGCAGGCAGTCCGACAACGGAACCTGAAGCCGGTTGATGATGTGGCCGGAAGGAACCGGGCCTTTCTCTTCCAGGTCGCAGTCGAAGGTCGATTCCATCTTGCCGCCCCAGCGCGAGGTCAGACTCTTGCTCGACCAGACCTGCAACGGCAATTGGGCCAGGAGGCTGTTGCCGTCCTGGAAGTCGTAAGGCTCCGGCCACACCGGCGGAGCCACCGGATCCATGCCACCCAAGCCTCGGCCCGACAGGCCGAGCCATGCAGTCAGCGGCTTGGAGTCCGTCTCCGCAGCAGCTCCCTCGCCTCGCGATTCAAATCGCAGGTCGGCCCGACACGTCTCGGGACTGAAGACATTGGCCCAGGCGGTGCCTCGAAGGTCGCCGGTTTCCACGTCCACATCGATCAGGCTCGCCTGGTTGACCAGGAACTGGTCGCCCTTCGTGTATCGGGCAACAACGTAGGCCAGAACGCAGAACAGCACCACGACCGCCGGGAACGTAACCCAGGTCAGTTCCATCCGGCGGAGGACCTTCCGCACCAAGAAGTAGTCCCCCGGACCAACCAGGAGGAGATACACGACGACTACCCCCAAGATCAGTCCGAACGGAATCCGCCGCACGCCTTCAAACTGGTCCAGGCCGCTGCGCAACTGACCGGCCAGATCCGAATAGCCGAAGTGGCGAATGGCCTTGTTGTCTTCCGTTTCTTCGATCGGTTTCAACGGCCAGCCCAGCATCTTGGCCACCAGACGCGGCCGGGATTCCCATTGCCCCAGGGGGCCACGATCCAGATCCGCTGCCAGAAAGACCACCTGGCCGAAGCCCCACACACGATCGACGATCAGCGGAAGATTGCCTTCTCGTTTCGTGATCCGCCCTTGGACGTCGGTCAGTTGGGAAACCTGCAGTGTCTGGCCGCCTCCGAGGAGGCTATCGTTGCTGTCGGCAAAGCGTTCCAGTTCGCGCGCCTGGCTCAAGGGGAGCGTCTTCACAAAAGTCCCCGGCACGAGACTGCGCAACGAACCTTGGACTCCGAAAAGCTGTTCTCCATATTCGCCCGCGGTGATCAGGAGACGGCCGCCATGGCGGATCCATTTGGCGATTGCTTCCACGCGCCGATCGTTGGCAGACAATCCCGCGTAGCACTCCAGGTCGGTCCCGGAAAGCACGAGCAGGCTGACGCACTCATAGCCGAACCATTCGTCCGGCAGGTCCGCCGCCTTCTTGAGTTCGACCAGCCTGGTTTGTTCTTCCGCCGGCTCACGCATCTGAGCGATCGCGTCGCCGATTCCCAAGGAGGCCGAGCCGATCACAATGACCAGCCGCTGATTCGACCCCACGGCCGCGGGAATCGTCGTCTCCGTGGGCTCGTCCGTCGCCTCAAAAGTCCGCTCCGCAACGAATTCTCCAGACCGTTCCACACGAACCGTGAGCGGGTAGTGGAGCCGGCCGAAACGGGTGTAGAGCAGGATCGAGTCCGGGGCAGGGGAGGGCAGGGGGGCCGAAACGCGGGACGGCACACCGTCGCCGTCCGGAACAATCAGACTCACTTCCGCACCGCCAAGGTCCACACTGGGTGCGAAATGGACCCGTACCGGAGTCCAGAGGCCGGCCTGGTACACTCCGGAGAATCCGACCTCCACGCCCTCAATGATCTCGGAATCACCGCGGGTCGTGCCGATCGACAACAGGAGCAGAATCACAAGAGAGGAGGCTGCCTTGCGGCTCATGGTTTCCCCGCATCGGGACACGTGCATACAAACTGTCCACAGCCGGGGCATCCCGAGCCGTACTTCTTATGGATCGCCACCGAGAGGTCCACCCCGGCCACATTGGCAATCGTGGTCAGCCAGGCCAGCACATCTGCGAACTCGCCCGACTTCTCTTCCTGCGTTCCGTTGCGCAGGGCCGCGGCCAACTCACCCACCTCTTCCATGAACCACATGAACGTCCCGTCGACGCCGCGCTCGGTGTCTTTGCGGAAATACATGTCGCGGATGAGTTGCTGGAAGTCGGCCAGGGAAACAGCCTTGGCCTCCGCCGGGTCGCCGGCTTGGCCTGCGGTGGGGATGTCACGATTCACGGTCGGTCGGTTGCCTCCAGCAATTTCTGCAATGTGGCTGCTCTGGGACGATCCAGGGCTGTACCACGAAGCGGAGCCAGAACCGCCCGTGCCTCTTCTTTCCGTCCCAAGGCCAAGAGAGTCTCCGCCATGGCGAGCTGCAAGTCGACGTCCTCCGGCTTCAAACGTACAGCCGCCTCCAGTTCGCGAAGCGCCATCTTTCGATTATGACGACCGATCAGCGCTTCGGCAAACGCCTTATGCAGTTCTGCGTCATTTACGTCGATCTGGAGTGCCTGGTTCGCCCATTTAACCGTTTCCGCATAATCCCCGCTTTCGAGGGCCTTTTGGGCCAGCCTTTTGCGGGTGGCAACGTCGCCAGAGTCCATTTCGGCCAGGATTGTCATGACTTGCGTCGCCTTGACGTCGTCGCCCTGCCACTCATACGTTCGCTGCAAGAGCCGCAACCAGGTGGGATTGTTCGGATTGTGACGGTTTCCCAGCCGGTAGAGGCGTTCCGCTTCCCCAAACTCCCGGGCCTTCAGCCGCAGCCCGGCCAACAGGTTCACGACCTTCAGATCCGGCGATTCCTCGTCCAG
>CAYSCH010000480.1:0-6540 GCA_964429355.1 uncultured Planctomycetaceae bacterium | reverse complement strand
TCAGGTGCAGACATGGAGAAACTCAGTTTCCATGTGGGAAAACTGTGTGAGAGTCGACCCGCAGGATGCGCTGGCACGCTATGCCCTCGGACAGAATCTCGCACGTCGCGGGCACTACGATCAGGCAATGGAGCATCGCGAAGCCCAATTGGCGCTCGATTTCAACAATCCGGAGGCGATGCGATTCGCCGCCTTGGTGGCCATCCAGGGCACGGAATCGCAACCTCCCAACCATGCCCTTGCCGTCCAGTTGGCCAGGCGGGCCTGTGAATTGAGCCGCTGGAACAAACCCCGATACCTCAGCGTTCTCGCAGTTGCCTACAGCAGCTTGGGGCAGAGATTGGTTGACGATCATCAAACGAAACGTGCCATCCAGGCCTACCGGACTGCCCTGGAGGTGGATCCGGGCTGTCAGCAGGCTCTGTTCCAGTTGGCCGTCGTATTGGCAACCTGCAGCGACACAGAGTTCCGAAACCCCCAAGAAGCGGTAGAACTGGCGGAGCGAGCTGCTAAATCCGCCGATCAAGGCGACATGAATGTGTTGGTGATCCTGGCCACGGTTTATGCTGAAGCTTGGGAATTCGACAAGGCGATTGCGACCATGGAGAAGGCCGTTCAATTGGCCCAAAGCAGCGGCCAAACGCAGATTGTCGAGCAACTCCGCGAACGACTGGAACTCTATCGGAAGCGTATCCCACCGGAGTCGTTGCGGTAAGAACCGCGGACCGCCAAACCGGGCCCGACCGATGCAAGACGCTGGTGCCACACGTTTCATGCCGCTGGTTGCGATCATCGCATTCACGATGCTCGTGTTGGCCGTTTTCCATCCTGCGCTGGACTTTGAGTTTGTAAACCTCGACGTGGGGAAGCAAATCTTCCAGAACCCGCACGTCCAAGGTATTACCTGGGAGAACGTGAAGTATCTCTTCACCACGCGGTGCGTCACCAGTTACTATCCCATCCGCTCCCTGAGTTTCGCGCTGGATTACCAGTTCTGGGGACTGAATCCGACGGGCTTCAAGCTGACCAACATTCTCATCCATCTGGCAAATGCAGTCCTGCTGTTTTGGCTGGTGCTCCGCCTCTTCTCTCAACCGCAATGTGCAATAACCCTTCCTTGCCCGGTTCAGTGGGAGGTGCCATTGGCGGCGTTTGCTGCTGCAATCTTCGCGATCCATCCGCTGGTTGTTGAGCCGGTGGCTTGGGTTTCCGGGCGGGAAGAATTGCTGATGACGTGCGGCGCGCTGGCATGCATTCACTTCCACCTGAGCGCGTGCCGCCTGGCGGAGAGCGGTCGCCGCTGCGGCCTCGCGTTCTTTTGCCACTTTCTGGCCGCGATCTCGTGCGCGGCAGCCTGCATGAGCAATGCCGTGGCCGCGGTCATCCCGATACTCGTCGTCGCCTGGGATGTTCTTACTATCAGAAAACCCACCCTTTGGCGCATCCTGACCGGAACGGCGGCGCTCTGGATCATCGCCATCGCGACCATCGTACTCAAGAAGGTGGGCGAATTCAACGATCCGCCGAATCAAGCGGGCGCGTTTTCCGCCGAGCGTCTATGCGTTCTGTTCAACGTCTTCTGGCTCAACGTCAAATCGCTTGTCTGGCCCTCGGATCTGGCTGTGTTCTACCCCGAAATTGCACCCCAGGGATTCGGCGACCCTGCGGTAATTCTCGGCGCGATGGCCTTCACCGCGGCGCTGGTGTTGCTCTGGCTCCTTCGCCGTCAGAAACTGATCGTCCTCGGCCTGGTTTGGTTCGCCGTAGGTCTCGGCCCGAGTTCGCAGATCATGATCCACCATATTCATCGAGCCGACCGATTCCTCTATCTGCCGTTGGCCGGGCTCGCGATTGCCATGGCGATGAGTCTTCGAGTGCCGGCAAATGCGGCTGCACGATCGTGGGCGAAGGCGGGGATCGTGCTCTTGGGGATTTCATTGCTCTTCGTCCTGGGAAAGCGCAGCGCTTCCCAGGTGTGGACCTGGCACGACGATATCTCCATGTGGGAAACATGCGTCAAGTTGGATCCCGGCAACGTACGCTTCCGCTGCGAGTTGGCTGACCGCTTGAGACTGTCCGGCCATCATCGCCAGGCCCTTCGAGAATACGAACACCTCCTGCAGTCCGACCCCCACAACGGCAAAGTGGCTGTGAAGCTGGCCTGGTTGCTGGTCACCAGCGACGAGACTGAAATTCGAGACCCCGATCGGGCCATTCGGTTGGCCGAGCAGGCCGCCGCACGGAATCCGGCACTTTTCCGTTCCTATGCGCAGATCCGCACGGAAGTCGCACGAGGGCTCGCCGCCGAGCACCAATTTCCCTCTGCCGTTGAGAATCTCAGACTGGCTCTGGAGGCCGATCCCGGCAGTCATGCGGCGATGCTCGAGCTGGCCTCCTTGCTCGCCACCTGCAGTGACCTGACGCTGCGGGATCCCGCCCAGGCCGTTGAACTGGCCGAACGGGCTTGTCTGGTTCAATCGCAACTGGGACCTGAAGAACTGGGTATTGTCGCTGCCGTCTACTTCGAGGCGGGAAGGCCGAGACTGGCCGTCAGCGCTGCCGAGAAAGCACTGGGATTGGCCCAGGCTTCCGATTCCGGCAACACAGGACTGCTTGAGGATCTTCGCAAGCAGTTGGAATTCTACCGTGATCAATGCTGCGACGAAACGCCGCCAAACGATGGCAAGAATTCGCAAGGCGGGGTCCGGTGACGCAATTCAGGGAATGGGTGCCTTCTTGATTATCCGACGGAAACAGCGGAAAGACGGTGCAGGAATCGCAGAACGATCTGGGACCGGTATCATGAGCTTGGAAACGCCGGGAACTCACCCGGGCGCTGCAGTCTTGGCGGCGATTGCCTTGATGCTCATGGTCCTGGCGGTCTTCCTCCCCATCCTGGATTTCGAGTTCGTGAAATTCGACGTCTACGGCCAACTCATTCAGAATCCCACCATTCGAGGCCTCACTCTCCACAACCTGAAGCAGGTTTTCACCTCGCGCTGCATCACGAGTTACTATCCGGTCCGCTCGCTGAGTCTTGCCGTCGATTATCAGATATGGGGCATGGATCCCTGGGGATTCAAACTCACTCAGATCCTGATCCATCTGGCCAATACGCTCCTGGTTTTCGGGCTGGCATCTCGGCTGTTGCGTCGTTCCGGCAAAACCCAAGTGCAAGTCGTGCCGTTCTGGTCGGAATGGGCGGCGTTCCTGCCGGCAGGTGTCTTCGCGATTCACCCGGTGATGGTCGAACCGGTGACCTGGGTCGCCGGGAGAGAAGAGCTGCTGATGACTCTGGGAGCGTTAGGGTGTATACACTTTCACCTCACCGCCCGGCAGATGGAAGAAAAGACGGATAAGCCTCTGCTGGCCGGATTCTGGCACGTGCTTGCCGCTCTGAGTTGTCTGATCGCGTGCTGGAGCAATGCAGTTGCCGCAGTGATTCCCCTCCTCATCACCACGTGGGACCTGCTGGATGTGCCTCCCCCCAGAACTGCCATGATCCCCATGCGATGGATGGCTTCGTGCCTGGACTCCGGGCCTTGTGGTAGCGGCTGGTCGATGAACATAAGCTGGGTGAAGTCGAGGACCGGGTTCTTCAGGAGGATCCTGCGTTTGACTTGCCGCACGGAGAAGTACAGGTCCTTGACGGCCGGTGCTTCGCCGGCATAGGTAATGATCGGATCGTCCTCGGCGTCGGCACCCAGGCCGGCGATCTTGCCCCACGGGCCGCTGCCAAAAGGCGCCGTCACGACGACCGCTTTCCAACTCGAGTCGTCGAACGCGGGCTGCTCCCACTGGGGATGGAGCTCGTTCTCCGCACGCCACGAGCCGTCGGAGATTCGAATCAGCGGCTGGCCGCCGGAACATGTGACGCTCAGACGGGTGATCAGGCCGGCAGGGTTCTTACTGGGGGCGGGGCGGTTCTCCGCCCGCACCGCGAGCACATTGCCGCCCGTCTGCAGCAAGGGGCCAACGGCGTACACGCCCGTCTGTGTCCAGGTTTCGTGAAGACCGACTCGCCGGCCGTTGACGAACACCTCACAGGCATCGTCGGCCGCCACCCGCAGTTCGGCCGCTCGCACGTCGGCCGGCAGTTCGAACCGGCAGCGGAAGTATCGTACCGCGGCCGGTGCGTCTTCGGTTGGCTTGCCTTCGGGATACCAGATCCAGTTCGGCGGCGAGTCGACCGTCGCGGTGAGGGGAGCCGGGGCGGGCGTTGCTTGGAGTTCACCCAGAAGCTTCTCAAGTGCATCCAGTTCGCCAAGTTCACTTGCCAGATCGGGGGCAGGCCGTTGACGGTCCAGTCGCTGGGCCAACTGGCGAGCCCAGCCGATCTCCTCTGCCGCGCGGGTGAGCAGCGGTTCACCCTGGGCCTGGAACAGCCAGTCGCGCTGGAGTATCTGGTCCGCTTCTGCAGCAGAGAGGGTTCGCGCCGGCGGGGTTGACCGGGCGCTGGGATCGGGCGGTTGGGCGGCACCGGGCGTCGGAAGGTTCGCAGACAGACAGGCGACCGTCGCAGAGAGCAGGATCTGGCGAGCGATATTTCGCGGACACATGCCGGTGCTCCTTGGGCAAAGCCTTGATTTACTACCAGTTCCACTCCGAATTGACACGGACACGAAGACAACACGAACTTGCCCCGAAATCCCGAGGATCGTCAGTCGTCTATTTCGTAGGGTTTCACAACGACGATCTTCCACCGTGTGGTTTCGCTGGGTGACAAGGTCTGCCAGGCTGCCACGCGCTGGTCCATTCGGGCCGAGGCGGGGGAGGGGCGACGGAAGTATCCGACGCCGGTCTTTTCCTTCATCATTTGTTCGGCGAAGCGGCGCAGTTCGGGGTACTGGACACAGGTCTGATCCTTGAAGAGGTACGTTCCTACCTGGTTCAAATCGTTGTCATAGAGCACATACCCGTCTTCCTGAATGCACCAGAGCCGCGAGGTTCTGTCGAGCTGCAGATCTTCAGGGATCAGGGCAGGGATCACACGTTCGGGGCGGATGACGGTGGCCAGGGTGCCGACCATGGTGTTGCCGCGAAAGACGGGCACTTGCAGCGAGACCGCGTAGCAGTCTTCTTCCACCAGTCGGAAGACCCGGCTGAACACAGGCTTTCGGTGCTGGAAGATCCACTGGATGTGTTCCTGGTGCGTGACATCGGTGCCCAGGGCCTTTTCGTACGCCTCCGGCTCGACGGCGGACAGGATACCCGGGGGAGTGAGCGTCCAGAAGCTGGCGCACTGGGGGAATCGCTCGAGAAGGGCGGCAAGATGTGGGCGCATGGCGGCACGATCGGTCATATCGGCCTCGCCGATCGCTCGGGCGGTCTCCTTCAGGGCATCGGTCAGACGGTTGAGCGTGTCGCTGAGGCTGGCGGCGGTCTGGTCGGCCATCCGCGCCAGGTCGTTGGCCAGACTGGCAACGTCTTCGACCGCCTGTTCGGCTTGCAGCCGAGCGTGTTCGGCCTGGGCGTGGGACTCGATTGCCTGCTGCCGGGCGTGGTCGGCACGCAGGGCCCAATGGACCGCCAGGCCGGTGCCGGCCAGGAGCGCGAAGACGGCCACCAGTGCGGCAACGAACATGGGTTTGTTGCGGGCGACAAAACGGCGGAAGAGTTCTCGCGGCGAATAGGCGTAGACACTGACGACACGGCCGTCGCGATAGGCACGGAGCTGGTCGGCCATGGATCCTGCGTGATCGAAGCGCTCGGCCTGGTTCTTGCTGATGGCCTTTTCGCAGATCGCCACGAGTTCCAAAGGCAGGCTGTCCAGCCGCTGGCGGGGAGAAGGCGATGGGTGCGGGCCGCTGACACGATTCAAAATTGTCAGCACATCGCCCTGGTATGGCAGCTCGCCGGTGAGGATGAAATAGAGGATCGTACCGAGGCCATAGACATCAGTGCGTGCATTGACTTCGCCGAACCGGGAGTCGATCTGCTCGGGGGCCATGAAGGCGGGTGTGCCGAGGATCTCTCCATCCATGGTGATGCCCGTTGGCGCCGGAGCCACGGGCAGAGTACCTTGGCGTGGGTCGTCCAAAGACTCGTGCTGCAGTTTCGCCAGGCCCCAATCGAGAATAATCGTCTCGCCGAACTCACCGAGGATGATGTTGTCGGGCTTCAGGTCGCGGTGCACGACGCCGCGCGAGTGCGCATAGCTCATCGCCTCGCAGACATCGATCAGCGGATTGAGCAGTTTCAGCCGATCGCCCAGAGCCTCATGCTCCAGGCGGTTGTGGGCCTCGTCGATTGCGGCCTGCATGGTCTTGCCGCGGACGTACTTCATCACGTAGTAGAGCGTGCCGTCTTCCCGCAGCCCAACCTCATAGACGGGTACAACGCTGGGGTGCTCCAACTGACCGGTAATCTTGATCTCGCGTACGAACCGGTTCAGGCGGCGACGGAGGTCATGGAGGTCATCGCAGGGCAAGAGTTCCTTGATGGCAACCTCGCGACCGAGGTGCTGATCCTGAGCCAGGAAGACGCGGCCGATACCGCCTTGGCCCACCGTGCCGTGGACCGAATAGTGGCTGGCGTAGA
>CAYSCH010000479.1:0-6550 GCA_964429355.1 uncultured Planctomycetaceae bacterium | reverse complement strand
CGGTGGTTTTGTTAGCGGCTCTAAGAAGCCCTCACAAAACGTACGAGTTTCCCACGGGCATGGATGTGCACAGCCGGTGGTTTTGTTAGCGGCTCCAAAAAACGTTCAAACGTGGAAAGCGAAGGGCATTTTGATCGAGTTCATCCTCACGGCAGTCGGAATCTCCCTCTCAGGGGTCCTGGCCCCGGGCCCGATCACCGCGGCAACTCTGGCGGCAGGCATTCGCAACCGTCACGCCGGCCTTCTGATCGCGACCGGGCACATGGCGATCGAACTGCCCTCCATCGTCCTGCTGATCATCGGTCTTGGCGACTACCTCGAATCGACCCGTGTCCAGACCGGAATCGGGTTGGCCGGCGGGGCCTTCCTCCTGCTGATGGGCATCCAGCTTCTGCTCAGTCTCCGCCAGTCTCAAGACGGGTCGGAAAATCCCGCCCGCCGTCCCTTCTGGACCGGCGTCCTCCTGACTGCCACCAGCCCGTACTTCTGGATCTGGGGCGCCACGGTCGGATTGACGCTCACCACCCAGGCCCTCCAGTTTGGCGCCTTGGCGCTGGCGCTCTTCGCAGTAATCCACTGGACCTTCGACCTCGGCTGGTTGGAGGTCCTCTCCCAGGCGGGCTTCAAAGGTTCCCAGGTCTTCGGCGACCGAAGCCGGCAACTTGTGTCGCTCCTGTGCGCCGTGATGCTGATCGGCTTCGGCATCAAGTTCCTCTACGATGCCAGCACCGGCCTTCCGCCGATCCATGCCGCGTTGCGATGAATCACACCCCAAAACGTCCCCGGCGAATTGAAGGAATGTACCCCATGACCCACCTCAGGACCTTTTTCCTCTTGCCGATCCTTCTCCTCGTCGGGCGCGAAGCCGTTTGCCAGATTGCCCGGCCCGATTGCTTCCCCGTGGTCACGCAATTCTCGCCCGTTCCGTCCGGCAAGGGATGGAAAGGCGAGGAAGGACCGCTCAGCCAGGAGATCCTTCGCGACACGATCGACAACATTCGCCAGCACGGCTTCACTGGCATCGAAGCCCCGACCCACCGTCCCGCCGACGAAGAGGCCTTCATCCTCGACTACGCCCAATCCAAGGGCATGCTCGTCACCTGTCACGTCGGCGCGCTGGAACTCTTCGGACGTACTGACCCGCCCGAAACGTGCGTCTACTCCCCCCAATATGCCCAAGCCGTTCGTGCCAATGCCCAGAAGCAGTTGGCTGCGCTCAAGAACATCCCCCGCCTCTACAACGCCTTCATCTACCAGGATGAACCGTTCCATTGGGGCCCCAAGTCGTTCGGCTACAACAGTGAGGTGAAGGCCGAGTTCCTCAAACGCTACGGCTACGAGCTCCCACCGGACCTCGAGAGCGTTCGCGGCGATCCTCGCAAGTGGCAGGATGTGATCGATTTCCGATCCAGCTACTTTCCCGACGGATGGCGGCAGGTCTATGCGATCACCAAGGAAATCAACCCGAACTTCAAGACCGTTCTGACCCACGACAGCCACAATACCTTCGGCGCCGGGTACAGTTCCCATTCCGAAATCGCCATCGATGATGTCTTTCACTGGGGCGGCGATTTCTCCGACATGTTCGTCTTCGACATCTATCCCTACATGATGTTCGACTTCCGCTTCGGCCGCCCCGCCCAACTCCCAAAACCGCGAATCAGCCAGACCCACTACTCCTTTGCCCAGATGCGCAACCTCACGCGGACCTATGGCAAGGAGCTGGGGTTCTGGTTCGGCACCTACAACCCTGCATGGTTTGGAGATTACTTCTGTCCCGAACTGGAAGCCATGTCGTGGGCCGAACGCGAGATGAGCGTCACCGCCGTGGCCCAAGGCGCCGATTTCCTCTTGACCGGCTACAAGATCCCCGCCGACGCCGGCCATTGGGAAGCCCTCGGCGAAGGCCTCCGCCTCCTCCAGCAGGCCGGTCCTCGATTGCTCGACGCCCCCAAAATCAAAGCCAAAGCGTGCATGCTCTTCCCCAGAACGCAGTACATCCAACTGCAGCACGAATACTTCAATGTCGGCCTCTCGTTCGAGCTTTTCCTCCGCGCCTTCGGCGAACTCGATATTCTCCACGAGGATCAGGTCACCGACGACTCGCTCCAAGGCTACGAGCTCCTCGTGCTCTTCGATGTGGAGCTCCTCCCTGAAAAAGTGGCGGACCATATCGCCCGTTTCGTCGAAAATGGCGGTGCCGTGATCGCCGATTGCGTGCCGCGGCTCGATGCCGATCGGCAGCCCATGTCGACCATGGAGGAACTCTTCGGCGTCAAAGATGCCGCCACCGGCCGGATCCGCCGCGCCGGCCATTGGGTTCCCTACAAGAAACAGCCTCCCGTTTGGGCCAACCGCCCCGCCGATCCGCCCGACGAGACCGTCTACACAACGGACTCGCTCAAGGCCGAAGCGCTCGACACCGCCCTCGATCTGACGCTCGTCAGCCCGCGCCCCTCAACCGTCACGACCGGTCAGGTGCTGGCATCCACCGCCTCCGGTCAGCCCGCCGTCGTCCACCGCAGCGTGGGCCGCGGGCAGGTCTTCCTCCTCGGCTTCTGTCTCCAGGATACCTACTTCAAGACCTGGGAAGACGACTCCACCGCCAGCCGTGACCAGCTCGGCACTCTTCTGGGGGCCATGACCCGGGCGGCCGGCATCCGTCCCCACGTGGCCTCCTCCAATGCCGACATCGAAGCCGCTGTCCGCATCAACCAGAAAGAAGGCTTTCTGTTCATCATCAATCACGAAGCCCAATCCCCTGAAACCACGGTCCGTTTGGCCGACCTTCCGTTCCCAATCGGTACGATCACCGACCTCGGTTCCGGCCAGCCGGTCACCTTCGCCAGCCAATCACAAGGCGAGGTTGCACTCGACCTCTCGGTCCCCCTCGGCGAGGTCCGGCTCTGCCTCCTCACTCCGCCTGCGGATTCTGGTGGCGCGAGCCAAACGCCCGATACCGGCCGGTCCTTCTCCCTCTGGCAGCTTCCCAACCAGACCCGCACGCAAATGATGTCCTACGTGGTCCGAAGCCCTGCTGGCAAAGTGATCGTTATCGACGGGGGCAATGTCGGCGACGCCGCGTACCTCGCCGACTTCCTCAAGGGCCAGGGGGACACCGTCGACGCATGGTTCATCACACATGCTCACAGCGACCACTTCGACGCACTGGGCGAGATCCTGAAAAACCCCGGTTCCCTCAAGATCAACACCCTCTACGCATCCCTGCCCACCCAGGCCTGGATCGACCAGGTCGGCTCCGAAAGCGAACGGGCGTCGTTTGCCAGGTTCCACCAGGCCCTCGCCCAGGCCGGCCGCACGATCACCGATCTCGACCTTGGCCAGGAACTGGAGATCGACGGCATCCACTTCGAAGTCCTGGGCGTGGAGAATCCCGAGATCACCCGCAACGCCGTCAACAATTCCAGCTTGGTGCTGCGGATGTCCGACGCTGCCAGGTCCGTTCTATTTACGGGCGACCTCGGAGTGGAAGGGGGCCAGAAGCTCCTCGAAGGACCTTGGGCCGATCGCCTCCCAGCCGACTACGTCCAGATGGCCCACCACGGCCAGAACGGCGCAAGCGAAGCCTTCTACCAACGGGTCAACCCAACCTACTGCCTCTGGCCCACGCCCGAATGGCTCTGGAACAACGACTCCGGTGGTGGTAAGAATTCCGGTTCCTGGCGAACCTTGGAAGTCCGAGCTTGGATGGATAAGCTCCCCATCAAGGCCCACTACCCCATGTTCCAGGGCGTCGCCAGGATCGAGTGAGGCCCCCTGTTCGCTGGTGTACAAAACACGTATCACCTTCACCCAAAGAACGCGGTCGGCCCCAAGGGGGCCGAC
Organism: uncultured Planctomycetaceae bacterium; assembly: GCA_964429355.1. GTDB lineage: Bacteria > Planctomycetota > Planctomycetia > Pirellulales > Thermoguttaceae > JAAYAY01. The sequence continues at coordinate 2,704 of CAYSCH010000479.1, read as the reverse complement.
CGCAGAAGAGCGAGTTTTCTACCGGGCCATTCAGTCCAGGTGATAGGCGTCGGCCTGGCTGTATCCGCCAAAGTAGCCCTGGCTTTCCGCAAAGGCGCCGGCATGGGCGTTACGCCCCCATCCCAGTCCCATTGCCTGGCCGCGGCTCACGGCCGTCCCGCCGAAATCCGACACGGCGCGAGCTCCGCTGCGACTCTCGGATGTGCCGAACAGTGCGTCGGCCACCGAGTCCGATTGGGCCACCGAGAACCCGCCCCGTTGGGCGTAAGCCTCCGCATCCGATCGTGAATTGGCGTGACCAAAGTCGCCGAAGGCGGCGCTGCGGCTCGTGGCCAGGCTGTTGCCGTGGGCGATCGCGTTGCCTTGGCTGATGGCCGTGCCGAAGTTCGTGGCGGCGATGCTCTCGCCGTACGATTGGGCGCCCCAGCCGTGGGCGTGGCTGTTGGCGTCGCTACGGGCGTAGCCGCCGTTGGCTGCGGCAATACTCAGTCCTTCAGCTCGGCCGCCGTGGAGGCCGGAGCCGGAGATGTTGGCGTTGGCCCAGCCGCCGTTCGACGCCGATGCGGCGGCGTGCAGGTTCACATTGCCTTGCCCCTGGGCGTTGGCGGTGGCCACGCCACCCGTCGAGTAGGAACTTGCCGTGACCTGGGCCTCGGCACTGGCTGTGATCGCCACCGCTGCCAGCAATGCGGAAAGGAAACTCTTCGCGTACATCGTCGGAACTCCTGTATTGGAAAAACGGGGGGAAACGGTCTTGTTGGGAAACACACAGACGGGCTTGGTGTAATCACTGAACAGGTCCCGCGGGCGAGACCATCTCCAGACGCTGCTTGACGGCCTCCCGCAGCGGAGCGGGCAAATCAGCCATCGACTTGTCGATCTGCCGTCGAGTGCCGCTCAGGTGAACCTTCTGCTGCCCCTTGGCTGTGGCGTACGAGGCTTCGATCTCGAAGATCCCGTTGGCGTGGGCCAGCGAGATCGCCTGGCTTCCACCTCCATCCGCGGCAGCGTCCCACGCCGAACTGCTCAGGGGAGCAGAGAGCGGCTTGGCGTTTGACTTGCCTGCCGACAGGGGCACGCGGTTCGGCTGAACCTCCACCTCGCCCAGTTCACCGGCCATGAGCACGGTGAGCGTCCGGGGCTCGATCAACCTTGGCAGGTCCTCGGCGGAAAAAAGCCACTCGTCCTGGACTCCGGCCACAACCTGGCCCGCAATCAGGCCCGCTCGTTCCGCAGGGCTGCCCGGACGGATCGCCTCGATCAGCAAACCGGCATCCAGCTTCAGCTTGGGGCAATGCATGTACAGCAACTTCGGCACAGGTGCGACCGCCACACCCCACTCCGACCAGATCCGCTCGCCCAGGTCCTGATTGTCCGCGATCAGCGACGGAGCCGATTCCATCTTTGGGCCGGCCCCATCGGCCGGACCGAAATGACGCGACATCACCTGGCTACGCAACGAATCGAAGTTGATGGCTCCTTGGGGGAAATCAGCTGTTTGGGCAAGAGCGCCGGCCGACAGGGTCAACAGCACGCCCAGACTGGTCACATAGGTCTTCATGAAATCACCTTGGGTTTGGAGGGAAAAAGGTCGTTGGGTTCGTTTCGGTTAGAGGCTACCAGAAACGGCGGGTCCGCGAGTTGGACCAGACACGGGTATTCTGGCCATAGCCGCCGCTGTAGCTGCCACCTTGGATCTGTCCGGAACCAATGTGGGTCTCGCCGCCGGCCAACACCCGTGTGTTGCCGCCAATGGTCTGCACCCCCCCATGCGACACGTGAGTACCGTCCTGACCAATACTCAGATTGAAGTTGTGAGCAACTCCCAAGCCGTTCTGTCCCGAGACTCCGATCGAGTGCGACAGAGACAGGCCGTCGGGGCCCAATCCGAGGGCAAACCCCCGCCCCACGCTGACCTGGCCAACGCGGCTATCGGTGCGAGCGATTCCTTGAGGGGCGTCGTAACCGGCAGTGGCGCCGGCGTGTCCGGGACCCACATCCACGCCGGACCAGGCGCCGTCGGCCAGGCAGGTTTCGGCCGTCAGGCCGAGCATGGCGGTGAGCAGGCAGAGAAACAATCGCGACTTGAGCATGGCAAATCCTCCTTGTGATCTTGTCTTTTTTGGGGCTTGTGTGTCCCACTGGACGCTTATGGCCATCCCTGCTGCAAACGCGACAAGGATGTGCCGGATCTTCCCAATGGCCTTGCACAGCGCCGTGAAAGCAGCGTCGCTGCTCGATGCACAGCCCGACTAATCCTGCGCCCAGCGCGCGACGGCTTGAGTAGGTTGAGCGAATCGGCCATATTCTCTTGGAGACACTGCCAACAAGCCCGCCCGCGGCGAGCTGGGGTTGTCGGACTCTACCGTCATTCGGGCATGTTGGAATAGAATTGGCCGGAAGAAAATAGATGGCAGCCGGTACTGAACCGCCAAGGAGGAGTTGCCCATGAGCCAGAATTCGGAAGTCTCGCAGTGGATGATTCGTGTTCGTGAAGGCGATGGCGAAGCTGCGCAAGCCCTTTGGGATAAGTACTTCCAGAAGCTTGTGCGACGTGCGACGGACCAGCTCGGACGCCATCAGCGCATGTCTGACGGCGAAGATGCGGCCCTCAGTGCCCTGAACAGCTTCTTCCAGGGGATGGAAGAAGGCGATTTCATGTGGCTTCGCAACCGTCAGGACCTGTGGCGGCTCCTCGTGACCA
>CAYSCH010000478.1:0-6552 GCA_964429355.1 uncultured Planctomycetaceae bacterium | reverse complement strand
GGGACTTTCGAACCGCTGGGTTCATCTCGGAGCATCTCTCGTAAATGTTTTGCCCATCGCTTCTTACGTTTAGGAAGCTAGTACTCGGTTATGTTCAATCGCAACCTGATTCGAGGTCTCGACCTCAACGACGCGGAATGGGAAAACGAACTGCAAGAGGCGATGGGGGGCGGGGATATTGAGCTCGATCAGATCCTTCCGCCAGACGAGGTAAACGTCAACCAGATCGTCGAAGGCAGGATCATCCGCGTTGAAGGCGACTTCGTGCTCGTGGATGTGGGATACAAGAGCGAAGGGATGATCCTTCGCAGCGAATGGGAGGATTCGGAGGACGAGCCCAAGCCCGGCCAGATCCTCAAAGTGCTGATTGAGGACGTGGAAGACGTAGCCGGTCCGATCGATGACCACCGGGGTATGATCGCGCTGAGTAAGCGTAAGGCGGAGAAGATCAAGGCCTGGATGGACGTCATGGAGACGGTCCACGAGGAAGACGTGGTCACGGGCATCGTGAACCGGAAGATCAAGGGTGGTTTGCTGGTCGATATCGGCGTGCCCGTGTTTCTGCCGGCCAGCCAGGTCGACATCCGCCGACCTTCGGACATTGGCGACTACATCGGGCGGACGGTTCAATGCATCGTTCTGAAGATCGACGAAGCGCGGCGCAACATCGTCGTGAGCCGTCGCGCGTTGATTGAAGCGGAACGGGCCGAGAAGAAGTCCCAGTTGCTCAGCGTTCTCCAGGTTGGCCAGCTTCGCAAGGGTATCGTCAAGAACATTGCCGAATTCGGCGCGTTCGTTGACCTGGGCGGGATCGACGGGCTGCTCCACATCACGGACATGAGTTGGGGACGGATCAATCACCCGTCGGAAATCGTTTCGATCGACCAGGAAATCGAGGTCCAGATCCTTCACATCGACCATGAGAAGGAGAAGATCGCCCTCGGTTTGAAGCAGAAGCAGCCGAGTCCTTGGGAAACGGTGGGCGAGAAGTACCCGGTGGGAAGCCGCGTCCGCGGTACGGTCGTCAACGTGATGAGCTACGGTGCGTTCGTCAAGCTGGAAGAGGGCATCGAAGGCCTAGTGCACATCAGCGAGATGTCGTGGACCAAGCGAATCAGCCACCCGAGCGAACTGGTGCAGATCGAAGACGAGATCGAAGTCGTGGTCCTGGGGATCAACAAGGAGAAGCAAGAGATCTCCTTGGGAATGAAGCAGACTCAGGACAATCCGTGGGACCATGTGATGGACAAGTATCCCCCCGGATCGGATGTCAAGGGCAAGGTGCGAAACCTGACCAATTACGGGGCCTTCATCGAGATCGAGGAAGGAATCGACGGCCTGTTGCACGTGAGCGACATGTCGTGGACTCGCAAGATCAGCCATCCGAACGAAGTGGTCGAGAAGGGTCAGGAGATCGACTGCCGCGTGATCTCGGTAGATCAGGATCGGCGCCGGATTGCGTTGGGCCTCAAGCAGTTGTCGGAGGACCCGTGGGCGCGTGATATCCCGTCGAAGTACGAGCCCGGGCAACTGGTCAAAGGTACGGTGACGAAGATCACCAACTTTGGCGTGTTCGTCGGACTTCAGGACGGCCTGGAAGGGCTTCTCCACATCTCGGAGTTGGCCGACCACAAGGTGGAGAATCCCGAGGAGATCGTGAAGGTCGGGGAAGAGATCGAGGTCAAGATCCTGCGAGTCGATCCGGATGAGCGCAAGATTGGCCTTTCGAGGAAGCGGGTCGAGTGGGCCGAGGAAGCGGAGGCCGTCGAGGAGCCGGACGCCAAGCCCGGAGTTGCCGCCCCGAAGGTCGAATTGAAGGGTGGTGTCGGCCACAGTTCCGGCCCGCTGATCGCCCCGATGCAGCCGGCCGCGGATACGGCGTCGTCCGAGCAGAAGTCGGATGATGGCGATTCGGCGGGCTAGGGTCGGCAACGACGAGTTGCCGGCTGTTTCCGGAACACAGGGCATGCCGGAAAGCCGGTCTGACCGGCAGTGAATCCGGTCTGATTGTGCGTGTTATCGCCCTGACTTACGAAGATTAATCGCGTCGTCTATTACGACCCCACCGGAGTGGTTCCGGTGGGGTCGTTCTTTTCCCTACGGTCGGCACCTCGCACACATCCGGTCCACCTCGTCAAAAGTTCGCCTGGCTGTAGAGTCCTCCTGGATTGGGTCGATAGCTTCTCTACCTTGGGAAGCCCTCACTCCCCGTGTGAGACATCCTGCGGCCAATGCATGAAACAGCCGGGGCCTTGGTAGCGGCTCCCCCAGTTCCAGATCACACCATCGACCGACTCGCACAATGAACGACGCCCTGCAAAACGACCAAGCGGAGACAACGGTCCAGTCCCCCCTGGAGACCTATCTCCGCGAGATCAACGAAACGCGATTGCTCACACCGGCAGATGAGCAGGAGTTGGCCGTCGCCATTGGCGAGGGAAGTGCCGAGGCGAGGGACCGCATGGTTCGCGCCAACCTTCGTCTGGTGGTGAACATTGCCCGTGGTTATACCGGTAAAGGTTTGGGGCTGCAGGATCTGATCGAGGAAGGCAACCTGGGATTGCTGCGAGCGGTGGAAGGTTTCGATCCGGCGATGGGGACGCGTTTTTCGACCTATGCCAGCTATTGGATCAAGCAGTCGATCAAACGTGCTCTGATCAATTCGGCCAAGACGATCCGAATTCCGGCCTACATGGTGGAACTTCTTTCGAAGTGGCGCCGCGCAAGCACCCGGCTGGGCGAGGAGCTCGGCCGCACGCCCACTCCGGAAGAAATTGCCCGAGTCTTGGGACTGCCCCGCAAGAAGCTCCCGATCATCAAGAAGGCCATCAAGATCTACAATCTCACGCCGCAGACCGACCAGGCGGAAGCGGGATGGTCACTCGGCGAGATGGTGATGGACGAACGGAGCCGGACGCCGGAGGAGGAGTTGGTCGAGCACGACAACATGAAGCACGTGCTCGAGCAGCTTCAGATCATGGATCCGCGGGAAGCGACCGTGCTGCGGATGCGATTTGGCCTGGACAACCACGAGCCGCGGACGCTCAAGGAGATTGGGGAGAGCCTGGGGCTGACGCGAGAGCGAGTTCGCCAGATCGAAACGGAAGCACTCAACAAGCTGGCCGACAGCCTGGAAGGTCCCAAGAACTAGGACTTGTCAGGAGTCTATGGGGACTGACTCGCCTTCTTCGGAGCACGGCGAAGGGAAGGGGGATCGGTCCCCAGTGGCGTTTGAGAAGTGGCTTCTTTGCGAGTTCCGCTGGCTTGTGCCGACCGTTCCGCGACGATGTTTCTTCGTGCCGCTGGACCGTCTATAATGCACGCCATCTGAGCGGCTCAGTAGCTGCCGTCGAGCGCGATTCAGGAGAAACCGTGTCATCATGCGCGCGCATCATCGATTCTCTGAACGGTTGGGTGTTACCATGGCTCTGGGTCTTCTTGTGGCGATGAGTCTCTCGGTGTGTGCCGGCGACATTTGGCCGAGCTACCGGGGGCCCGCGAACCAGGGGCACAGCGATGCTGTCGGGCTGCCGGTGGAGTGGAGCGAGTCGGAGAACGTCGTCTGGAAGACCCCCGTTCCCGGAAAGGCCTGGTCTTCGCCGGTGGTGTGGAAGAACCGCATCTGGTTGACCGACGCTGCGGAGGACGGAACCCAACTGGTGGCTCTCTGCGTCGATCGCGAGTCCGGCAAGATCCTGATCCGCAAAGTATTGCGGACCTTGGCGGCTCCACAATATTGCCATCCGTTCAATTCTTACGGCTCACCGTCGCCGGTTCTTGAGGACGGTCGTGTCTATGTGACCTTCGGATCGCCGTTCATCGGCTGCCTTGATTCGGAGTCGGGCGATGTGATCTGGCAGCGGACCGACTTAGTCTGCAACCATTTTCGCGGGCCTGGATCCTCGCCGTTCCTCTATGGGGACCTGCTGATCCAGCATTACGACGGGAGCGACCGGCAATACGTCGTCGCCCTGGACAAGAAGACTGGCCAGACGGTCTGGCAAACGGAGCGAACCGTCGATTTTGGGGATACCGATCCGGAAACGGGGGGCCCGACACGTGATGGGGATTTTCGCAAGGCCTTCTCAACGCCGGTGATCGCCGAAGTGGATGGCAAGCCTGTTCTGATCAGCCTCGGCTCGATGGCTCTCTATGGCTACGAACCGGGAACCGGAAAGGAAATCTGGCGGGTGGAGAAACCCGGATGCCATTCCGGCTCCAGCCGGCCGGTTCTGGGGCATGGCCTGGTTTTCGTTGCCATGGGTACCGGCCGGGAACTCTGGGCCGTTCGTCCAGACGGCCAGGGCTGCGTGACGGATAGTCACGTCGTCTGGAGGTACGATCGAGCTGTGCCGCACCGCAGTTCGCCGATTTTGATCGGGGATCACATCTACATGGTCGACGACAATGGTGTTGCTGCATGTGTTGCCGCCAAGACCGGCGACGAGATATGGCGAGAGCGACTTGGCGGAAATTTCTCCGCCTCGCCGATTCACGCCGAGGGGCGGATCTACTTCTGCGACGAAACGGGCAAGACGACCGTGATCGCCGCCTCCCCGCAGTACGAGGTTCTGGCCGTCAACCAGTTGGCGGATGGGTTCATGGCTTCGCCTGCCGTGGTGGATGGGTCGCTGATCCTGCGGACGAAAACGGCCGTATACCGGATCGACAAGAAACGGTAACAAGACGAAGGGGTCACCCTCGACAACGGCGACAACTCCTTCCCTTTCGAATACCAGGTTGGCGGGGCCAACCTTCCATCACAACGTCAGCGACTTCTCGTAGACACGATAGGTCTTGTAGCGTTTGGCACCGACTCGCTCGATGACGCGATCGATGGCGTCGTTGCCTTCGGCCGTCCAGCCGAGTTCGGCACCGGTGTAGCCGATGGAGAGTTTCCCGTATTCGAGGGTGTTGAGGACGAGGAGTTCTCCGATGCCGCGGTGGCGATAGCCATCGAGGACGCAGAGAACGAGCATGCGGGCGGTCTTGATGTGGCGAATTCCGAAGGCGAGACGAATTGCGCCGATTGGAAGTCCGAAGCGGACCAGACGCCCGTTGAGGGGCTTGATGGCCTCATTGATGTCGGGCAGGGTGATCGAGAACCCGACGGGCTTGCCATCGACCTCCGCAAGGAGAACCTGATCGGAGATGCCGAACTGGGCCATGCGACGGGCCATGTACTGGAACTCGGCCTCCGTCAGGCGAGTGTAGGCCCACGAGTCCTTCTGGGTGCCGTGGTAGACCTGCTGGCAGCGTCGGACCTCGTTGTCGAAGTCTTTTCGGTTGAATGTGCGGATGGTGACCGCATCGCGCCGGGCTGCCCGTTCGGCCAGACGGCGCCACTTGGCGAGGATGTCGTGGGGATCGACGAACCACCACGCATAGAGGTCCTTCGACTTTTCCAGGCCGCTGGCGGTCAACAGGCCGGCATAGTACGGCGGGTTGTGATTCATCATGTAACGGGGGGGCGTATCGAACCCGTCGATGAGCAACCCGCAGGGGTAATTATTCGAATAGTCGATGGGGCCGAGCATCGAGGATCGGCCACGGGCCCGCAACCAGTCGGAGGCAGCGTCGATCAGGTGCCGGGCAACCAAGGGGTCGTTGATCGATTCGAACATTCCGAAGCAGCCACGGTTCTCCCCGGATTCCTTGACTCGGAGAGGATCGTCACTTGCAAGGATGCGTCCGACCGGTTCACCCCTGCGAACGGCCAGAAACGCCGATGCCTCACCATGCAGATAGAATGGGTGCTTCCGAGGGTTGAGGAATTCCTTGACGTCGTGAATCAACGGAGGTACCCAGGCGGGGTCGTTCGCATAGATCCGCCACGGGAACCTGACAAAGGTATCGAGCGAGCGACGGGTTGCGACCCGCTGAATCTCGACGACGTCGGGGCGGGCGGCGGACTTCGATGTGGGCAGCCTGTCGATTGCCGCCGGCGTGCGAGGGATGGACTCTGTGTCCTTGGAATTGGGTGCATCGAACTTGGCTGTGCCCCCCATGGCCAATCTCGCTTTGTTCAAGGATTGCCAAATGCTCTGCGCGAAGTCGGCGCTATAGGTTTTTTCGGGCGGATTGGGGCAGTAATTGGCCTCGATCCGGTCGGAAGTGTGACGCCTGTGGGAAGGGAGTCCATCCCGTTGTTGCAGGCGTTACAGGCAGACCACTGGCGCGCAGGACATCGGGCCGATTGCGAAACCGTCGGCGAGCCCGATCGTCTTCCGCCAGGCTAAATGGCCTTGCGTGATTCAAGGAGAGACTCCAGCGCCGCCACCCACCTTGTGAGATCACTGAAAAAGTCAGTTCCGTTGACGTAAGTCCTTATTGTTCGTCGTCTCGTCGACCGAGAAATAAGGACTTACGTCGAGTCCGGGCACTTTTTCAGTGATCTCCTTGTGTGAGTGGAAGCGACGATTGATCGCTACTAATCTTCCGGCCGCTCCCGACTGACCTCTGCGTCCGCTCACCCGCCGCGTTGCGGCGGGTGAGCGGACGCAGAGGTCAGAAGGCTTAGGCATGACAATTAGCCATCAATCGTGGCTTCCA
>CAYSCH010000477.1:6154-6562 GCA_964429355.1 uncultured Planctomycetaceae bacterium | reverse complement strand
CTCCTTGCTCCTTGCTCCTTGCTCCCTGCTCCTTGCTCCCTGCTCACAGATGAAAGACCCCGTTTCCGATTCAGTCCTTCGTCCTTCTTTCGTCACTTGACTTTCGTAATTCGCAGTTCCCCCCCACTCTGACCTCTGCCCCTTTCCCGATTCGTACAGTTCTTTGACAACTTGCACTCATTCTTTGGTAACCAATGCGGTGGCTCTCCGGCCTTGCTGGGGGACGACACTGCCGGGAAGAGGTGCTATGATAACGGCCTCACCCAACGAGACCTGACGAGGAGGAATGCGATGTATTCAGAAAAGCAGTTTACGAGGCGGAAAATGCTCGGTACGGCGGCCGCCGCCGCGTCGATGCTCGTCGGCAATTCTGTCCTGCGGGCAGGCGAATCCAAAACAGCCGCGCCG
>CAYSCH010000477.1:0-6144 GCA_964429355.1 uncultured Planctomycetaceae bacterium | reverse complement strand
CCGGCTGACGCGGCTCCAGCCGACCCCAAGATTCGAGGACCATTTCCGATCCTTTCAACGCCGTTCACGGAATCGGGGGCAGTGGACTATGAGTCGCTTGCCAACGAAGCGCGGCTGGTCGATTGGGGTGGATGTTCGGGGATGATCTGGCCGCAATCGGGCGATAGTGTCGACCTCTTGACCCAGGACGAGAAGCTCAAGGGGATGGAGGTGCTGGCCCAGACCGCCAGCGGCTTCCGCGCGGCGTTGTGCCTCGGAGTGCAGGGGAAGGACACCGCCGAGATGCTCATGTTCGCCAGGCACGCGGAAAAGCTGTCGCCGGCGGCGATCATCTCGCGGCCGCCGGACTCGGGCAAAACGGAAGACGATCTGCGCGAGTACTGGCGTGCGCTGGCGGAAGTTGCCACGCGACCGGTTATTTTGCAGACAACCGGTGGGGTGGCGTACAAGGGGCCGAGCCCGTCCGTCAAGCTCCTGGTCGACCTGGCCGGGGAGTTCCCGCATTTTGGCTATGTCAAGGAAGAGGCCTCGCCCGTCATTCCCCGTACGCGGGCCTTGGTGGCGGCGAAGCCGACGATCCGCTGCGTGTTCAGCGCCCGTGGCGGCGTCGGCTGGCTCCACGAGTCGCATCTGGGCACCGAGGGGCTCATTACCGAGCGCGCCGTGTATGCCGAGCTCCTTGCCCGGATCTGGCAACTGCAGGAAAGCGGATCCGATCCCGACGCCCTCAGGGATGCTTACAGCAAGTTTCTGCTGATGACGAACATGGCGGAAACCGTTCCCGGCGGCTCGCTGCGAGGCGCCCAGCTCTACCTTTGGAAGAAGCGGGGAGCGCTGAAGACGATGGTCTCGCGGCACTATGGACCGGGCAACACCATCCCCTCATCTCCGATCTTCTCGGAGTTGAAGCTGACCGACGACGAGATTGCCGAAATCGAGTTCCGGTTCCAGGCGCTCAAACCGTATCTGAAGGCGGGATCGCCGAACCCGGCGCCAAGTTCCTGATTGTGATTGTGTGATTCCCTGTCACCGTGGACGATGAACACCGCCTTCAGACATCCGCAAACGTGACGGATCGCGAAATGTTTCTTGGACGCTGGATGCGAGAACAGCCTCCTGGTAGGATGACCGATCGAACGACCTGGACCGCTTCCAGGCGGACGGCAAACCAGAATGGTCGGAGTATACGGCATGAGAACTCTCGCTCTCCTTATCGCGGCGATGGCGACCGGAGTCGGAACCGCGGCGGACTTTCCCACATATTCCGAGCCGCGGGCGATCACGTCGGGCCCCAAGGATCACCTGTTCGCAAGCTACTACGCCATCAACGCGTGGAGCGCAGACGGGCGTTATGCCACCGTGCTGGAGACCGACGTGAAGGGCCGTCTGGCCACGGAGAAGGATGTCGCCGTGCTGGGAGTGGTGGATGCACAGGACAACAACCGCTTCCTTCCGCTCACCGAGACTCGCTGCTGGAATTTCCAGGAGGCGACGATGGCGCACTGGCTGGCCACATCGCCTCAGACGCACTTCGTCTTCAACGATCTGGTCGACGGCAAGTTCGTTTCCGTGATTTTTGATATGCCCACCAAGACCCGGCGGATTGTGCCCTATCCGGTCAGCGCCGTCTCGCCGGACGGCAAGTGGGCAGTGAGCATCAACTATGCGCGGCTGCGGCTCACTCGTCCGGATTATGGATACGGCGGCAACGGTCAGGACCCTCGTACCGATGTGACCTGGCCGACTGACGACGGGCTGTGGCTGGTGAATCTCGAGACCGGCGAGGCGAAACTGATCGTATCGATCGCCTCGGTCCAGGACAGGATGCCACAGGTCAAGGACCCCAAGGCGCTGGCCTACTTCTGCCACACCGTGTTCAGCCGCGACAGCTCCAAGATCTTCTGGCTGGCGCGGTCCGTAGAGAATTTGTCCGATCAATCGGTGGTGCGCAAGTGGGAGACCACGTCGTTCACCTGCAACCGCGACGGAAGCGATGTGCGGCGATGTTTCCCGGACGGCTGGGGAGGCTCGCACTTCAACTGGCTGGATGGCGATCGGCTGATGGTGACCGCCAAATACAACGACGCAGTCTATAGCCATGTGCTGTTCACCGTAGGCAAGGCCGACTACACGCGAGTTGGCCGCGGAGTGCTGGATTTCGACGGGCACGGCGTCTTTTCCAACGACGGCCGGTGGATGGCCACCGACACCTATCCCGACAAATTGGGGGAACGCAAGCTGATGGTTCTCCGCATGGCGGACCAGGCCATCTTGCCGCTCGGCTCCTACTTCGTGCCCGAGATCTACCGCGAAACCTACTCCCGCTGCGACCTGCATCCGCGCTGGCGGCCCGATGGTAAGATGCTCGCGTTCAACTCGGTGCACGAGGGTTCGCGCCAGGTTTACGTGATCGATATCGTCGAATCCGGCGTTGATCAGAAGTGAGAAACCGCTCCTGACGCGCCGAGTCGCACCCTGCCGGAAGGCCCCATGGTCCCAGGTCAAACAGCAGCAGCGGGAACGCTGTTTTCGCGGGCCATCACGTAGGCGATGTCGCGCAGGTGTTGTGGCAGAGTGCGGGAGTGAACCAGGCAGGCCGTGTCGCGCTGGATAGTCTGCCTGAGCCGCTCGTTGATCCAGTCATGGAGCGGAACTGCCGCACTTGCATAGCGGCCGGAGTAGACGATCCCATCGAGCCCTCCCAGGGCGGCGATCCCGGCGCCGCAGGCGCGGAGCAGGCAATGTCGAAAAACATTCCTGGCCAATTCGAGCTCGCCGTCATTGCTCTGGAGCACCTCGGCCAGTGTCACGTGGCGGCCCGTGAGCCCGCGCAGCCCGCTCTCGCAGGTCAGGAGATGGCTGGTCCCCTCCGGCCCCCAACGCCCGTCGTCGGCCAGCTTGAGCACCACGCTCGGATCCAGGTCCCCGCACGAGGTCTCCCCCGGAAGTCCTTCGACGGGCGTGCTGCCACCGGTGACCATCACCGGCTGGCGGCCCCGGCAAGCGGCCAGTTCCGGACGCGGCTCAAGGCAGATCGACAGAATTCGGGGCTCCGGAACTCCCAGCCTGCGTGCGGCGTCGAGGCAAGCCGCATCATGGAAGATGCCGTGAAAGCCGAACCGTCGGAGCGATCGCGAGTCCGTCAGCTCCGGGTCGACTCCGTAGCGACGCTCCCGCTCGGGCAGCGGCACGAAGAACGCGGTTTCGAAGACCATCGCCACCGGGGTCTGAGGGAATGTCCGGCAGGCACCTTTGACCAACTGGACCAGGTGAGGCACATGCAACGGCGCCTGCGGCGCCAAGGCGGCCAGGTCCGCCAGGATTGCATCCGATGCGATCACCGGCCGTGCAAACCTGTCTCCTCCATACAACCCTCGCACGGCGATGATATCCAGCGGCAGCATGCCGGCGCCGCCGAGCGCAGAGGAGATCGAGGAGAAGGCGTCCGGACCGGTTCCTTCGAAGTCGAAAACGAAAACGTCTCGGCTCCCACGCACGTGCTGCTGCAGTACGGGCTCGTCGGTTCCGTCGCGAAACGCGCTGATCGCCAGACGGCGGAGCGTGGAGTTGAGTGTCAGGATTTGCATGTGACTTGATAGACTGAGCGAGCAATGGAGATTTCTTCGTTGGTGGCGACAACCCAGACTCGGACCGGACTTTCCGGCACGGCCACATCGACCGGCAACGACGGGGCCGAGGCGTTCCGTTGGGGATCCAGAGTGATTCCGAACACGTTCATGCCCGAGCAAACAGTCTCGCGGACCCGGGGAACCGTTTCCCCAATGGTGTCGGTAAAGATTACGGCATGGGCCCGCCCCACCAGAGTCATGTACGCCCCCAGGTACTTCTTCAGACGCCACAGATAGACCTGAGCGGTCATCTGGTCGCGTTCGTTCCTCGAATCGCCGGTTGTGGAGTCGATGGCATCGCGGATATCGGCCGATCGGCCGGAAAGCCCCAGTACGCCGCTCTTGTTGTTGAGCCGGGCTTCGACAGCGCTTCGGTCTCCCACGGCATCTGCGAGCAGCCGGAGTGTGATCCCCGGATCCAGATCGCCGCAGCGGGTGCTCATAATCAGGCCCTGCAACGGCGAGTAGCCCATGGTGTTGTCGACCGACTGGCCGTCCACGACCGCGCACAGGCTGGCGCCGCCGCTCCCGAGATGGCAGCTCACGGCACGGAAGCGGTCCAGCGGAATGTTCATGAGCCGCGCCGTTTCCGTCACCACGTATTGGTGACTGATGCCATGGTAACCGTACTTGCGGATTCCCATCTCACGACTGACAGCCTGCGGAAGGGCGTAAGTCCGGGCGTGCAGCGGTATGGTTCGGTGATAGGCCGTGTCGGAGATGACAACCTGAGGGAGTCCGGGAAACATCTCGCGGCAGGCCTTGATCGTGGCGATCGCGGGCGGATTGTGGATCGGTGCCAGGTCCTGGCAGGCTACCAGTTCCTCCAGCACGGAGTCGTCGATAAACGAATGATCGCTGACCGTCGGGCCACCGTTCACCAGCCGGTGTCCGATGACGTCGGGCATGGCGCCAGGAGTTCCCTTCAAGACACCCACCACCTGCTGCAGGGCCTCGGCATGGTCCCGCATCGGAATGTTGCGGGTTTCGTGAGGCTCCCCTTCTCGATGCAACACCAGGCACGATGGCCTGGCGGTCGGCGGCCCGATCCGCTGCGCCTCGCCGCTGGAGAGTTGCTTCTCGCCGGGCATGGCAATCAGACGGTATTTGAGCGACGAACTGCCGCAATTGAAAACGAGGACATTCATGGTCATATCTCGTCCAGTGTCCAGCCACAAACGGGCACACCAACCAGGCTGTGAGTGATGGCGGCCGTGCCATAGATGGCCTGGCCCGCCAGGGCGACCGGGACCGATTCATTCGGCCCGTGGCAAGTTTCCTCCGAACCGGGGCCGTAGGCGATCGCCGGTATCTTGAATTGGTTGACCAGCACCCCGCCCGCTGTACCCATGCCCAGCCGAGGCAGCCGGAACTTGCCGCATGAAACCTCGCAGCCCGCCGCCGCCAGCGCATGACGCGCTCGAGTCATCAATGGGTGATATGGATCCAACGACCACGATTCGACTCGCTGCTCCAGGATCGTCGTACGCTTTGTGTAGAACTGCCGTTCCTCTCGCCGCACCGTCACGTCCACGGCCACATGGGCAACGGAAGCCGCTGCGGCCCGCGCCTCGTGCTTGATCTGTTCTATCGTCCCGTGGACCGTCTCCGTATCAGGCAATCGCCGGCAGAGGTTGATGACTCCCGACGATGCCCCGGGAAGTTGCTGGAAACGTGGCGAGTGCAAAGTCTGGAATTCGAGTTGTCCCGCACTGTCGGAGGCCCGATACTGGTCGCGGAATTTCTCGAATACCGCGGTTGTGGCATCGTTGACCTGAAAGTTGTCGGGCCCTTGGATCAGCACCTCGAACACCGCCGACCCGTCGTGGCCATAGTAGATGCCAAGCCCGGTGGGCTCGCCCAGAATGGCGAAATCGGGCTTGAGATCCAGCGAGGGGAGCGTGTCCTGTACCAGGTGACGCAATCCAAGACTTCCTCCCTGCTCCTCCGACACAGTGGCCGCAACGACCACATTGCCCTTGAGCGGCAGCAAGGCCCGTCGCAGCACGGCGCCTGCGTAGACCTGAGCCGCCAACCCCGCCTTGCAGTCCGACGCGCCCAACCCATACAGCACCCCGTCGCGAACCTCTCCGCTGAAGGGCGATTGACGCCAGGCTGAAGCCTGACCCGCATCGGCGGTGTCCATGTGAGAGCTGAGCAGAACCGTCGGCTGTCCCTGGCGTCCCGAAAGAACCCCGATCACGTTGCCGTAGCCGTCGGCAAACACATTTTCGTAGCCGAGCGACCGCATGCGATCCTCGACCAGTCGAGCCACTTCATGCTCCTGGAGCGAGGGACTGGGAGTGCGGATGAGCTGCTGGGTGAATGCCAACGCCTCCGCTTCGAGGCCACGGGTCTTGGCTGCCAGTAGTGAATACATTTCGGAAATCTCCTTCCGTCAGGCGGCTGGGCTCAGCAAGGGAATGTCTTCTGCAAACCCAGATGGAGGCGATACTCGCTTAGAAACCCTCACAAAACGTATGAGTTTCCCACGGGCATGGATGTGCACAGCCGG
>CAYSCH010000476.1:0-6575 GCA_964429355.1 uncultured Planctomycetaceae bacterium | reverse complement strand
CCTCCTACTGTCCCGACGACCGTCATCAACAGCGACACAACGAATGTCCCTATGCCCGCTGCTCCAATGCCGCCAATCGTCCCGCATAGCAACCGACCACCCGTAGAGTGGTTCGAGATGTTAAAGAAGAAGCCGTACCAAGCACCTGCAACAACGCCCACGATGGCGAAGACCGGAACGATGTACTTCACGATGGTGATGGCAGCCGGACTTGTGTACAGAACGCTGGCGACGATGATTCCATAGATCAGTCCAAGCATGGCGAAGAACGTGAAAGGGCGGTAGGCGGAACCGCGGTCAAATGGTTCCATGTTGGCTGTCGAAACGGGGCGTCCGTTCTCTCTGTCCATGGCGTCCATCGGGGAATGAGCCAACCACTCGTTTTGGCTTGTGCCGGCCCTGTTGGTCTCTGTCGTGCTTCTCTGCCGCCGTTTCGTAGACAGCCGTCGCAGCTTTCGCCATCATCGGCAACGTGAGCTGCGATGGCATCCGGGGGGTCCACCACAACATCGGGATGGCTATTTTATGCGCCCTTATCGAACTTTCGGGCTGATCAGCCAGAGAAGTCGGAAGCGGTGAAATCTGCGGGTGCAACGCCAACAACGAACCGGCACAAACAGTGGCCGAAGAAGCCAAATGAGCCAAGGGTCAGGATAGCGGCTGACACTCAATTCGCTTGACCCGCAATAAGGACACCTCATGTTTCTGCCCCACATCGAGAAATGTCCTTGCCCAAGCACGATCATAATCTGTCCAGGAGAAAAGAGCAAACCCGTTGGGATCTGGGACACGGCCTAGCCCATACGGTTTGGCTATTTCCCCTCGCAAGTGTGAGAGCGTCTCACCCCAAGTGGTTGCCTGCCGATCGATAAGAGACTATGTTTGCATAGGGCGGCAGGGCCGCCAACCAATACGAGCTACCGCTCGAACTGAGATGGTCTGCTCCCGATGGTCGCGAGTCTTTGTGAAATACTTCACGGTCTTTGAGGATAGTAGTATAGATAGGGCAAACAGCAGGCCAAAGACAACATGAGTCGAAAATCAAACCCTGAGATTCTGACCATCGGTACTCAAAGCGCTCCTCGATATGTGATCCTCGCCGATGGCAGTGCTTCTCCAGATGAGAGACAGTACTGGACGGGAGAAGGGTGGTCCGACCGGTTAGGGCAAGCTGTTCTGTACGCCAACCGCCGTGCGACTTGGCATGATGTGCTGAGAATCAGAGCGGGCAAGCTTGATCGGCGATAAGGTACTTATCGCATCCCAGTGCCCTCAAAGGTTCGGGACAGCCTTGGTAACAATGTGCCCATTCGTGCTACCATGGTGGGCCTGACCGCTTCGCCAGCCAGGAATGCAGATCTTCAGCGAGCCATGACCGAGCCGCACCGGGTGGACAAGGTGTTCAAGAATTGGCGGCCGTCAGGCCAAGCGATCCAGCGCTCAGGGTATGTTTCACCACGGCCGTCCGCTATGGCCGGCCCCGGCATCGAGATGCCACGGAAGGACGTTCCAAGACGATAATGGATCGGTCCAAGCGGCTGGGCGAAGCCAGCATCCCTTTCCTGCTTGCCACGTTCTCGGCCCCCGCCATCGTCGGAATGCTGGCCCAGGCCATCTACAACGTGGTGGACCGGGTATTCATTGGACATGCCCTCGGTCCCGATGGGATTGCGGGGATCACCGTTTCACTCCCGTTGTTCATTTTCAGGTTCGGCTGGGGGATGCGGGGGGCTGGACTTGCCACGGTCCTGTCGCAGGCGGTTTCTGCCACGTGGACGCTGCTCCATTTCGTCAGTGGCAGGAGCGTGCTGAGGCTTCATATCGGGAGTCTGCGGGTGTCTTGGCCGGTGTGTGCTTCGATCATGGCGATTGGGTCGCCGCCGTTCTTAATGCAGCTAGCGGCCAGCGTCATGAACAGTCTGCTCAACAACCAGCTACGGACGCACGGCGGCGATTTGGCGATTTCGGTCATGGGCGTGATCTACGCCGTGGCTATGATGATCTTCATGCCGATCTTGCCACCTAACGACCGCTATTTCTGCAACGCCAAGGGGCCAATCCGCCTGGTACCGACTGCCAATTCGTCGATCCACAACTTCTGGGCGTGCGGAAGGAGACCAGGGCCAAAATACGGTGCCATCAAGAACTGGTTGAACTTCATCCCAGGAAAGTCGGTGGATCGCAATACCACGTCGGTGTGATCGACAACGAGTTTCCCATCGAACCAACCCCGCACTATTCCATCCTGGTTCGGACGGTCGTTTTCAAGATCCAGCGTGTTAAGTTTGAAGTACGCCTCGACGCAATGCCATCCGTCGTCCTTGAAGAGCACTTCCTGGCTGTCGTAGAACTTCCCGTTGTAGCCACCCTTGAGTGGCCCTTGGGTCAATCCGTGGGGCGTGTCTTTGTTCTGGATGTCCTGGGCAGCGAGCCGCAGTCTGCCGCCGACTGGCTCAATGTAGAGCGTGAGGTGACTGGCGGCGGGACCATGCCACTTCGGATTCTCGGTGGTCATAAAGTGTGTCAGATGGGGATGAAAGTTCTGCCCACTCCAGCCCCAACCCTTGGAGAGCTTCAGGTAGAAACGGATGCTGACTTCGTCTGTGGGCTCGAACAAGTGACGAACTGGGGACGAGCCCTTCACGCCGGATTGGCTGTCGGTCCATTCGTACTCGATGCAGCCCTTTCCCGCCATCGCATCTCCGGTGATTCGGAACCTGGTCCCATCGTACCAGTCTCTCCCAGCAAGGTCGGCATCCTCGAAACTCTCGCTGAAAAAGATGCCGTCTGCCTGCGAATCGGCCCCCTTTACTGGTTCTGTTTCCCAGCCCGAGCCAATGACGGCAAGCAACAGGCTTACCCCCGTTTGAATCTTCATCGCACAAGTCCTGATCACTTGTCGGTTCCCGTCTTGATGAACCCGAACCCTCCGTCCGTCCGTTTCTTGATAGTACCGTCTGGCATGTTCGCATATCCCGAGTGGTTGTCTGGATTGACGCCGCCCGCCTTGCGATTGCCGACTGGTCGCCGATCGTCGATTGACGGAAGTGTAGTCCGCCACGATGCCATCACGCAAGCGGTTCAATGCGTGCGGCAACAAAGAGCCCCTCTCCACAACTGAGTGAAGAGGGGCAACGAGCTACTCCATCACCTCGGTCACAACACCGGAGAGTTGCACCAATTTTGGATTTCTTCGCCCAAAACGGCTCGGTAGGGAATCGAACCCCAGCCCCATGTTCCAGGGGGACGGTTTTCAGGACCCATCCCCGGCAGGGTGCATGTCAACGGGATTTCACGGCACGAGACCTGCCCAGGGCCTTGGAGAGAGCCGATTCGGCGTCGCGAAGCAGCGGTCGGCAATCTTCGCCGATATCCCCTTCGCTGAAGAGGACGGCCTGCACGCGCAGCAGCCCGGCACAGAGGCACTCGAGGGATTCCTCGCCTGCACCGCGATCGGCGCAAGCATCGCCAGATCCTGCCGCATGGGAGGGCATAATCGTTCTGCCGGCTGCCCGGGCCGCGCCGTAGGCGGCCGACAGCTCAACGAAGGACATGCAACCGGTTTTCTCGAGGATCGAGCTGCGAATGCGATCGACGGTTCGCGTACTCAGCCCCAGTTTGCGTTCGATGGCCTTATTTCCGTGCCCGGCCACGATCATTTCGAGGGTAAGACGTTCCCGGGCATTCAAAGACTGAAGCCGGCGGTAGAA
This sequence comes from uncultured Planctomycetaceae bacterium, assembly GCA_964429355.1. Lineage (GTDB taxonomy): Bacteria > Planctomycetota > Planctomycetia > Pirellulales > Thermoguttaceae > JAAYAY01. Next base: position 2,865 of record CAYSCH010000476.1, on the reverse strand, counting down.
GTCCGTACGGCAGGTCTTCTTTTCGCGCGAACTGCGGTTCTCCTGGAGGGCATCGTGAACGGCTGAGAGGAGATCGTTTTCATGATAGGGTTTTTCTAGGATACGATAGATACCCTGGCGGACGGCGGCGACCGCAGAACGAACCGTGAGATAGCCGCTGATGAGCACGACCGGCAGCGTGCATTCCCTATCGGCGAGGAGGCGGTGCAGGTCGATCCCGTTGATGCCTTGGAGGCGAAAATCGGCGACGATGCAGCCCGGTCGCGACGAATCGTAGTGCGTTAGAAACTCCTCTCCGCTGGAAAAGGTCTCAACGGCCAGTCCCTGGGAAGTGAACAGAGCCGCAAAGCTTTCGCACATTTCTGCATCGTCTTCAACGACAAATACGGTGGGGCTGTCGGTACTCATGGGTTCTTCCGTCGGAGGCCGGTTTGCGGATCTGGCTGGATGCCGGGCCGCAGGAGATGCGGTCGCGGTTTCTGGTTCGTCAACGCCCCGGATCATGCATCGTCTTCCATGGCAGGCCGCGGCCAGGAAGAGAACCGCACGGGCGTGCGGGAAACCGCACGGCGCGGCCGTGTCCGGATGACGCGGCAGACTCGGCGGTCACGGGGAGTGGCGAATTTCCAGAAAGAGAGCCACCAGTTCAGCCACGGAACCAACCTGCATCTTGGCAAGGACGTTATGGCGCCTTTTTTCGACCGTGCGGAGGGCCGCACCCGTCTGGTGGGCAATCGCCTTGTTGGAGTGGCCGGCAACGACGAGTTCAGCGACGCAGTACTCTTCTTCGGTAAGATTCTGCAGCCGACTTTGGATCTGCCGTTGCCGCTGGGCGGCCGTCCAATCCGCCTGTTCCTTGTCCAAGGCGCTGCGGATGGCATCCCACAGGTCGTCGTCGTGGTAGGGCTTGTCGATCGCGGTGACCGCTCCGGCCTGAATGGCCTTGACGATGGTGTGGGTGCGTGCAAAGGCCGTGAGAAGGATCACGGGCATCCGGCTCCCGCGCCGTGCGAGTTCCTCTTGCAGTTGGACCCCGCTCATTCCCGGCATACGGAGATCGACGACGGCGACCCCTCTTTCCGCGACCGAACAATCGGCCAGGAACGCCTCGGCGGAGGGAAAGTCTCGACAGGGCAGCCCCAACGAAGTGACCAGCGCGGCAACGGAAGCGCGGAGATCGGCGTCGTCGTCGACCACGAAGACTGTTCTGTTCTCAGGCATCTTCTACAGGAGAGCTACGCGTTGGCAGAGTAAAACGGAATGTCAGGCCTCCGCTGGAATTCAGCGCCGCGGTGATGTTGCCGCCATGATCTTCGATAATCGTTCGGCTGATGGCAAGCCCCAGTCCCAAGCCCTGCGATTTCGTGGTGTAGAAAGGTTCGAACAGCCGCGACAGCTCGTCATCCGATACCCCGGTCCCGCTGTCCGCCACGGATATCTCCACACGATCCGTCAAGCGTTTGACGGCCACCACGATTCTCTTCTCGCCGGCATCTGCCGCAGCCAGCGCCTCGATGCCGTTGCGAAGGAGATTGACCAGAACCTGCTGAATCCCCACGGGATGTACATGGACTTGAGGATCGTCCTCGGGCATTTCTACGTCAACGACGACGCGGAGCGATCGGGCCTGGTGCCGGACCAGAAGCACGGCATCCTCAACCAACCGCCGGACCGAAACCAGTTCGCAAAGGGCGGCTTCTCGGCGGGCAAAACCCAGCATGCGGTGGACGATGTCGCCGGCCCGATTGGCCGCCGTGGCGATCGCGTCGAGCCACTGGCGAATCTGATCGAGGTCCGCCGGTTCGCGGGAGGCCAGATTGCAGCAGGCCTTGGCAAAGTTGACGATCGAGCAGAGGGGCTGATTGACTTCGTGGGCGATGCCGGCCGCCAGTTGGCCCATGACCGCCAGCCGCGAGGTGTGGTGCAACTGGAGTCGCATGGCATCCAGCCGGTTTTCGTCTTCCCGGCGTTGGGTGACGTCGGTGACCATGGCAAACGAGCCGGCAAAACGGCCTTGGTCGTCCGTGAGGGTGGTCGCCGAGACGGTTGCCCAGATCGTGCTGCCGTCCTTCCGCCGCAGACGGCGCTCGTATTCCCCGCTGCAGCCGCGGCGCCGTTCGGCCACCCGTTCGGAGTGCTCGGCGAGATCGTCGTCAAATACGAACTCTTCGAACGACCGTCCCAGCATTTCCTCGGGTTCGTATCCCAGCATGAGTGCCATGCGGGGATTGACGAAGTACGTTCGCAAACTCGCATCCATTGCCCAAATACCTTCCCGGGCAGTTTCGACGATCCTGCGATAGCGGTTTTCGCTTTCACGCAACTCATGCTGGCTGCGGCGACGGGATTCTTCGGACTCCTGCACCTTCTTCCGATCGCGGATCGCGACGATCATTGTGGCGCAGGCGGTCGTGAGGGGCTCGAGGAAAGCGGCCAGTTCCTGCGTGTAGCCCCCCGCTCGATTGGCGACTCCGGCAAGCCCCACGATCTCGCCTCCGTAGCGCATGGGGATTCCGAGAAAACAGCGGACCGGCGGATGGCCGGGCGGCACCCCCCGGGATCGCAGGTCGTGACCGGGATCGTTGGCAATCACCACCTGGCCGGAGACAGCCGGGGCTCCCGCCAGATTCTCCATGTTCGGGAACACAAAGTCGGACAACTCGAGCTGCTCGTACAGATTCCGCGAGGCCTCATCCCAGGAAATATTTGACAGGGCCAAGCTGCGCTTGCGAACGGGTCGGCCCCGCTGATACGTCACCTCGTCGAGAAAGCCATATTCACTCTGGGTCGAGTCAACCAGAATCTTGAGGAGCCCGGCAAAGACTGCCTTGGGATCGCTCTCGGTGGTGAACAACGCCTGTGCAT
>CAYSCH010000475.1:3438-6577 GCA_964429355.1 uncultured Planctomycetaceae bacterium | reverse complement strand
CAGCTTCTGGACACCGGACAGGTTGAGGCCATAGAGGTTCATGATCTTGCCGGTAGCGGTACCCGCATCCTCGGCGGTCATTTTGAAAGCGGTCGCCATCTTCGAAACGATGATCACGAACTGCTCGATATCGTTGGCGGCGATCCCCATCTGCCCGCCCGCCTCGGCGATCCGGGTGAGCTCGATTGCGGTCAGCGGCATTTCGCGGCTGAGTGCCAGGAACCGCTGGCGCAGCTCTTCGATTTTCCCCGTTGGCGCATCGACCACCTTGGCCATATCGGACATGGCGGTTTCGAGGTCTTTCGAGGCCGTGAGGGCCGTCTTGATGCCAACCGACGCGGTCACCAGGCCGACGATGGCGAACCGGGCCCGCTCGAAGCTCTCGACCAGCCCATTGTTGGAAGTCTTGAGTTCCTGTATCCGCTGGTTGAGCCGCAGCTTGGCTTCCCCGAGCTCCTTCATGGACAGCGTGCCGGAGGATTTGAGCGTATTATAGGAAGCCTTGAGCCGGTCGATTTCGGTCCGAAGCTGCTGAGTGGATTTCAGCCCGAGGTCATCCCGGGCGGAAGCCACTGCCCGGTTCTTCTGGAACGCCGCGGTGACTTCTTCCAGGGATGTCTTGAGCCGGACCTCTTCGGAGGCCAGCTTGGTGACGTTCACGCCGGCAGCGGTCATGCCGTTTCGCATCTGCTGGAGCGCGATCTGCTGCTCGGCGACCTTGTCCTTGAGCTCCCCGGCCTTGCTTTTCGCCTTCTCGAAGGCTGCGGCCAACTCCTTCGACGGAGTTCCGGCATCCTTCATCTGCCGAGCCAGGTCGCTCACCTTCGCCCGCGCTTCTTCGAGGGCCGTCTTGCTGTCGGTAAGCGACTTCTTCAGGTTGGCGAAGGCATCGATCTGCCCCAGCGGCTTCTTGAATTCGTCGGTAGCCTTCTTGAATTCAGCCGCCAATTGGGATAGATTTGACCCAGCCTCCCTGGCGTCCACCTGGATCGTGATTTTGGTTGTGAGGTCAGTCATGCTTAACCCTCATGGTGGCACCGTGTCGCCGCTTTACCGCGCATATGCCTGGCTCCTGGATCCGGAGCGGCCGTGGCCGGCAGTCTGCTTCCTGTACTTCCTGCTGGCCTTCTGCGTGAGCGGGGCGCTCGAAGACTGGCGCTGGTTCGCCTGGGGAGTGGCGCTGCCCATCCTGGCTGCCTGTGCCGTGTTCCTCGTCATTGCCGTCACGCTCACCTTCTCCCGGCTCGTCTTTCGTCTTCTGAGGTGATTACCCTGGCCAGTTCCTTGATTTGATCCTCGCTGCCCCGCGTACCGACGATCAGCAGATTCAAGGTCTTGAGCGCCCGCCCGGCCTCGGCCCGCCGGATCGCCAGCAAGAATCCCGTCACCTGGGGCAGGGTGTAGTCGAGGATCTCTCCGTAGCGATGCCCCGCCCCGATCAGGCATTGGAAGACGTCCGCCCAGTCTGATTCAGCCCGCTGAGTACGCCCTGCGCCTTTTCGACTTCCGGCAGGACGGTGCGGGCGAAAAAATCGCCATTGACCTCCACCACCGTTCGCGTGAGGCGTACCACCTCATCCAGGTTTAGCTCGCCGATCCAATCGACCGGCTGATCGGTAGCGGCCGCCAGGGCCTCCATGAGAGCCTCCGCGCCCTCGGTCAGCAGGCCTTCGAAATCGATTACATCGCCCGCGAAGAAACGCACGAGGCCGCCCACATGCCGAGCCACCCGCGACACCTGCCTGATCCTGATCGGGCCGATGGTCAGCGTCTCCCCACCCACCGTGACTTCAACCGTTTCCGGAACCATTTGCTGCAAATTGTCCATCTTAGCTCCGTTTTTCTTTCATCCACGAAGTCACACGAAGTCTCACGAAGAGTTATCCCGGCCTGTGCCTGTCCAGTGCGCACAGGCCGGAAGCACTTCCTCTTTGGGCCTCGCCCGGTTTATTCCTTCGTGTGACTTCGTGTGACTTCGTGGACGCATTTCATCAGCTCATCATCTCAACCTTGTAGTACTCCTGGCCGCTCGCTTGGCTGGTGTCGGCCAGAACGCTGCCGGTGACGTTGAGGAGGGCCGCCTTTTCCCCGAGCAGGTTGATATCCCCGTTGAGGTTGATCTGCACCTTGTGGAAGGTGTAACGCTGGCGGGGACCCTGGTCGTCGGCGTCGGTTACGAACACCAGGCGCTTGGTGACCGATCCCGCCGACATGGCCCAGAGGTACTTTTTGCTCACGGCCTCGTAATCGAAATAGAGCTTGTCGCTATCGGCGATGTTGGCGAGCTTGCGGACGTAGCCGTAATCCGGGTCGATGTCGTAATCCGTACCCTGAACGCGGAGGGTAGTCCCGGCGGTGTCGGTGATGACGACATCTTCTTCGGTCTCGTAGCCGGAGAGAGTGAGGTAGTTGTCGACGTCCTTGGATAGTTTCGTGTCGCTCGTGAATGCGCCCGAAACGGCGTAGAGCAGCACCCAGTCATCCCCGCTGGTATTGACCCAGGCGATTTTGCCGGTCTTGGTGGAAACATCACCCGTGACCGTATCGCCGGCCGCCAGGGTCCCCGTGATCGTTCCGCTGGCCTTGACACGGAAGACGTTCAGATAGCCCAGGTCAATGAATTCGTTAAGGACCCAGGTTTTGCTGATGCCGTCGGCGTTGCTGGCCGACTGATTGAGGGTATTGACCGTGCCGCCGAGGAGGGCCATCTTGAGGTTTTCCTCTGACTGTTCGCGCAGGCCGAACGAGAGGGTAGCCTCCCGCTCGGTTTCCGTTTCGAGGATGGTGGCCCGCGCGGCGTTCCGGGTGCTCTTCATCTTTTCTGTCGTCACCTTGACCGACATGGTGAAGTTTTCGAGCTCGCCCAGGTCCGCGCCCGGGTTGGAGCCACCCACCGTGCCCGCGTAAGCCCGCCCGGTCCCGTTATAGCGGATGTTGTCGACGTTTGATGCTAAGGCCATTAGGTTCTCCTTTTGGGTTAGGGGTTAGGCGTGAGGTGTGAGGGGTAACCCCCCTGTCACCTGCTTACTCTTCACGCCTGACGCCTCACTCTTCACGTTCTTCTCCGCAACTCATACAACGCTTCATAAATGGCCAGGCTTTGCTTGGGGTCGTAAGCCAGGGGGGCCTCGCGAACCAG
>CAYSCH010000475.1:2070-3428 GCA_964429355.1 uncultured Planctomycetaceae bacterium | reverse complement strand
ACCAGTTGGGCCTGGTAGAATTCCCGGTCGATCACGGCACCGTGCAGAAGGGCGCGAATCCGGCCGAGAAGGGCGTAGACTCCTATCGATGCGGCATCGCCGCTACGGGCGGCTTGAGCTCCCCGCAAATTGCGGTCGCAAACGATGGCGGTAAGGCCGCAGGAAAGGCCGTCATTATTCCCATAGGCCTGTACCTGCACGCCCGACCAGACCACATAGACGGCCGGAAAGAGGAGCGTGAGCTTGCCGATATCTTCTACGTCGAGCTGCCCGCCGTAGGATTCCAGGGTGCGGATGGAGCCTGCCGTCTTGAGCGGCAGGAGTAGCGCCAGGGCCGCGGCCTCAATGGCTGAGATGTCGTAGTCGAGCCGTTTCATCAGAAGCCTCGAAGTTTGTCGCGGGTGAAGACCCGGGCCGGATTGGTGGAAGCCATTTGCGGAGCATCGGCCGTGGGCGGAGTTCCTTCCGGGTCCTGAGCGCCCAAGGATGCCTGGCCCTTGGCGATGAGTTCCAGCAGCCGCACCGCGGCGTTATAGCGCTTCTCGATATGTTCCGGAGGTCCCGCCTGGCGGCGCCCGAAGAGATTGTAGATCGCCATTTCGGCCGAGAGCTTGCGGGCCAGGGCCGGCACGGGATCGAGAGGGACGATATGGCGTACGCCGACATAGGAATCGATTTCCTCATCGGCGTCGGCAATGGCGCGCGTGATGGTGTCGGCATCGGCGGAGCCGGTATTCTCGTCGTCGGTCAGTTGGATGAGCTCGGCTTCGCTGATCCGCTCGAGGATATCGTCCTGGGTGCAATAGCTCATGGTCAGCTTTTAGCCTTTTGGGTCTTTTTGACGGCTTCCGGATTCGCTTCGGTCGTCTTGGCCTCTCCGGGCACCGCTAGCGCTTCCGGCTCATCCTTCACGACCATGACGGTCAGCATCGGTTCGTCTTTGAGCCTCGCCAGCTCTTTCTTGGTGAAGCGCCCATCCGGATACTCGGTCCATTCGGACGGATGAGCGATGCCGCAGCGTCTGAAACCCGGTTTTTTCGACTTGATTTTGATCATAAAAATCTCCTGTGTGAGGGGTGAGGCGTCAGGCGTGAGGGGACAAAAACTCCTGACTCCTGACTCCTCACACCTTACTTCCCTACGCCAGCCAAGGCACCACGACCAACTGGGCGGTGTTGTACCACTCGTTGTCGGACCCATCGGCGTTCCTCTGGTTGACGACCGTCTTTCGACCGGCCGATTCTAAGGTGGGCGGCACCACGAGATGGGTCGGGACGATTCCCAGGGGCACCTGGTTTTCATCCTTGAACGACATCATGACCTGCCTTGCCGGGGCATAGGTTGTGTGGTCTAGCGTC
>CAYSCH010000475.1:0-2060 GCA_964429355.1 uncultured Planctomycetaceae bacterium | reverse complement strand
TGCTGCCGTAGGCAAGCTGCCAGAGGCCGAAGCCGACGTTTTTGTAGTCGTCGACTCCATAGCGGAACTTGTTCCGCATGAAGACGTGCTCGTCGTCGGGCCGGTCCATTGCGACGAACTTGGGCCGCTGGGCGATCTGCAGGATGATCGGCTTGAGCGGCCTCGATAAGTCCATCAGAAACCAGGGGGTCCCCGAGCCGCCGCCATCGTTGGAAATCAGCGCGGTTCCGACCGGATGCTCGTCATCGAAGAAGTACTGCTTATCGAAGCACTGAGTGGTCCATCCGGCCAACAGCAAGGCAAAAACCAAAAGGTCCGGGTGCTGTTTCGCAGATGCTGCCAGCCCCTGGATCATGGGCCGATAGAGACCGATCTGGTCGTATTCGATGTCGTAGCGTTCCACCTCTATGGTTGCTTCGAAAGGCTTGTTCTTGATGGCGTATTCGAATGCGGAGAGGTCCTTGATGACGCGGTCTCCCACCCATTCGCGCATCATGGGATAGGCACCGAGCCATTTGTAGTCCGATTCCTTGGCCGAGACCGGCGCTTCCATCGCAACGACCGGCCATTGCGACGGCGCGCCGTCGAAAGCCTCATTGAAGAGCGTGTTGAAGGTCTTGTAGATGCCCGCAAGGGCCGCTTGATTGATGATCATTTCCTACTCCTTTCTAGGCTAGGTGTAAGGCGTGAGGCGTGATGGGTAGTGAGGCGGCAGGGGTTACTCCTCACCCCTCACTCCTCACGCTTCACCTTCTTTAAGCCGTCAACAGCTTTTTCTGGTATTCGATCCAGGCCGCCAGCATGATGACGTCATCCGTGCCGAGGGTGCCGGCCTTGGGTTTGATCGTCAGCTCGATGGCAGCCGGATAGGCCGTCAGGTTCGCCAGGGCCAGGGTCAGGGTGACTTCCTGCACAGACTTGGTGGTGGCATCGCCGGTCATGGCGCTGCTGTCGCCGCCGAAGTCGCTGTCGGCGTCATAAGCGACCCCGACGTCATTGTTGTAGGCCGCAACGGTGAACTTGACGGCATCGCCTACCGTGGCGCCGACCTTGGCCGCCAGAATATGGAGCACCATGTTGGCGGCAACGTCGGCATCGGGCGGCACGATCACTTTCGTTCCTACCGCGCCCGGGGTGGCATGGTTGTTCCAGCGGATACCCAATCCCTTGGCGGTAACGCAATACCCGGGGACAGTGCTGTCCCCATCGGAGAAGGCAGCGAGAGCTACTCCGGCATCGGTGATGACCGGCATGGGAATCGCCATGATGCCCTTTGCCGTCAGTAAGGCCTGATAGATTTCCTGGAGGGCCGCTTCGACTTCCGTTTGGGTCGTGAATTCGCCCGAGTCGGTAATGGAGATCGCCGAAGCGGCATGAGCGGAGGAGGTGTCGGCAATGTGGGTGGCAACGTCGGTTTGGAGCAGGGCCGGATAGATATCGACCCAGACTTCGGTTGTGGATTCGATGCCGGCTATCACGCCGCAATAGATCGCATAGGTGACGTTTGCCGCCAGGGCGACGGTCTGGTCATCCTTGATGAAGACCGGCTTGCCCACGTCATCCTGGGTGACGGCTGCATAGATATTCAGAAGAAAGAGGCCTCTCCGGCGGACGACGATATCCAGGTCGCCTTCATCACCACTCGAGTTGTCGGCGGCCATCCTGGCCACGCCCGCAAATACTTTTCCCGAGGCATCGCTTCCGGCTTCGGCGGCACGGGTGGTGCCATCCAGAGCCACCAGGCTGCCGGCGTAAATGGTTTTTGCCGCTCCCACCGGAATGGGAACTTCCACCCCTTCCTTGTAGGGGGCTTGCCTGTCTGCGGTTAGTGCGGTCATATCAAAACTCCTTTGGTGAGGGGTTAGGCGTCAGGCGTCAGGCGTGGTGAGGTTTCTGCTCCTCACCCCTCGCGCCTCACTCCTGAGCGTTTTGCCCGTTGTACTTCTTCCAGGTTTCGTCATTGACGCCGCACATCTTGTTGATCTGGAGCTGCACGTCGTCGGGTACTTCTCCCTTGGGCTTCGGGTTGTCGACCAGATCGAGCCTATCGGTCGGTACCA
>CAYSCH010000474.1:0-6614 GCA_964429355.1 uncultured Planctomycetaceae bacterium | reverse complement strand
ATAGTGGGGGCATTTTTCTTGCAGAAGACCGCTCCCGTGGCAACGAGACAGTAGCGTTGCTACTTGAAGGAGAGACACCAGGATTAGGGGGTTACGCCTTGTCCCGGCTGTCCAGGAACCATCGATTCCCGACACCTGAAGAGTGATCCGTGAAGACCGAAGTCATCCCCTTACGCCTTGGCCTTGGCTCTTCCACCTTCCCTCGCACCGGCATGCCTCAGATCATCGCCCCAGCCGGCCCCTCAGACCAGTCGCTGCATGCACACGACGTTCAGCCAACGGCCGAACTTGAAGCCGACCTCCCGAAGGTGGGCGACTTCCACGAACCCGAACCTCCCATGCAGCGCGATACTGGCTGCCTGCTCGCCGTCGATGACCGCGATGATCGTGTGGTGCCCGAGGCTCGTTGCTCGTTGGATAAGGTCGGCCAACAATGCGCCTCCGATGCCCCGTCTCCAGGTGTCGTGGCGCACGTAGACCGAGTTCTCCACCGTGTGACGATAGGCTGCCTTGCTGCGGAAGGGTGACAGCGCTGCCCAGCCGAGAACCTCTCCTCGTGCCTCCGCCACCGTCACCGGATGCGCAGGGCCACGGGTGCTGAACCATGCCTGGCGCCCCTCCGCCGTCTCCGGGTCGGTCTGGTAGGTCGTGGTCGAATGGAGCACATAGTGGTTGTAGATGGCGTTGACGGCCTCCAGGTCGTGGACAGTTGCCAGTCGAATCAGCAGTGGTTCCACACGAGTTTCCCTGTGGTCAAGAAAAGGCGAAGCACGCATGCCCAGACAGGGCCGTTGTTGCGGCGTGCTCGTCTGCAATCCTATCGTTCGTCCGGACGGTACGGCGTCAGTGCGCCGCCAATTCTAGTGCTTGCCGTACTCCATGGCCACGCCTTTTCTCTGGGCCATGATGTAGGCCTGCCTCCTGTTCAAACCGACCCCTTCTTTCCTTCCCCTAACTTGCCTCTTGACGGAACTTTCTGCGCGAGATTCCTCCGAATCCTTCGCGCTTCTTCGTGTCCTTCGCGGTGATCCCTTCCGCTCACCCATCTTGGCCCGGCGGAGCCTTCAGGTTCACACACCGGACCGTTTGGATGTCGAGTCTCAAAGCTTCTGCGCCCGCAACCCCTACTCGCGGACCGCGCGGCCCCGGCGGACTATTCCGCTACTTCACCCGCGAGCGATTCACGTTCCCCAATGTGCCAGAACCGGTTCGTGTCCCCGGAATTCTGTGCAACGATAGTAGCGGACCTTCCCCATCACCTTATCGTTACCGGAGCGCACCAGACGCAGTGCAAACCACCTGCGGCACTGCGGACACGTACGAAATAGGTCCAACTCTTCCTTGTACGCAACTATTCCGCTCTCCGTAGTGGGCTCCTCGGGCGGTACTGGCTTCCTTGCGGTACCGCCATTCGTCGCCTTAGCGTTCATAGCACGACTGTCGTTCACATTCCTCCTCCAGGGAACCAGTTGTCGCAACGGAACTTCCCGATCGCCTTGTCCGCCTCACACGCAGACCTGTACGCAAGAAGGCAGGCTTGGAACACGTTGTTGTGATAAGGACAGTTCTTGAGCTTTCCGCCAGCAACCAGCCTCGCAAACAACCCGCACACTTTGCCACCCCTGTCGATACATGCCTCGTGCGTATCCCCGGAACTACCGCGTCACTTCTCACGGCGCGAACTGCTGATGGCTTCGACTGTCGGTCCCGCCTCGTTGGGGACGATGCAATAACTGCCTTGACACCAGACCTCTCGCAGGACTGCGCCAGTGACGGCACCAATACATACCCCGCTTCCCAAAAAGACACTAGACGACTCGTGCGCCCAAACGGCAATGAATTGGCCAAACAGCAAACCGAATCCAGCCCCGCCAATCATCCATAATGCCCTGTTCTTGACTCCGTGTCGAGACAGCGCCAAACATAAGACAGATGTCAGCAGTCCGAGAGGCACGGTCGCAAGCCAAGTGAAGGCTAGCAGGACAAATCCTCCCAGGAGCGAGCCCAACAGCCTCCAAAGCAACGCGGCATCGTGCCAATCTACACTGCAGAAGGTGTACACTGCCCCACCGGCCGCTGGTGCAAGCACTGCGGCAATAAACATATGCGAGAGAAAACGAAGCATATGCGGTTCTTGGCCAGACGATTTGCGATCAGCCAATTTGACGTCTTCCATTAGCTTGAAGACTCTCTTCGAGTATGGTGTCGATGAATACGAAAGTGCTATCAGTCGTGACTTTGACACAATAGCCTGAATCGCTACTGCTGCGGTCACTCCAGCATCTAGTAGTGTTGTCTTGAAGTAGTGCTATGGTATTATGGCGAGTACGGCGTGCCCTCACCACCACCGGGCAAGAACCCCCATTCCCACAACCAATCCCAGAAGAGCATCTTCCACCCAACCTCGGCAGCTCCGTCAGGCATCCCCTTGGGTGCGCCGAACCCGCACATAGCGTAGCACCAGATGTGAGCGTTTAACCGAAATTTGTTACGATCGCCGCACCCGCTTACGTTTGCTATTATCGCTCCTTCCATGCCCGTGAGGCCGTTTGCCACACAGATCGCCTCTTCTGACTCCTGGTACAAGTCCATGAAATTGTTGCACACCGTCTTGGCTTTGGCGGGATACGGGTCTGTCACGGTCTTCCCACAACGCGTGCAGGTTGATCCAATGTACTTGTTGTATCCATTACACGCAGCCGCACCTGCTCCCGTGGGCGTGTACGGTCCGGGGGGCGGTGGAGTATTGGGATTTGGCCCCCAAATACCACCTGGCGGCTCGTCACCCGGCCCGCAATTAGGCTTGCCGCACCATCCAGGCGGCTCGCCACCGCCCCCCCCATCTATCGTTCCGCTAGGATCGAGCAGCCCTAGTGGTCTGTTGGCCACGTACCGATACAGGTTCGCATCTTTTGCCCAGTACCCGATCGGATCTCGACTGATGAAAGCCGAGACGCTGGAGTCGTAATAGCGGTTGCGGACCTGATACAGCCCCGTCTCGGCGTCGAAGAAGTAGCCGCAGTAGAGCGGGCCGTCGGTAGCGGGAGCCCTTGGATTGGCCCAATCCTCATCGTACACCGTGGCTTCGCCATACGCCGTGTAGACGTAACGCTCAACAACCTCGCCGGTTCCAGCGTCGATCGTCGCCGTCACGTTGAAGTTGGCATCGCCCGTGTAGTAGTAGGTGGTGTCGCCAACGTCGAACAGGTCGCCGTCGGCGTTGGCATCGTGAAAACGAAGCACCGGGGCGTCGACGTAGCGGGCACTCCAGACGTATTGATTGACGGCGGTCGGCGTGCCCTCGTCGTCAACGGCGCGCTCCTCGAGCATTTGCCAGTCGTGGTTGTAGAAGTGTTCGACGCCCATATCGTCGGCGAAGGTCTTGTTGATGCGACGATTCGCACCGTCATACTCATACTCGGCGATCAGATCGCCCGGCTCGCCGGAATCGTCGGCCCGGACCTCTACCAAGCGGTTCCAAGCGTCTAAGACGTAGTGGACGCTGGTCGTCTCGTCGCCCGGTCTTGGACCCGAAATCATGTTGCCGGCGGCGTCGTAGCTGGGTGTAATCCAGCCGCCCGTAATATTGGTGATCTCATTCACCGCATTGGCCGTGCGAGTCTGTGAATTGCCGTCATCGTCGAACGTGGCGAAGTTGCCCAGGCCGTCCAAGGTCCACGACTGGTCGAAGGCGTCGGCTCGATCGCTGTCGGTCAGCCGATTCAGCGCGTCGTAGAGATAGTCTTCATCGAACGAGGAGTGCAACTCGTTGGCACGGCTCGTGCGGTTGCCCGCGCGGTCATACGAATAGGTATATTCGTCGAGTGTCTCGGTCACCCCATAATCCTCCCACACCTAATCCACCACGCGCCCGAAACGATCAAGGCCGGTGACATTGCCCGAACCGTCCAGATAGCTGAGCTTCACGTCAATGTCGGAGTAATCCTCTTCGATGATCTGCTTCGCACCGAGGTACTTGAAGCTCGAAAGCGTGCCGCTTGAGTCCCTGATCGAATTCAGCCGCGAGAAGATGTCGTCGATGGCCTGAGTTGTTCCGTAGCCGTATTGAACTTCCCGACCATTGGGATAAGTCACCTGGTCGAGTCGCACGTACTTCGCCACGCCGCTCGATGCCCCATCGATGTATTCGTATTGGACGAACAGCGTGTTGCCGTCGACCGTGCCATCGTGCTCCTGATACTCGCGGTAGACGTTACCCCAACCATCATATTCGTATTCCACCTGGTTGACGGCCGTGGTCCCGGCCGTGTCACTGTAACTCGTGACCGTCTGCACTCGCCCAACATCATCATAGGTTGTGCCGATGCGGCGAACTGAGCCATCAGCGATGCCTGAGGAGCCGAGGCTGGTGGCCGTGTCGGCCGCCAAGCGGCCGGCCGAGTCGAACGTGTAATCATGCACCACCCCCCGCTGGTCGGTCGTGCTGGTGGTGCGCCCCAGGCGATCGTAGCCGGTCGAGACATGGTCGCCGTTGTTCGTCGCGATGGTCCAGACCTCCGTGGTCGAGTCCTGCGTCAGCACATCATCGCTGTCGGGATACACCGCGGCCGTCTGCCACGAGGCATTGACGGCCGAGGTGTAGAGGTACTTGGTCGCCTGCGATTGCACGCCGCCCCCCGAGCCCTTGGCGTTGTAGGCCGTCATCGTGACGAGGCGCCCGCCCGAGTCGTACTGGTAATCGACGATCACGTCCTGGTCGGCGTCGGTCTCCGCGGCCGAGCCGTCGGCGTAGTTCTGGATCGTACGCACCGTCCTCCCGGCGTCGTCGAACTGGGTCTCGGTGATTCGGCCGAGGTTGTCGACGGCGCGGTAGGCCCGGCCTGCCGAGTTGTACTGCGTCAGCGCGACGATGTAGTTGTCGGACGAATTCGGCTGGGGTGCAGCGGCCTCGGCAACGTCGGGAATGCCGTTAGTATTTGAGTCGACGAGCGCCCCCGTCGTGCCGTTGAAGAAGTGGTGCGCCAGGCCCGAGTCTACGTCCTCGCGCCCGTACTCGGCTGTGGCAGCGTTGCGGCCCAAGCCGTCATACCAAACGACCGCGCCCGTGGCGTAACTGTTGGCGGCGGTGAGTGCGCCGGTGGTGCTCATGTCGTTGGGCAATCGCTGATAGCTGGCCGCAGCCACCGCCTGGCCAGCCTGATCGTACCAGGTTCTTTGTTGCTCGATCACCGTATCGCCGGCCACGTCGTCGGCATCGGCGTAGGCCGTTTCGTCCATGTCGAAACTCGTATACGACGCCGTCAATCGCCCGAGGCCGTCATAGGCCTGTTTCTGGCAGAGGCCACTGGCCGTGGCCGTCTTCACCGCGTATCCCCGCGCGTCGTACCAGGTCTTGCTCGGCAGGTAGTCGCCCACCGTCCCATCGTCAGGATCGACCTCATAGAGGCGAGACTCGTAGACCCGGCCTCGGGCGTCGTAGAGGCGATTCGTCTGGCCGCGGAGTTCCCCGGTCGACAAGGTGAAATCGGCGCTTGCGTAGGTCTTCGTCCAGAGCGAGCGGCCGAGGTTGTCGTACTCGGTGTGCGTTACCACATCCGCCGGAGAGAGCACGTCGGTCATTCGATCGCGCCAATCGTACCGGTACTCGGTCGCATAGTAATCGTTTGCCCCCGAGCCGAAGTAGGAGCGGGATTCGGTCAAGTTGCCGCCGGCGTCGAAGCTGAAACCGGCCACCTTGACCATGTTGTTGCCCTGGGCCGAGCCGCCGGTGGGGTCGGCGTCGGTAGCATCGGTGTCGTCGGTGCCCAGCCAGGTCGAGGCGACGTTGCCGCGTGCGTCGTAGACCTCCCGGGCGATCGTTCCATCGGGCGCGAGGGTGCGGTTCTGCCGTCCCATCTTGCCGGTGCCAAAGGTCTCGTAGCCGTAGGCGGTTTGCTCGTAGTTGGTTCCTTCCGTGCCAGAGCCGGAGGCGGGAATGTCGTCGTACATCCGCGTGGAGACCAGCCGCGTCTTGCTGTACTGGTAGGTGGTCCAGGCGGTGTAGTCCGACTGGAGAACCGTGGCCGCGGCCAGTCCCGCCAGCGAGCCGCTGTAGGCAGCTTGGATCCGCTCGGTCGTTCGCCCGTCGCGGTCGGTTTTGGTGATCGAGACCGGGCCGACGATCGTCTCCGTGTAGGGGCTGGCCGCCAGGACGTAGCCCTGGGCAGAACGGGTTTCGTGGGCCCAGTCGTTGTAGAAGGTCCACGTGGCCGCGCGCACGCTGGTGGGCGTGCCGCTGACGTCGGCGGTGTGGGCCGGACCGAGGGTCTGGGTGATACGGCCGAAGGCGTCGTGCTCGTACTCGGTGGCCAGGTTCGCGCCCCCCGAGGCCGGTAGCATCCAGCCGGCCGGGATCGTCAGCGAAAGACCGTCGGCCGTGGCGTCGTCGATGTCCTCGATCGTCTTCTGGAGCCGGCCGCTCAGCGCGCTGTACTCGCGGTACGTGGCGCGGCCCAACTCGTCCATTGTCCAGGCGAGGTTACCGCGCGCGTCGAACCACTGCTTCGTCGTGGCAGCCGTGTTCGAGCCGTTCTGCTCAGTGCTGACAACGGGCAGGCTCGTGATCGTCGCCGTGCCGCTCCGGTTGAACACCACGGCAGCATGGTTCGCCACCG
>CAYSCH010000473.1:0-6624 GCA_964429355.1 uncultured Planctomycetaceae bacterium | reverse complement strand
ACCTCCCGCCGCATGATCGAATTGGCCAAGACGTCGGTCGACAAAAACCTCAAGGTCGGCGTGGGCCTCATGTCGCGCCATAGCCGGCACCTCCAGCAGTTGCAGGCCCGGGTCCAGGACGGCCAGATCGGAGACATCACCAACATGCGGGCCTATCGCATGTCCGGACCCCTCGGCTCGGCCTTCTCCGAAAAATGGCCCGGCACCGAGACCGAACTTAGGTGGCAACTCCGGAACTTCCACAGCTTCCTCTGGGCCGGCGGCGGAGCCTTCAGCGACTTCTGCATCCACATCATCGACCACTGCTGCTGGATGAAGAATGCCTGGCCCGTCAAGGCCCAGGGAGTCGGCGGCCGTCACTATCGCAACAACCCCGACGGCAACCTCTACGTCGATCAGAACTTCGACTCTTATGCCGTCGAATACACGTTCGACGACGGCGCCACCCTGTTTGTCGAAGGCCGCAACATGATCGGCGCGGCCAACTTCTACTCCAGCTACCTCCACGGCACCAAAGGTTCCGCCATCGCTTCCAAGAGCGGCGACTGCGGGCCCCCCTCCAGCATCTACAAGGGACAGAAGCCGGATCGGGGTCAAAAGGCCTGGGAGTCCGAAGTCCCGGCGGAAGAAGGCAATCCCTATCAGAACGAGTGGAACGACCTGATCGACGCCATCCGCAACGACAAACCGTACAACGAGGCGGAACGTGGCGTGATGGCCAGCGTCGTGACCTCCCTGGGAAGAAAGTCCGCCCATACGGCCCAGGAAATCACCCTGGAGGACATGCTCAACTCGCCCGAAGAGTACGCCCCCGACGTCGATAAGTTCACCGACGACTCCCCCGCGCCGGTCACGGCCGACGCCGAAGGCAAATACCCGATTCCCATGCCCGGGCTCCTCAAGACCACCGAATACGGCGGCCTCGTCTGAAATCCGGCCGGAAGACGTGCCTGTCAGCGAGTTCTGATCGTCGGCGCACGTTCCAGAGAATCCGAAACGAAGGGCGTGGTGAGTGGCTTCATCACGCCCTTCCTATGCGCCGGCGGATTTGAGAGCCGCTAAGAGTGGCCGGTAGAAATGACGAAAACGCCCAGTCTTCCAGGAGACGCCGTTCATTTCTTCCGGCCGCTCTAACAAAACCACCGGCTGTGCCCATCCATGCCCGTGGGAAACTCACACGTTTTGTGCGGGCTTCTGAAGACAAGAGTCCCCCTCCTCTCCGCTGCACCCCGTGAAAACCGGAAAGGCCCCCGAATTCTCAATCCGGCGCAAACCTCCCCAGATGCTCGGCCATCGGATGCTGCTTCGCCCCAGCCTGCTTCTCTTTCAAAAGGATGCAGTCTTCCATCACCAGCACGTCCATGTTCGTCGCCATGAAGCACCGGTAGGCGTCTTCCGGCGCGCACACGATCGGCTCGCCCCGCACGTTGAAGCTCGTGTTGACCAGCACCGGGCACCCGGTGCGGGCCTCGAAAGCCTTCAGAAGTGAGTGCAGCCGCCCGTGACGGTCCGCATCGACCGTCTGGACCCGCGCCGAGAAGTCGACATGCGTGACCGCGGGAATGGCCGAGCGGATCCTGCCGAGCCGATCCAGACCGGTGATCGCCGGGTCTTCGCTCCCGATTCGACAGTTCTCGGCGACCGGCGCCACCAGCAGCATGTAGGGACTCTCCAGGTCAGTCGGAAGATCGAAATACTCGTTCACTCGGTCGTGGAGCACGGCGGGCGCGAAGGGGCGAAACGACTCGCGGAACTTGATCTTAAGATTCATCACCCGCTGCATCGAGCCGCTGCGCGCGTCGCCCAGAATGCTCCGGCTGCCGAGTGCCCGCGGCCCAAACTCCATCCGGCCCTGCATCCAGCCGACAACCTTCTCCGCCGCCAGCAGCTCGGCCACCGACCGGCATAGCTCATCTTCCGATTCTGCCTGGCGATAGACGGCACCTTGGGCATCGAGAAATTGGCGGATCTCGCGGGTCGAATACGATGGCCCCAGCAGTGAGCCTTGCTGGGAATCGGTTGCGATCGCGTCACGCCGGTTTCCGAGAAGTTGATACCAGACGAACAGGGCCGCGCCGAGGGCACCCCCCGCATCCCCTGCGGCCGGCTGGATCCAGATCCTCTTGAACGGCCCCTCGCGGAGAATTCGGCCGTTGCCCACACAGTTCAGCGCCACGCCCCCGGCCAGGCACAGGTCGGCCAGTCCCGTCCGACGCTGCAGATGCTCGGCCGAGCGGAGCATGATCTCTTCCGTCACCTGCTGGATGGAGGCGGCCAGGTCCATTTCCCGCTCCGTGAGCGGAGCTTCCGGACGCCGCGGCAGGCCGCCGAACAGCCGGTGGAACCTGGGCGAGGTCATCCGCAACCCCTGGCAGTAGCCAAAGTAAGACATGTCCATGCGGAACGACCCATCCGGCTTGATGTCCACCAGCCTTTCGCGAATCAAATCGGCGTACTTCGGCTCCCCAAAGGGAGCGAGCCCCATCAGCTTGTACTCCCCCGAGTTGACTCGGAACCCGCAAAAGTATGTGAAAGCCGAGTAGAGCAGGCCCAGCGAGTGGGGAAATCGGAGTTCATGGGTCAGCGCGATCTGATTGCCCCGGCCGCTGCCATAGGTGGCGGTGGCCCATTCACCCACCCCGTCGAGCGTGAGAATGGCGGCCTCCTCGAAGGGCGACGGAAAGAACGCACTGGCCGCATGAGATTGATGGTGCTCCAGGAACGCGCAGCGCCGCTCGTACTTTCCACCCAGCCCCTTGCGGATTTTGCCAGGCAGGTGAAGCTTTTCGTGTAACCAGCCGGGGAGGGCCGCCACAAACGAGCGAAAACCGGCCGGAGCGTATGCCAGGTAGGTCTCCAGAATCCGCTCGAATTTCAGCAGCGGCTTGTCGTAGAAGACCACGTAGTCCAGCGATTCCGCATCGATTCCCCCCTCCGCAAGGCAGTAATCGACCGCGTTGCTGGGGAAGGATGCGTCGTGTTTCTTGCGAGTGAAACGTTCTTCCTGTGCGGCGGCGGCAATCCGCCCGTCGACAACCAAGGCGGCTGCCGCGTCGTGGTAGAACGCAGAGATTCCGAGAATCGCGGTCATTCAGATGGAGGCCCCACGCCGCCGCACGGGACGTGAACTTCCCAGCGGGCTTCGGCCAGCGATCGTGACAGGTCTACGTCAGGGTTTCCTTCAGGTTGCTCGGAACCAGCAGCAGCAAACTCCGTGACGACAGCTCTGCAGGTCGCGGACTCGAGCCCCCAGCCTCTCCGATGCGCGATTGTAGCCGCTCGCCTTCCCCCCACCAAGATCCACAATCGAGAAGGCAACTGAAACCGTTTCTCAGCCCGGCACCGGTGTGTTGCAGCTCGACATCGGAATCGTCGCCATCGGCCCAAGTGGCGCCCGCGGCAGAGCGCGCCGAGCGGCCGCCTTCGTCACAGTCGGCAATTTCAAGGTGAAGGCGGTGCCTACCCCTGGGGAACTGTCCACCCGGATCCGCCCGTGGTGCGATTCAATGATGTCATGGCACATGGAGAGTCCCAGCCCGGTCCCCCCCTTGCCGCTGGCGTCGGGACCGCTCTTCGTCGAATAGAACGGATCGAAAATGTGGGGCAGCTTGTCCGCCGGAATGCCGCAACCAAAGTCGCGAACCATCAGCTCCACCATGTCGTTCGCCTGGTCATAAGACAGTTTGATCTGAAGCCGTCCGCCTGTCGGCATGGCCTGACGGGCGTTGATCAGCAGGTTGAGCATCACTTGCTGGATCTGGTTGCCGTTCACGTAGGCTTCCGGAACCTTGTTCAGCTGCGTCTCAACCTTGATGCGGTATTTGTTCATCTCCCGTTCGAGGAGCACGAGCGAATCCTCGATGACCTTCGCCAGGTCGGTGGCATCCTGACCCGTAGAACGGTTTCGGGCCACGCCCAGCACCCCGTTGGTGATCTTGGCCGCTCGGTTGCTGGCCGTCAGAATCTTCTCGAAGGCCTTCTCTCGCGACGCCTTGTCCTGATGTCGCAGGCCGTACTTCGCATAGTTGATGATCGTCATCAGCACGTTGTTGAATTCGTGGGTCGTCGTACTCACCAGTTCGCCCAATGCCGTCAGGTTCTGGGCCTGGGCCAACTGCTGCTTGAGGATCTCCACTTGCTTCTCGAGTGAAAGGCTTTCGTTGTTCGAGGCCATGGGGTCAAGGTGCTCCCACACTTTTCTGGGTTGGCGGGCATGGTTGCGGACGGTTTGACTGGATCATCTGACCGTTAGAGTTCCGCAGGCAAGGCCAAGCTCGCTGGTTTACCACGGTGCCGGTTTTCTTGCTGTCTTGCCTGGGGCTCGTGTCTTAACTCAAGTCCAGCTAATGATTTAGCTTCCTTTCAGTCCTATCGACGAACAGACCTCGGCATCTGAAACCCAAGCCGCTATAATCCGCACATCATGCTGGTCACGGATGCTGGCGATTTGGAGAAGCTGGGATGCACACCGTCGAGTTGGTCAAGGAGGCCGTCGGTTTGGCCAAGCGCGCTGGATATCACATTCGCCAGGAGTGCCTTGGCGGCGCTCTGGGGGGCGGGTGCGAATTCGGCGGGCAGAAGTGGATCTTTCTCGACGTATCGCTCGGCCCCGTCGATCAGCTCGATCAGATTCTCGAAGCCTTGCGCCACGATCCCCAGGTGCTCGGCATGCCGATGACCGGCACGTTGCGGGCCCGTCTCCAATTGCGGAAAAGCGCCTAGGCCTGCGAAACTGAATGGCCTTGCGTGATTCCCTGAAGAACAGTCGTCACGAAGATAGCCGCGTGGGCTTGCCCCGCGCTGTTGGAGTACAGGCTTTAGCCTGCGTCCGGAATCCCAGCTTCAGCCGGCGTCCTTCAAAACACTCTGCCACTACAAGGATAGCCGCGCGGGCTTGCCCCGCGCTCGCGTTCCATCCGTGCTCTGCCCGCCAGTGGCCCCCACTCTTGCCCAGTCCGGCCATCGCCTCACCTGCGGGCTCTTGTCCGCCATGCCAGTTCCGCGACCGGTGCCGACATGAGCACCCAGGCGAGCGAGAACAACGGCCAGTTGAAGTGCTCGGGCCGCAGATCCATGAGCTTTTCGGCCCCTTCGGGCATCACCCGCAGCGCGTCGGCCATGAATACGTAAAGGCCAAGGAACCCACCGGCCAGGGCGGCAAGCAGGGGATAGCGACTTGGCCAGACCGGCCGCTCGGCCGAGTCTTGCAGGCCCACAAGAGTTCCCCCCGCGACCATCAGACACGCGATCAGCATCGGGGCGACCACCGGTCCCCACCAGGGGAGCGGCAGAAGAAACAGAATGTCCCAGTCGAGCAGCGAGCGGGGCCAGCCCGTCAGCGGCACCAGAAACACGTAGTAGAAGATGTCCCAGGTTCCGAAGGCCACCGTCGCCAGCGCCAGCCGGCTCCGCCAGGTCTGTCCCGCCAGCCAGCCCACGCTCCCGAGCATCACCAGCGTCGCCCCTTCGCGCACCATCTCCGCCCGGAGAATGTTCGCTCCCAGCGGCAGTCCGACCGGCGCATAAGGATCAAACTCCTGGCTCAGGCTACGCAGGTACAGCACCACCGACGATTCAACCCACGCCATCGCCACGGCGAACAGCACCACGCCAAGCCACTGGCCCGCCGCGGAACTCCTGGAAATCGCTTTCTGCATTTCTGCCAAGGCCTCACAAGATCTATTTGGCTGAGTAGCCTTACGTGATTCCCGAAAAAATAGTCGTCGTGAAGATAGCCGCGTGGGCTTGCCCTTGTTGGAGTACAGGCTTCAGCCTGCGTTCTTCCCAATACCGACACGCCATTCAACTGCCAGGGCTCCATGAGCTTGGCCAGCGATTAGCCTCGTCCACGTCCTGCCCACGAACTCTTTCAGCACGATCCCATCGAGTTCCTCCACCACCTTGCCGCAATTTCCTCCGGGAATCACGTAAGGCTATCGAGCCGCTCCGTTTTGGACGCGCTAGCGGCGTCAGCCAGATTCGCCAGTTCCCGGGTGATATCTCCGATGAGGGTCATCACATCTGTCCGTCTCAAGGATGCGAATCATGATCTCGTCGCCAATGGCGATATTCGGCGTTGCCCAACCAATGTGTTCGTGCGAAGCACCTGCGGCAATGCCTCCCACATGGAAACTGACTGCGTCGGGATTGCGACGCGTCCAGGAGACTCCAGTCGCCAAGACTTCGTTCTCGGCCGTCCCAGCAACGCACAGTCTCTTACCGTTGACGAGAATCTCAAACCCGAGCACCCTTTGTGTTCCTCCGCTGGTCAGACGCCTTTGGTGGATGCCGGCCTGTAAGGATCGAATTTCTGGCTGAGGCTTCCTAAATGTACAGGATAACGGACGATTCGGCCCTCCCGGATTATCTTCCCGCCAGCGATGATTCGTCAATACATGGCCGCCAGGCAGATAGATGGTAAGTCTACCCCTGAAATTCTCTCGCGGCCAGACCAGCCGATACCCCGCACGTGGCCCCAGGGGCGGTCTACCCGGTGGCCCCCGGCTCGCAGGGCAACAAGGTCTGCCGCCAGTGCCGACGCGTCGGTGCTGCCACTCTGGTCGCCTGCCCCCACTGCGGGGGGGCCATGCAGTCGCGGGGAGGGGCGGCCGCCGTGGTGGCGGC
>CAYSCH010000472.1:0-6646 GCA_964429355.1 uncultured Planctomycetaceae bacterium | reverse complement strand
CGCTTCTGTTTGCGGCGTACCTGCCGTCCACGGTTGCCTCGGCAGAAGACTATGCCCCAGCCGAACTGATCCGTGATCGCTGGGGCGTGCGCCATGTCTTCGCGAAAACCGACGAGGGGGCCATGTACGGCCTCGGCTACGCAACGGCCCAGGACCGAGCATTTCAGATGCACTACATGCTCCGCATCATCCAGGGGCGCTTGGCGGAAACCGTGGGCGACGTCCGTAAGGCTCGCCGGGACGAATCGGCCGTCGAGAATGATCTCGCCATGCGAACCATAGGCTTCTATCGCACGGCCGACGAAGCGGCGAGGAAGCTTGATGGAGACTTTCGCATACTTCTTGAAGCGTACTGCGACGGCGTGAATGCCTGCATCAGGGAGGATCTCGAGAAACTCCATCCGCTATTCCAGAAGCTGGAGTGGACGCCCGAACCGTGGACGCCCGCCGATTGTATTGCGTCGTGGTGGCACCTGGGCCAGTTCTTCGCCACCGACGGTTTGCATGACCTGATGCAGTACCGCAACCTGTCGCAGGGAACCGTCCGCGATCCGCGCGAGATGCTACGAGGTCGCGGCGGCCCCTCCATACCGACCGAATCGGCAGAGGACCTGACGCCCCTGGGGCCCGACGACGCCGCGGCAGTCGTACGGCGAGAAGACGTGGACGAGGCCTGGATCGAGAAGACTCACACGTATCTGCGTCAGCACGGCTTTCGAGATGCGGAAGGTGGCGGGGCAGGGCAGGGGGGCGCCGACGGTCCTAAGTTCAGCCATGCCTGGGTGGCCGACGGCGAGACGACCGGAACCGGGGCAGCGACGCTCGTGAGCAAACCCCAGACACCGGTCACGAACCCGTCTCTGTTCTATGAGTTCCACATCTGCGGCAAGACTTTCGATGTCCGTGGCTGCGGCGTACCCGGTTCGCCACTCCTCCTCATCGGTTTCAATCGGCACGTGGCCTGGGGATTGACCGCCCTCGGCGCCGATCAGGCCGACCTTTTTCGACTGAAATCGGATCGGGAGTATCCGGATGCCTACCAGTTCGACGGCAGGTGGCTTCCGATCAACACGATTCACGAAGAGATTCGAGTTAAGGGGGGCCGGACGCAGACGATCGACGTGCGGATGACACACTTCGGACCGATCGTCAACGAACTGGCCTACTCTCAACCCGGCGATCCTCTTGTGGCACTCAAACGCATCCCCATTTGCGAGCCCGATCACGAGACACTTCGGGGGGGGCTGGCCATGATGCGGGCAACCAGTGCCGAGGAATTCCTAGCCGCGCTGCCCGATTGGCGTTTTCCGACGGCCAACGTGGTGTTTGGCGACAGCCGTGGGAACATCGGTTATTCGTGCATCGGCGCCTTGCCGCTCCGCTCCGCAGAATCGCTCCAGTTCGGGGACGCCGCCCACGACGGTTCCGCTTCGCGATTCGACTGGCAGGGCGTCATTCCCGCCGACCTTGTCCCTCACGTGCTCAATCCGCAGCAGGGCTACCTGTTCAGCGGGAATCATCGGCCGATCGAATCGTTCTATCCGATCCCGATCGGTATCAGCACCGGCTCAATGGGCGATACGATACGTTCCCTGCGATTGCGCCAGATGTTCGCTGAATCGGAGGCCTTGACTCCGGAAGACCTGCTGCAGATGAGCCGCGATGCCGTCAATCCGGCGCGGCGCGCGATCGTGCGTGTGGGCCTGCATCTCAGGGATGTGCTCCACCGAGACCTCTCGAAGGATGCGATCGCCGCGCTCGGATTCCTTGAGGCCTGGTACGAAGACGGTGCCTCGTCGGAACTGTCGCATCCCGGCGCAGCGGTGGCGATGCAGTTGAACACGATGTTCCGCTTCGTCAACACACCCCTTGCTTTCAAGTACGGCGGAGGTGACTCCGGCAGTTCTCGCCTGGTCAAGACCTGGGAAGCCCGCCTGGCGGCCGACCCGAAAGCCGACTTCACGCCCCTCGAACAGCAGTATGTCGACCAGCTTCTGGCGGCTGCTGTGAACTCGTGCTTTGAGCAGTACGGCCTCGATCCGCTCACCTGGCTCGAACAGGCCCGCAGTGCGGTGACGGAACGTCGCCTGGAGGCTTTCGCCGGTCTCGACGGCTTCCCCTCGGTCGATCCGCAGTACGATATTCCCATGCCGGCGGTCCCCTGTACCGACGGTGCCACGATCTCCTCTCAGGCTGCCGAGGCCTATGTGCAATGGGTGCCGCTCGACGATGTGGATCGGGCCCAGTCGATCCTGCCGCCGGGGCAATCCGAACTGCCGGGCTCGCCCATGCGTCTGGTAAACCTGGAGCTCTGGACGGCAGGCAAGCTCCATCCAGCCCCGCTCTCGAGGCAAGCGGTGGAGAGAATCGCGGAAAGTCGCCGTGCTCTCAAACCGTGAGATGACAAACGCAAGAAGTTCGGATACGTTGATCGCCCACAACACATCGATTTCCACAGGCACGGGCGATAATGAAGGAGCAATGAAGAACCTATGAGACTTCCCAGCAATCTGCGACAAATCCTCGATCGGGGCGTGGTGATACCGGCCAGCCCTTTGGCCTTGAACGGCGAGCGGCGTTTTGATGAGCGGTATCAACGGGCCGTGTGGCGCTACTACAGTGCGGCCGGGGCAGGGGGGATCGCCGTGGGGGTCCACACGACGCAATTTGCGATTCGCGACCCGAAAGTCGGGCTTTTCAAGCCCCTGCTTACCCTGGCCCAGGCCGTATGCGATGAGCTGGACGCCAGCCGGTCCGAACCGCTCGTGCGCGTGGCTGGAATCTGCGGCCGCACGGATGCGGCCCTGGCGGAAGCGACCTTTGCGGCCGAGCACGGTTTTCACACGGGCCTGCTGAACCTCAGCGCCATGCGTGATGCCGACGACGTCCAGCTTGCCGACCATTGCCGCGCCGTGAGCGAGGTGCTTCCGGTCTTCGGGTTCTACCTGCAGGCGAGCGTCGGGGGGCGACCCTTGCCGTATTCTTTCTGGCGGCGTTTTGCGGAGGTCGAGAACGTGGTGGCCATCAAGATCGCCGCCTTCAATCGCTACCAGACGATCGACGTCGTCCGTGCCCTGGCCGAAGCCGGACGAGACGACATCGCGCTTTACACCGGCAACGATGACAACATCCTTGTCGACCTGCTGACACCGTTCCGATTCGTGACCGGTGGCAGGCAGGTGGATCGCCGGTTTGTGGGAGGACTTCTCGGTCACTGGGCGGTCTGGACCCGTTCGGCCGTGGAATTACTGGCGATCTGCCGGAAGGCCGTGGCGGCGGGCGGAACCGTTTCGCCCGATCTGCTGGCCGCCAACGTGGCCGTGACCGATATGAATGCGGCCCTCTTCGACGTGGCCCATCAGTTCGCCGGCTGCATCCCCGGCGTCCATGAAATTCTCCGCCGCCAGGGGCTTCTGCCGGGCACCTGGTGCCTCAACCCCGAGGAGGTCCTCAGCCCCGGGCAGAGCGAAGAACTCGACCGTGTTTGCCAGTCTTACCCTCACCTGACCGACGACGCATTCGTGGAAGAGAATCGGGATGAGTGGTTGGCATAACCGCCCGTGCGTCGCCTGGCTCTCAGAGCCAGGGTTCGAATCTTGCGTTGTATTCCGCTGCAGAATTGGGCAGTCTGCCAGTTGACGATTATCCCGCGAAGCGGAACGAGTCTCCTCTCGCAAGCCCCGGCTCGGAGAGCCAGGCTGGCTACGGGAGATTACCCTGCGTCGTCTTTAGTTCTGCCAGCAAGCGTTCGTGCTCGACGTTGTCTTGTACGAACCAGCTCGCACCGATCAGAGACGAAGCCAGTGCCATCGCCAGGATGGAACCGATCCATAGATAGAACCCGATCGCGAGCCCCTCATAGACCTGCCAGCAAACCCAGAGCACGATGACCCCGCTCACAAGCAAAAGGGGCCCAATAAACGCCGCGGAGTGCTTCAGTTTCAGGTTAACCAGCGGCGCGAGGAGCATCAGCATGTTCGGTACAGGTGAAAGGAGGCACATCAGTACAAGCGGCTCGTACCGGACACCGCCCCAAAGGCCCCACGATGGACAGCGCGCCGTTTCGATTGATAGCGTGAGACTTTCAACGAAGGTCTGCCAACCGCTTTGCGGTCCCATCATCGCACCGGGCAGCGATCCAATCTGAACCGCCGCCGGCAGGAAGAATGAAACAAGAAACGCCGACCAGGCCACCGCCGTCAGGACGATTCCAATCCGACGTGCCAACCTGAACGGCTCTCTCACGGCTTCCTCCGCGCCTGGGGCGGTTCGGGTTTGCCCCTCACGCCCCTTCTTTGGCCAGCTTTCGCAAGGCTTCGATCCCTCGTTCGATCGTCGTGTCGGTGGCGGCGTAGGAGATGCGGAAGTGGGTGTTGCGGTGGCTGAAAACGTTGCCGGGAATGATCAGCAACTGGTGTTTTTCAATTGCTCGATGGACGAACTCTTCACTGGTGCCCCAGGGCGCTTTGGGGAACATGTAGAACGATCCGCCGGGACGAACGATCTCGTAGAGATCACCCAGCCCCTTCAGCAGCATGTCGCGCTTATGCCGATAGGCTTCGATGTGCTGCGTCACATCCACATCCATGGCGACCGCCCCAGCCCACTGAAATGGATGGGGCGCACAGACGAAGCTGTACTGCTGAAGTTTGATCATCTGCTGGATGATCTCGCCCGGGCCGTGAGCGAATCCCAGTCGCCAACCGGGCATACCATGGCTCTTGCTGAACCCATCGATTACCAGCGTCTGCGAATTGAACTGGGCCGGCGAGACGAATGGGCGATCATAGCAGAAGGCCCGGTAGATCTCGTCGCTCAGGAGCACGATTTCCCGTTCGGCGGCCAACTGGGCCAGGCCGCGGATCTCCTCTTCGGAAGCGACCGCGCCCGTCGGATTGGCCGGGCTGTTGTAGAGAATCAGCTTGGTTCTCGGCGTGATCGCATCGGCCACTCGGTCCAGATCGATGCGGAAATCGGGATAGGTGTCGATGTAGACGACCTTGCCGCCGACGACCGCGGCCAGGGCATTGTACATGACGAAATAGGGATCGAACACGATTACCTCGTCGCCCGGGTTGACCAGGGCCATCATGGCCAGGAGCAGTCCTCCGCTGGTGCCCGAGGTGACGAACAACTGACGGTCGCCGTGTCCGTAGCGGTCGTCGATCTGCTTCTGGAGCTTCTCGCGCAGCACCGGCATTCCTTGCGTCAGGGCGTAGCCGTTCTTGCCGCCCTCGATCGCCTGGATGGCGGCCTTTTTCACTTGGGAAGGCACATCGAAGTCGGGCTGGCCGATCGACAGGTTGATCGGATCCTCGAGCTTGGCACCAAGGTCAAAGACCTTGCGAATCCCGGAAGAGTCAAACAGCTTCGTTCGGTCTGCGATCCAGTTGGGCATGATGATCTGTCGTGGCTGAGGGAGGTGGAATGACCGGAAAAGGGAATCATGGTCGGCGGGGATGACACCGGCAGGCTGAACAGCCCGTCGTATGCCGGTTTTCATGTCCCTTGGTGTCCCACTATTCCATAGTCCTTGGTTCCATTCGATGGAATTGCTCGGGAAAGACGATAGGCCAGGCGAGTTGCCGGCCCAAGCATTGATTCTAGTGCTCACCCGCTTCAGCGTCGAGCACTTCCGACAGGGACCGGTCGCCTTCACTGAGCTTGCCGAGGAGCAGTGTGAGCGTGCAAAGGGCGTCGGCAATGATCGGCCCACCGGGCTCTCCATACCAGAGGCGTCCCCGATGGTCCACCCCCAGGGTGGCCCGGC
Source organism: uncultured Planctomycetaceae bacterium (assembly GCA_964429355.1). Lineage (GTDB taxonomy): Bacteria > Planctomycetota > Planctomycetia > Pirellulales > Thermoguttaceae > JAAYAY01. The sequence continues at coordinate 876 of CAYSCH010000472.1, read as the reverse complement.
TGCCCGCCATGACCGCGTGGATCGCGGAGGGCAGGGGGCCGGAGCGTTGAACCGGAAATCCCCTGTTCTGGAGCAGCGAACAGATGCCAGGGGGCATGCTTTCCCCCACAACAATCGGCTGGCTCCGAGATTCGCGTCCGGCGACGATTCGAGCCAACATCAGGAGGAGACTTTCCAGGGGAACCGGTCGGCCCCCTTCATCCCAAACACGGCAACGACGGCCATCGTCGTCGATCGCCGCCGCAAAATGCCCAACCGACTCGGAGATCGGCTCGAAGGGCATTCCGGTATCGCGCTGGTAGAGCACCAATTTGCAGCCCGTCGGCTGCAGCAATCGCTCGATGCAGACGCCCAGGGGACGGCATGTTGTGTGGAGCAGAAAGCGCAGCGGTCTCAGTCCGTGAAACGCAGCCGCATATCGCGACTGGTAACGGAGCAGGGCGTCGGTCTTGCCCGCCTTCCCGAAGGCGCGCACCGGACGATCCGGGGAATTCTCCACCTGGGCACAGACGGCCTGCAGAGAGGCGGCCTCGGTGACTGGCCGCCCGTCTCGTCCGAAAAAGTGGATGCCGGCGCGATGAGAATCGCCTTGAGGATTGCCCAGATAGAGTCCGCCGGCGGCGTTGATTTCAGCGATCGACCACGAAAGGGCAGGGGAGGGGACCGTGCCGGCATCGACCACGTCGCATCCTGCCCAGCGCAATTGTCCGACAACTTCGGCGAAGTGTCTTTGGGTGACTGGCCGGCCGTCGCTCGCAACGGCCACCGATGGGTAGGTTTCGCTGGAACCCAACTCGTCTCGCAAGACAATTCCAAACCCTGCGGCGAAGCGGCCGGCCAAGGGCGGATCGAAGCCCTCATGGAGACTGCCTGCAA